>CALMMQ010000042.1 GCA_937868725.1 uncultured Pleomorphomonas sp.
ATCGACCTGACGATTCAGTCGGGTCGGAAAGCTCACATCTAGGGCGGAACCGGACGCCGGCGGTGCAAACAGCAGTCGACAAGCAACCGCTGAAGGGTATCTCATCGGCGCGACGAACGAGGACGGGCGGCACGCCCCGACAGGAGGAGCAGACATGGCCAATCAGCGTGACTACGTGACGATCGAGGGCGAGGGCGGCTTCAAGGCCATCTTCAGCCCGGTGGGCGCCAAGCTCATCGCCCTTTACGTGCCGACGGCCGACGGCGGCAGCGTGCAGGTGGTCATCGGTTCGTCCGGCCATCCCGAGGATCCGGGCGCCGACAACTCCGGCGGCGCCATCTGCGGCCGGTTTGCCAACCGCATCGCCGGCGGCCGCTTCGCCATCGACGGCAAGGCCTACGCCCTGCCGATCAACAAGGCGCCCAACACGCTGCATGGCGGGGCCGTCGGCTTTTCCCGCCGCGCCTGGACGCCGAGCCAGACACCGGACGGCGTCGCCTTCCGCTTGCAGTCGGCCGACGGCGACATGGGCTTTCCCGGCAATCTCGACGTCACCGCCCGCTACGGCATCCGCGGCGCGACGCTCTACCTCGACATGCTGGCGGTCAGCGACCAGCCAACGCCGATCAACCTCACCAACCACGTCTATCTCAACCTCGTCGGCGAGGGCTCGGCCCTGGGCCATCAGCTGGAAATTCCGGCCAGCCACTACACGCCAGCCAATGACGTGCTGATCCCCACCGGCGAGATCGCCCCGGTGGCCGGCACGCGCTTCGACTTCCGCCGCTTCCGCACCATCGCCGGCAGCTACGACATCAACTTCTGCCTCGACGCCGGCCGTGGGCCGCTGCACCTGGCCGCCCGCCTCGTCGAGCCGGTGACCGGCCGCCTGCTCGAGCTGACCACCACCGAACCGGGCGTGCAGCTCTACACCGCCGACCACTTCTCCGAGGCGCTGCTGGCGCCGTTCTCCAAGGTGATCAAGAACGGCGGCATCGCCCTCGAACCGCAGACCTACCCCAACGCCATCAACGAGCCGGCCTTCCCCTCGGCGGTGCTGCGGCCGGGCGAGACCTATCATCACCGCATGGAGTGGACGTTCTCCGGCTTCTGACGCCAGCCCGGTCGCCGCCGGCGCGGCGACCGTCCCTCATCAGCGCTCGAGCCCGTCGATCAGCGGATCGGGGGCGCACTCGGCGGCCGCATCCGTTGCGGCCGCGAGCTTTTCCGACAGCGCCATCCTGCCGCTGCTGTGGGCGCGGCTGACGCGCGGCCTGACCATCTTTCTGGTGTTGTCGTTCACGCGCTTGGTACATATCTGGAGCGCGCCGGTATGGTATATTGGCCGCACCGGCTATCAGGTGGTACAGCCACGTGCGGCCACGCCCTCGGCCCGTCGGACAGCGGAGTAACGGTCATGGTCGCCCTTGCCATCAATCACGCCGCCGGTCGCCCGTCCGAGCCGCCATCCGTCGCTCGTCCGGCCCGGGGCGGGCCGGTGCTGCCCCCCCTTGCCCCCGCCGAGGAGCCGTCATGTCCTGCGCCCTGATCGACCGTTTCGGCCGCACCATCCGCTACCTGCGCCTGTCGGTCACCGACCGCTGCGACCTGCGCTGTGTCTATTGCATGGCCGAGGACATGCAGTTCGTGCCGCGCCGCGACCTGCTGACGCTGGAAGAGCTTGACCGTCTCGCCTCGGCCTTCATCAGCCGCGGCGTCACCAAGCTGCGCATCACCGGCGGCGAACCGCTGGTGCGCAAGGGTATCCTGACGCTGTTCCGGTCGCTGTCGCGCCATCTGGCCAGCGGCGCCTTGGGCGAACTGACGCTGACCACCAACGGCACCCAGCTCGCCGATCACGCCGAGGCGCTCTTCGCCGCCGGCGTCCGCCGCCTCAACGTGTCGCTCGATACCCTCGACGCGGCCCGCTTCCGCGCCCTCACCCGGCACGGCCAGCTCGGCGCGGTGATGGACGGGCTGCGCGCCGCCCGCGAGGCCGGGCTCAAGGTCAAGCTCAACGCCGTGGCGCTCAAGGGCATCACCGAGACCGAGGTGTTCGACCTCATCGCCTTCGCCCACGGCCACGGCATGGACCTGACGCTGATCGAGACCATGCCGCTCGGCGACATCGGCGCCGACCGGACCGACCAGTACCTGCCGCTCACCGAGCTGCGCCGCCTCATCGAAACGCGGCTGACGCTGACCGACACGGCCGAGCAGAGTGGCGGCCCGGCCCGCTACGCCCGCGTCACGGAGAC
The DNA here is from genome assembly GCA_937868725.1 of uncultured Pleomorphomonas sp. GTDB lineage: Bacteria > Pseudomonadota > Alphaproteobacteria > Rhizobiales > Pleomorphomonadaceae > Pleomorphomonas. The sequence continues at coordinate 2,259 of CALMMQ010000042.1, forward strand.
CGGCGGCCGGCTCGGTTTCATCACGCCGATGAGTCACAATTTCTGCGAAAGCTGCAACCGCGTCCGCGTTTCGGCCACCGGCGTGCTCTACACCTGCCTCGGCCAGGAAGAGCAGACCGATCTGCGGGCGGCGCTGCGCGGCTCGGAAGCCGACGAGCGGCTGGCCGCCGCCATCGACGGCGCCATTGCCCGCAAGCCCAAGGGCCACGACTTCGAGATCGGCCGCGACAAGCGGCCGGCGCTCAAGCGTCACATGTCGGCATTGGGCGGCTGAGCGGCCGCCCTCACCCGGCTTCGGAGGGATAGACGAGGCCGATCTGGCGGCGGATGTCGTCGAGCGTTTCCATGATGGCGACGCTCTGAGGCAACGGCATCAGCGGGCTGATGCGTTCGCCGGCGGCGACGAGGCGTTCGAGCTCGATGGCCTGGAAGTGCATGCCGCGTCCGGCAAAGCGCGCCGGCTCGAACGTCCGCACCAGCGTCTTGGCGCTGTCGTAGACGCGGAAGCCGCTCGGCGCGTACCAGACGCCGTCGATCTCGACGTGACCGGCGGTGCCGTTGATCTCGGCGCGGTTGGCGCCGGGCGCGTCGCTGGCCGAGACCATGGCGGCCACGGCACCGTTTTCGTGGCGGAACAGCAGCGACACCTCGGCGTCGACGCCGGTCGACTTGAAGCGGGCCGTGGCCAGCACCTGGCGCGGCGCGCCCAGAAGGTCGAAGGCGAACGACACCGGGTAGATGCCAAGATCGAGCAGAGCGCCGCCGCCGAGTTCGGGGGCGTTGAGGCGATGGCCGGGATCGTCGGGCAGGTCCTGGGTATGGGTGGCCACCAGAGTGCGAATGTCGCCGATCAGGCCGTCGGCGAGCAATTGCCGCAACGCCACCATGTGCGGCAGAAAGCGCGTCCACATCGCTTCGAGCACCACGACGTCGTGACGGCGCGACAGTTCCAGCAACTGCCGCGCCTCGGTGCCGTTGAGCGTGAACGCCTTCTCGACCAGCACGTGCTTGCCGGCGGCGATGCACATGGCCGCCGCCGCCGCGTGGAAGGGATGGGGCGTGGCGATGTAGACGACATCGACGTCAGGATCGGCGGCCAGGGCCTCGTAACTGCCGTGCCAGCGGCCGATGCCGTGACGGGCGGCGAAGGCGGCCGCCTTGTCGGCCGAGCGCGAGGCGACGGCGGCGACGGTGAAGCCGTTCTGCCGGAGATCGCCGGTGAAGAGATCGGCAATCCAGCCGGTGGCCAGAATTCCCCAACGCAATCGGCTCATCGCTTCCTCCCCAGACCGCTGGCCGGCCCTGTCATCATCAGCGTGAATCGATCGGCCGGCATCGATTCCAAGATGTCGTTGGACGCCGCGCCGGCCGCGACCGAAACTCTGGCCATGCTGACACCGGAAGCGGCCGCCGTCCACCTCCACCGCGTCGACGCAGCGCGCAATATGCGCCGCTTCTACGCCCTCACCCTTGAACCGACGCTGTTCGGCGAGGTGGCGCTGGTGCGCGTCTGGGGCCGCATCGGCACCGCCGGCCAGACGATGACCTCGACCTTCGCCAGCGAAAACGCCGCCTGTGCCGCCCTGGCGCGGCTCGCCGGCCAGAAGCGCCGGCGCGGCTACCACGCGGCCAAGCTTCCGCCGGCCGCACAATCCTGCTAAAGCGGACGGATACCAGTTAGCGACCAGATGGACTACATGACCGAGCTTCCCCCGCAGTCGTCCCAACTCATCGCCTTCCTGCAGCACGCCCTCGAGCAGCATTCGAGCGGCGTCATCTATCGCGATCTGGCGTTGGCGCTGCGCCAGGCCATCGCCGAGGACGTGCTGGCCGTCGGCGACGGCCTGCCCGGCGAGCGCGATCTGGCCGAAGCCATCCACCTGTCGCGCACCTCGGTGCGCAAGGCCATCGACGCCCTGGTCGGCGACGGCGTGCTGATCCGCCGCCACGGCGCCCGCACGGCGGTTGCCGAACGCCTGCAGAAGCCGCTGTCGACGCTGACCTCGTTTTCCGAGGACATGCGCTCGCGCGGCATCGAGCCGGGCATGATCTGGATCAGCCGCGAAATCGGCCCGGCCTCGCCGGCCGAGATCATGGCGCTGCACCTTTCCGTCGGGGCCCGCGTCTGCCGCCTCAAACGCCTCAGGACCGGCGACGGCCTGCCGATGGCCATCGAGCACGCCGTGGTGCCGGCCGACGTGCTCGACGACCCCGCCGTGGTCACCGGCTCGCTTTACGACGTGCTGGCCGAGCGCAACCGCCGGCCGGTGCGGGCGCTGCAACGCCTGCGGGCCGCCATCGCCAGCCCCGAGGATGGCCGCCTGCTGCATCTGGTGGTCGGCGCGCCGCTGCTGATCGCCGAACGCCGCTGCTTCACCGACGACGGCATGCCGGTGGAGTTCACCCGCACCACCTACTGCGGCGAGCGCTACGACTTCCTCGTCGAGCTCAGGACGCAAGCGGAACAATGATCAGTTTGATACCAGTTGAGCGAATTTTAGGCCTTTGGTCCTAACTGGTTGCCTACTGGTTCTTTCGCTGCTACGACTCGCATGAACATGAGTTGCGAGGACATCGTGGCCGACTGCCTCAAGCGTTTTGCATCATCACTCGTCGTCTCCTGCCAGCCGGTGCCGGACGGCCCCCTCGATCATCCCGACCAGGTGGTCGGTTTCGCCCTGGCGGCGCTGGCCTCCGGTGGCCGTGGCCTGCGCATCGAAGGCCTGGACAATCTCAAGGCCGTGCGGGCGGCCACCGACGCGCCGATCATCGGCCTCATCAAGCGCGACCTCGACACGTCGCCGGTGCGCATCACGCCGTTCATCGATGACGTCGTCGCCCTTGCCGAGGCCGGCGCCGACATCATCGCCTTCGACGCCACCGACCGCGTCCGCCCGACCGCCGTCGCCGACCTCTGCGCCGCCGTCCATGCCCACGGCAAGCTGGCCATGGCCGACATCTCCAACATTGCCGAGGCGCGCGCCGCCGTCGAGCTCGGCGTCGACGTGGTCGGTACCACCATGTCCGGCTATACCGGCGGTCCCGAACAGATCGATCCCGATTTCCAGCTGCTGTCGGCGGCCGTGCGGCTCGGCCGGCCGGTGATCGCCGAAGGGCGCATCCGCGTCCCCGAGCAGGCAGCCGAAGCCATCCGCCTCGGCGCCCACGGCGTCGTCGTCGGCTCGGCCATCACCCGGCCCGAGCACATCACCCAGTGGTTCGCCGAAGCCATCGACGGGGCGCGCCAGTCGACGGCCCGCCCTGCCCTCGCCTTCGACCTCGGCGGCACCAAGACGCTGGTGGCGCTGGTCGACGGCGACCGCGTCATCGCTACCGCCGAACGGGCCACCCGGCGCGAGCTCGATCCCGACGGCTGGTGCGACGCCATCGCCGAACTGGCCGCGCCCTGGCAGGGCCGCTTCGGCGTCGTCGGCGGCGCCGTTACCGGCATCGTCGACAAGGGGCGCTGGACGGCGCTCAACCCCGGCACGCTGGCCGTTGCCGCCGGCTATCCGCTGGCCGATGCCCTGGCCAGCCGTCTCGGCCAGCCGGTAACGCTCTGCAACGACGCCCAGGCCGCCGCCTGGGGCGAGTTCCGCTTCGGCGCCGGCACCGGCGAGGACATGGTGTTCGTCACCGTATCCACCGGCATCGGCGGCGGCGCCGTCATCGGTGGCCGGCTGCTGGTCGGTCGCGGCGGGCTGGCCGGTTCGGTCGGCGGCCTCAGGGCCACGGCTCCAGACGGTTCGCTGGTGGCCTTCGAAACGCTGGCCAGCGGCAGCTTCATCGCCGAAGCGGCGCCGAAGGGCCAGGCAGCGCCGGCGGTATTCGCCGCCGCCGGCCGCGGCGAGCCTTGGGCCGAAGCCATCGTCGACCGTTCGGCCGACGTCGTCGCCCGCCTGTGCGGCAATCTTCAGCTGTTGTTCGATCCGGCCGTCATCGTCGTCGGTGGCGGTGTCGGCCTGGCCAGCGGCTATCGCGAGCGCCTGGTGGCGCGACTGGCGGATTTGCCGCCGCATCTGAAGCCCGAGATCCGCGCCGCGGCTCTCGGAAAGACCGCCGGCGTGATCGGTGTCGCCGACCTCGCCCGTCGTACATCATAAGATCCAAGGGGGACACAATGACTCGACTGCAGACTCTTCTGACGAGCGCCGCCGTGCTTGCGGTGCTGGGCGCCGGGCCGGCTCTGGCCGAAGTGACGGTGCTGGGCTGGCCCGGCGGTCCGGAAGAGGCGGGCCTGCGCAAGGCCGCCGAAACCTACAACGCCACGGCGTCCGACGCCGACAAGGTCAAGCTGATCTTCTTCAACCGCGACGGCTTCTTCGACAAGCTGGCCGCCGACCTCGCCGCCGGTTCGACCGAGTTCGACATCAACCTGCTGGCCACCTATGCCCTCGGCCGCTATGCGCCGTTCATGGACCCGATCACCCTGCCGGAAGCCGACAAGGCCACCTTCCCCGAGAAGGTGCTGGCCACCATGCAGTACGACGGCAAGCAGTACGGCATCCCGACCGACCTGTCGCTGCACTTCATGTATTACCGCTCCGACCTGATCGACAAGCTGAAGTCCGACGCCAGCTGGAAGGCCAAGTACGGCGAAATCTCCAAGAAGTACCTCGGCAAGGCGCTGGAGCCCAAGGATCCCGACGCCTGGACGTGGGAAGACTGGATGGCCACGGCGCTGTTCTTCACCAAGTCGATCAATTCCGACAGCCCGACCCGCTACGGCACCGTGCTGCAGATGAAGAACCTGTTGTTCAACATGATGGTCTGGCACTCGGCGGCCCGCGCCCAGGGTGGCGACTGGATGAACGACAAGGGCGAGATCACCGTCGACAGCCCGGCCTATCGCGCCGCCCTCGACATCTACAAGAAGCTCTATGACGCCGGCACCTCGCCCAAGGATTCGACGACCTACGAGTTCGCCGAGGCCAACGCCGCCTTCGGCGCCGGCCAGGCAGCCACCATGCTGCAGTGGAACGCCGCCTTCGGCGACCTCGACAACAAGGACAAGACCCCGGCCGTCGCCGGCAAGATCGGCACCGTGGCGCCGCCGGCCGGGCCGGCCGGCCGCTTCACCCACATCCACGGTCTCGGCCTCGGCATCAACAAGGCCTCCAAGAACAAGGAAGGCGCCGCCAAGTTCCTCAACTGGCTCGGCACCCCCGACGCCATGGAGGTCTATGCCAAGGCCGGCGGTTCGCCCGCCCTCAGCGACGCCGTGGTGGCCAAGGTCAGCGCCGAGCGGCCCGATCTCGTCAAGCTCGGGCAATATGCCGGCGCCTATGGCTTCGTGATGCACGGCGGCACCGCCGCCAAGGCGCTGCAGGTCTACGAGCTGCAGGCCAAGGAGTTCACCGCCTACTGGTCCGGCGACAAGTCGCTCGACGCGGCGCTCGCCGCCGCCAAGACCGGCATGGCCGAACTGCTCAAGCCCTGAACCACGGCACCGGGCGGCCACAGGTCGCCCGCCAAGCCGCGTCGGCGCGCCGCTCCCTGGGGCGCGCCGATGTCCCACCATTCCGTGCCGGGCGCGTGCCGGCCTGACGCAATTGCCAGGTCGACAAGACTTCGCGCCGGATTCAAGAGTCTGAGCGCCGCCGGCCGATCGGGTCGTTGCCCCCGACCGGTAGCGGTTGCAGCCATGGCGAGGACGAGACACGCATGTCGCGGACATCCCGGTTCGAGGGGCGCCTCCTGCTTGCCCCGCTTACGGCCTTCCTGCTTGCCCTGCTGGGGTTTCCGCTGCTTCTCGATGTCGTCTACTCGGTTTCCCGCGTCGGCTTCGAGAACATCCGCGCCCCCGAGCTGACCGGGCTGGCCAACTACGCCAAGGCCATCGCCGATCCGGGCTTCTGGTCGGCGGCGTGGTTCTCGCTGCGCTTCGGGCTGATCGTGGCGGTGATCCAGGTGGTCGTCGGGCTGATGCTGGCCGTCTTCCTGGCGCCGCTGTTCGCCCGCCGCCCCTGGCTCATCGCCTTCATGATGCTGCCGATGATGGTCGCGCCGGCGCTGGTCGGCCTGATGTACCGGCTGATCCTGCACGAATTCGTTGGCGCCGTTCCATATTATCTACTTGAAATATATGGTGATTTTCCCGCATTCCTCGGCCGCGACTGGGCCTTTACCACCCTGGTTGTCGTCGAGACGCTGCAATGGACGCCGTTCGCGCTGCTGATCCTGCATTCGTCCTATGCCGCCATCTCGCCCGACGTGCGGGAAGCGGCGGCCCTCGACGGGGCGCGCGGCCGTCGCCTGTTCGTCTACATCGATCTGCCGCTGATGCTGCCGGCCATCGGCATCACGTTCTTCATCCGCTTCATCGACAGCTTCCGGGTGTTCGACAATCTCTACACCCTGGTCGGCCCCGGCGCCGGTGGCTCCACCACGTCGATGAGCATCTACATCTATCAGGCGTTCTTCAAGGTCGGCGACATCGGCCTTGCCGTCGCCGCCTCGATGCTGCTGCTCGCCGCCTCCTTCGTCGTGCTGTGGCTGATCAACCGGCTGACGGCCAGAAAGGCTCCGCTATGAGCAAGCGCCTCGTCAATCTTGCCCGCTGGCTGGTGTTCGCGCTGGCGGTGCTGGTGCTGAACTTCCCGGTCATCGCCACGGCCATCACCTCGCTCAAGAGCGAGGCGGAGATCACCACCAACGCCTCGCTGATCATCGAGGCGCCGACGCTCGCCAACTACGCGGCGGTGTTCGCCATGGCCGACCGCTTCGACATTCTGCACTTCCTGACCAACAGTCTGGTCGCCTCGCTGATCGGCTCGGCGCTGGCCATCGCCCTCGCCTTTCCCGCCGCCTACGCCATGGCCCGCTTCAACGTCGGCCGCGCCTGGCTGCTGCCGCTGGTGGTCAATCTGCGCGCCGTGCCGCTGATCATCTTCGCCATCCCGATCTATCTCATGTACCAGCAGGTCGGCCTGCTCGACACCCGCTTCGGCCTGGCGCTCATCCTGGCGCTGGTCAACGTGCCGCTGGTGCTGGTGCTGCTGGCCTCCTCCATCGCCGATCTGCCGATCGAGATCGAGGAAGCCGGCCGCGTCGACGGGGCCGGAACGCTGCGACTGCTGGCCTATGTGGTGGCGCCGATGTCGCTCAACGTCGTCGCCGCGTCGTCGGTGTTGGCCTTCATCTACTCGTGGAACGAGTTCCTGTTCGGCCTGATCATGACCACCAACAAGGCAACGCCGGTGTCGGTGGGCGCCTCGTTCTTCTTCGCCGCTTCCGGTGGCGGCGTGCGCTGGGGCGTGGCCGCCGCCGTCATGATCCTGGCGACGTTGCCACCCCTCGTCATCGGCCTTGTCATGTATCGCCAGATCGGCCGGTCGATGACCGCCGGTGCGGTCAAGGGCTAAGCCGCCCCTTCCCTGCTCTCCCGTTCTTCAGGAAAAAGACCATGGCCGAGATCGAATACAAGTCCGTCGCCAAATCCTTCGACCAGGTGAGCGTGATCACCGATCTCAACCTGACGGTCGGCGATGGCGAGTTCGTCGTCTTCGTCGGGCCCTCGGGCTGCGGCAAGTCGACGGCGCTGCGCATGATCGCCGGCCTCGAGGAAGCCAGCGCCGGCGACATCCGCATCGGCAACCGTTCCATGGCCGGGTTGGCGCCGTCTGAACGCAACGTCGCCATGGTGTTCCAGTCCTACGCCCTCTACCCGCACATGACCGTGGCCGGCAACATCGCCTTCCCGCTCAAGATGGCCGGTCGGCCGGCGGCGGAAATCGCCGACCGCGTCAAGGAGGCGGCCGACATTCTCAACCTCGGTCCCTATCTCGACCGCCGGCCGGCCCAACTCTCCGGCGGCCAGCGCCAGCGCGTCGCGCTCGGCCGGGCCATCGTCCGTCATCCCGACGTCTTCCTGTTCGACGAACCGCTCAGCAACCTGGACGCCGACCTGCGCGTGTCGATGCGGGCCGAGATCATGAGCCTGCGCCAGCGCATCCGGGCGACGATGATCTACGTTACCCACGACCAGACCGAAGCGATGACCATGGGCGACCGCATCGCCGTGTTCGCCCCGCTCAAGGACGGCTACCAGCGCAGCCTGATGCAGATCGGCACGCCCGACGAACTCTACGACCGGCCGGCCAATCTGTTCGTCGCCCGCTTTCTCGGCTCGCCCAAGATGAATCTCGTCGCCTGCCACGGCGGCGACCGTCTCCGCTTTGGTTCGCTCGATCTCGACGCCGAGGCGCCGGCCGGCGACACGCTGCTGGGCGTCCGGCCGGAAGACCTCAGCCTTCAGGATGCCGGTGTCGCCGGTCTCGCCGGGCGCATCCGCCTCGTCGAGTCGCTCGGCGCCGAATACTACGTCCACGTCGAAACGGAAGAGGGTGAACTGGTGGTCCGCGTCATGGACCGTTCCCGTCGGCCGGTGAGCGGCGAGGCGGTCAGCCTGCGGCCGAACCGTCAGGCGCTGCATCTGTTCGCCAAGACCTCCGGCGAACGCCTGCCGCGCCGGTGACCGGTTGACAGCTGTCAACAACCAGACGTCCGGACCGCCGCCGGTTGCCAGCTGGCAACCGGTCGTCAATTGATCAGCCCCGCCGCCGGCGTCGCCCTGGCGCGCGCCTTCAGCAACGACACGACGATCGGTGCCGGCGAGAATTTGCCCGCCATGGCCTTGGCCACCAGCGAGCGCAGATAGCCGCCGGGCGTACGGATGCTCTCAGCCCGTTCGAGAATGGTGGCCAGCGTCACGGCGGCGCCGGTTTCGCCCATGGCGTCGACGGCATCCATCCAGGCGCTGGGCGAAATGCCGAGGGCAGGGCGCACCGTTTCGGCCGCCCGCTTCAGATCGGGCCAATCGCGGATGGCAAAGCCGGCCCACTCGCGCAGACTGGGACAGGCGGCGATGACGGTGGCAACATCGAACCTTTGTCCGGCAGCGAGCGGCGTGGTCCCCGGCTGCTGGCGTGACCGTTGCCGGCTGCCCGGCGCGTCGGTGTCCGTTTCAGTGCCGACCGATCTGCCCTCTCCGGTTTCGGAGTGTTCTCCTTCAAAGGAAATTTCAGGGTTTGAATCTTGTATATGCCCGTCATTCTGAACGGGATTGGCGTGCATATCCTGACAATTATCCTTGTCTGGCGAGGACTTGGCGGCACTTTCCTGCGCCACGGTCAAAGCGGCGAGCCGGGCCATCATCAAGCCGAGCTCGTAGGCCTGCTCTTCGAGGGCCGCCGCCGAACGCGGTCGCTGTCCAAGCCGCAGGGCCAGATCCTCCAGCGCGGTCATGGCGCCCTCGTGAGTGCCATCGGTTGCCTGCAGCAGGTACTCGGCCGCTTTGCGGATGTCGCGCCCAAGCACGGTGATGCGGGCCCGCGCCTGCCGCTCCCGTTCGCGTTCGGCCTTGACGGCCGCGGCCGCGGCCTCGATCTCGTCGGCCCGGGCCGCCAGGGCGCCGAGGTCAAAGCCAAACGCCTCGGCCGGATCGTTGCCCTTGGGGTAGCGCTTGCCGTTGGGGCTGTCGCGGCGGATCACCAGGCCCGCCTCGACCAGCTGGGCGATGGCCCGCCGCAGCGTCGATTCGGAAATGCCATGCGCCCGGTCGCTGAGCTTGCGGTTGGAGGGAAAGACGATGGCGCCCTCGAGCCCCAGCGTCGGCGAGGGCAGGAAGGATAGCAGCGCCGACAGCACGGCGATGGCCCGATCACTGAGCCGGAAGGCCTGGCGCGCATCGGTCAGCGCCCGCAGCAGGCGCCATTTGTCGTCGACCATCGCCGCCGGTGCGCAGCTGGCAACCGCCTGCTGCGCCGCCAGCATGCCAGCCGACAGCTTTCGGGCGCCGAACGGCGCCGAAATCTGGGTAAGTGTCATCGTGTCCTGACCTCCTGGCGGAGGACAAAGACTCCCAGCATGCCCCGAAGGGCATTCGACAATTGACACCGATTCGAGGATGGGGCATTCTGAATTTGCTACAAGACAGAAGGCTCTCGGATCGGAATTCGTTTCGGTTTGGGGGCCTTTCTCTTTTCCGCGTCTCTCCTTCGAAAACTCGTTTCTCACTCGACCGATCGCCCCTCGGGGTGACCGGAAACCACGTCAGCAAACCCGCGTCAGCGCTTTGTTTCCTCTACGTATTCATCCCACAACGACCGCATGCGCGCCTCAAGCCAGGGGCCGAATGCCCCGTGCTGGCGAGCGAACTTCACCTGCACCGACGTTTTCGACGTCCTGACCTCCGGCAGCTCCGGACCGCCGGCGGCCGTCCCCTTTGCCCCCGCGGCCTTCACCGCCCGGGCAACGGCGTTGAACAACGCCAGAAAACGTTCGTCGCTGCCTATTGTGCGGCCGTTTTCGCCAACAGGGATAACTTCGAGCACATTTATTTTTTCGCGCGCCGCCGCGGCCGCCGCGGCGGGAAATTTGTCAAACATTTCAGCGAGGGTCAGCCAGCGCGGCGCGCCGATGCCCGGTGCAGAACCGATGGCCGTGATGATGTCGGCGGGGATAACGTCCATCACCGAGCGCATGCGCGAGGCCACCGACTTGTGCAGCCGCAGCACGTCATAGGCCGTCTCGCTCGAGTAGGCGGCCGTGAGGTTGCGCAGAAACAGCGCCTTGTCGATCCACGACAGATCCTGACGATCGAGATTTTCCGAGGCCTGCGCCCGCGCCAGCTGAAGATCGTCGAGCTCGCGCACGAAGGCCAGCGCCAGGAGGCGCCCCTTGCCGTCGGCGCTGCGCTGGCGATCGGCGTTGATGGCCTTGAGCGCCATGAGGCGGCGATGGCCGTAGGCGAGCTGATAGCGGCCTTCGGCTTCGGGATGGCGGCGGACGAGAATGGGCGTCTGCTGACCCTGCGCCTCGATCGACCGCCGGAGCTCTTCGAGCGCCCCGGCGTCGACGGCGACGCGATCGGCCTGCGGTGCCGGATCGATCAGATCGGGATCGATGGTGACGGTGGTCTGGCGCCGCTGGTCGCCCAGCGTCTCCATGGCGTCCTCGATCGAGCGCGACCGGCGATGGCCCATGCCGACCGGCAGGGGCGTGGCGCCGCTGGCCTGCTCGCGGGCGATATCGGATATCAAGCCGGCTAATGTTTTCGACGACTTGCTCATGACGGCCGCCCCCATGCCGTGCGGATCAGCTTGAAGATTTCGCCGTTGACGGCGTCCTGGCTCTCGAGCGCCCGCTTGAGCGCGTCGCGGCCGACCGATCCCGGTTCGAGTTCGTAGAGCGATTTCTTGGCGAGACCGGCCGCCTGCACCGCCGTCGACTGATAGGCCTCGTTGAGCAGCACGTCGTCGCCGAACAGCGACCGCAGCAGCCCCGACACCGTCTTCGACGGCAGGTCGTTGGGGTCGTAGCGCGTCAGCAGGAACTTGGTGAAATCGTGCTGCAGGGCCGGGGCGCCGCTGTCGGCCAGCACGCCGGTGATGTCCATGATCATCAGTAGGTACTGGTTGACCGAGGCGACGTCGAGCATGGCAGCGGCCGTGGTGATGATCAGCCCGGTGGCGGCGTAGAGCGCCGTCAGGCTGACGTAGCCGAGGCTCGGCGGCGTATCGAGCACCACCACGTCGTAGCGGTCCTCGACCTCCGCCAGCGCCGAGTGCAACCGTTCGAAGAACAGGCCGTGGCCGTCGCGCACGCGGTCGCGCAGCGCCATGGCCGTATCGAACTCGAAGTCCTGCACCTCGAGATTGCCCGGCACCAGATCGATGCCGAGGAAATAGGTCGGCCGGATGACTTCGCTGAGCGGCCGGCGATCGCGGTCGTAGCGCAGGGCGGCGTAGATGGTCTCGTTCTCGCCGATGTCGAATTCCGGCTGCACGCCGAAGGTGGTGGTCAGCGACGCCTGCGGATCGAGGTCGATGCACAGCACCCGCAGGCCCTGGATGGCCAGATAGTGGGCAAGATGCAGGCTGGTCGAGGTCTTGCCTGAACCGCCCTTGAAGTTGGAGGCCGACAGCACCTGCAGCTTCTCGCCCGGCCGGCGGCGCGGGTCGAGGTGCAGCGCCTCGTCGGGCCGGGCCTCGGCGAGGAAGGTGCGCAGCGCCGCCAGATGGGCGAGGGTGTATTGCCGCCGGCCGCCGCCGTTGATCTCGGGCAGCGGTCCCTTGCCCTCCAGCGTCAGGGTGCGCAGGGTCGATTCCGGCACATTGAGTAGCCGGCTAACATCCTGCGTGGAAAACACGCGGGTGAATGACTTCTGCGCCTCCGGCGGATAAAGTCGCTCACGCAGATTCTGCAGCTGCGTCGACAGCAGACGCACGTAGCGCTCTATGCGCGCTGACGTATCGCGATCGACAGCTTCAGAAGCGGGCCTGGAGGGGCTCATTTGACGTCCTGACGGTGAAAAGCCGCATTTGGCTTACTTTCCGTCAGAATGCCCCGATTCCGCGTCCCCCGCAACAAAAAGAGAGTTAACGAAAGCTTAGCAGCCGGCAAGCCCCACCGGGCCAGGGTCGTTGAGCCGCGGCCCTGTCTCACAACCCGGCGGCGCGGGTCAGGTTGACGCGGAAGCGGTCGCGGCGGCGCTGGTAGCGGCGCGTCATTTCGGCCGAGGCGTGGCCGAGCTGCTTCTGCACATAGCGCTCATCCACCTCGGCCGACGAAGCGAGACCGGCGCGCAGCGAATGACCGGCGAAGGCGGCCCGGCGCTCGCCCTCGGAAAGGTCGCCGCGCACGCCGGCGGCCAGCGCCGTCCGCTTGACCAGGCGCGCCACCTCGCGATCGTTGAGCCGGTCCACGCCGACGGTGCGGCCGCCACCGGTGACGCGGCGGAAGACCGGACCGTGGGCGATGCGGCCGAGGCGCAGCCAGGCCTCCAGCGCCGCCACCGGGCAGGTGGCGTCCGACGAGCCGCGCCCGATCTCCACCTCGCGCCAGCCGGTCTTGCCGCGCAGCCTGAGCACCAGCCCGCCGTCGTGGCGCTCGATCCAGCCGCGGCCGTCTTCGCTCTCCTCGCGGCCGACGTCGAGGCCGACGATCTCCGAGCGCCGGAGGCCGCCGGCAAAGCCGATGAGCAGCATGGCCCGGTCGCGCAGTCCCCGCAGCGAGCCGCGATCGAGCACCGCCAGCATGGCCATCAGGTCCTCGGGCAGGATCGCTTCCTTCTGGCGGGGCGGCGCGGCGTGGCTGTTGCGGATGCCGGCCATGACGGCGGCGATGTGGCGATCGCGGCGATCGAGCGGCGTGCCGTGGCTGGCGTAGGTGGCGGCGAGCGCCGACAGCCGGCGCTCGATGGTCGAGACGCGGTCGGGCCGGCGGCCAGCCTCGCCGGCGGCGCAGGCCGCGATGTAGAGCCCGACCACCTCGGGGGAGGGGGGCAGCGGCTCGCAGCCCTGGCGCCGGCACCAGCTGGTGAAATGCCGCCAGTCGGCGGCGTAGGCGCGGCGGGTGTTGGCCGACGTCGCCGCCTCGGCGTAGGCACGGGCCCGGCTGGCCAGCCGTTCGAGGGCGGGGGAGGGCAGGGGATCGACGACCTGAGGAACGGGAAAATCGCTCATCCAACATATAAAGAGCACAACGTCCGATAATGCAACATTATCGGACTTAGATTGTTGTCGACAGGCCGTGCGGTTTTAGCCGTCTCCGGTGGCCAAAAGCGCGCGGCTTCGCTAGGCTGCGGTCATGATGCCGCCCCGCGATTCCCCGTTGTCCCCCGTCCGGCCGCTCCCCGCCTGGGCGCGCGTGCACGGGCCGGTCGACGACGTCGGCGAAGCCGCCTTCCTGGCCGGCGCCGCCCTGAGCGGCCTCGATCAATTGGTCCGGGCGGCGCCGCCCTGGGCCGGGGCCTGGCGCCAGCGTCTGGCGCTCGCCGCCGCCGCCACCACCGCCGGTCTGGTGGGGCGGCGCGAGGACGCCGCCGCCATCCGCGATGCCTGGTGCTGGCGCGGCCCGGGGGGCGATGCCGGGCCGGCCGGCCGGCTGTTCGCCGCCTGGCAGCGGCTGGCGACGCGCGCCCCCACCATTGACGCCGATGGCATGAGCGCACTCGCCGCGCTCCTCGGTGTACCCTGGTCGGACGCTTTCGCCGATCTGCCGCGCCGCCTCGCCGCCCCGGCCACCGGACCAGCGCCGCTTGCGGCCGCCGCGCTGGCCGGCGAGGTGCTGGCCATCTCTGCCGCCGCCGGCCCGCTCGCCTGGGCGCTGGCCGACGTGGCGCTGGCCAGGGGCCTCGGCTGGCCCTGCACCGTGCCGCTGCTGGCAACGCGCGCCGATCGCCGCGCCGGCACCCGGCCGGCCGATTTGGCCTGTCGCGTGCTGGTGGCCGCCGCCCGCGCCGCCGCCGACGCCTGCCGGCTCGGTACCGACATGGCCGGCCGCGCCGATCGCCTCCTAGAAGTGGCGCCGCGCCTGCGCGCCAAGGGCGCCGCCGAGGTGGTCGCCCGCCTGCTTGAGGAGGAGGCGCTCGCGGGGACGCTGACCACCCGGACGCTGTCGCGCTGGGCGGCGCGGCGCCTGTTCGACCGGCTGTCGGCGCTCGGCGCCGTGCGCGAGCTCAGCGGCCGCGCCAGCTTCCGCCTCTACGGACTGTAGCCATGCGCCGCCGCCCCGCCGAACCCCTCGATGTCGAACTGGCCGATCTGCCGCCGGAGCAGCGCTGGCGCGTCTGGATGGGCCGCGTGGAAGCAGTGATCTTCGCCGCGGCGACGCCGGTCGACCGGGCGAGCCTGGCCCGCCTCGTTGGCCAGAGCTGCAATCTCGACCTGATCATCGCCGACATCCGCCGGGAGCTCGGCGGCCGGCCGTATGAGCTGGTGGCCGTGGCCGGCGGCTGGCAGTTCCGGACCAGGGCGGCCTACGCGCCGATCCTGCAGGCAGCGCTCGGCGTCGACGACCAGGCCCGGTCCCTCAGCCGCGGCGAAACGCTGGTGCTGACCGCCATCGCCTATCTGCAGCCGGTGACGCGCGGCGAGCTAGGCCGGCTGATCGGCCGCGAGGTCAGCCGCGACACCATCGGCTATCTCAAGGCCATCGGCCACATCGCCGCCGGCCCGCGCAGCCCCGAGCCGGGGGCGCCCTACACCTACGTGGGGTCGTCTCAGAAAACGGAAAATAAAGCACGCTAAGTGTGCACTGAGGCGGG
>CALMMQ010000043.1 GCA_937868725.1 uncultured Pleomorphomonas sp.
GCCAAGACCCTCTGAAGCTGATCGCGGAGCCCCGCACGCGGGGCTCCCACCCTTTTTTGAGACGGCTCCGATTCGGGTTCGTGCCCGCGGAGCCGTTTTGCTTGAAGCGGCGTGCTCTCGCACCGGGCAGCCCGCTCCGGTTGTCGTCGCCGCCCTTCCGAAGGCTCATTGACGGACCTGACGAAATCGCGTCAACGTACGCGTCTGGCGCATAAGTCAATTGCACATCGGGACTTTCCCTCAACGCGACGAACAGCGTATAGGAACCCCTAACGCGGTTCCGTTTCGTCTGGCGAAACGGACCACACCGAGGCCCGACCCCTCAAGGCCGGACGCACCAGCACAAGGACATATCCATGAGCGCTCCGTCGGCGACTGCAACGGCAGGACACCACATCCAGCGGAACCGGAAGATGAAGGTGGTCGCGACCCTGGGGCCGGCTTCCAACACCCCGGAACTCGTCGAAGAACTGTTTCTGGCCGGCGCCGATGTCTTCCGTCTCAACTTCAGCCATGGCTCGCACGAGGACCATCGGCGCTGCTACGACATCATCCGGGCGCTCGAAGCTCAGCATGACCGGCCGATCGCTGTCATGGCCGACCTGCAGGGCCCGAAGCTGCGTATCGGCACCTTCGCCGGCGGACCGATCTCGCTCGAGCCGGGCCAGGCGTTCCGCCTCGACCTGTCGAGCGAGCCGGGCGACGCGACGCGCGTCAACCTGCCCCACCCCGAAATCTTCGCCGCGCTGGTGCCGGACACCGATCTGCTGCTCAACGACGGCAACGTCCGCCTGCACGTCGATTCCTGCGGTCCCGACTTCGCCATGACCACCGTGGTGTCGGGGCGCGTGCTGTCCGACCGCAAGGGCGTCAACGTGCCGGGCGTGGTGCTGCCGCTGTCGGCGCTGACCGAGAAGGATCGCGCCGACCTCGCCTTCGCCCTCGACCTCGGCGTCGACTGGGTGGCGCTGTCGTTCGTTCAGCGGCCGGAAGATCTGGTCGAAGCCCGCAAGCTGATCGGCGACCGCGCCGCGCTCCTGGCCAAGATCGAGAAGCCGCAAGCCATCGACCGGCTGTCGGCCATCATCGAACTTGCCGACGGCATCATGGTGGCGCGCGGCGACCTCGGTGTCGAGCTGCCGCCAGAGAACGTGCCGACGCTGCAGAAGCGCATCATCCGCGAGGCCCGCGCCGCCGGCCGGCCGGTGATCGTGGCGACGCAGATGCTGGAGTCGATGGTCAGCGCCCCCTCGCCGACCCGCGCCGAGGCCTCGGACGTCGCCAACGCCGTGTTCGACGGCGCCGACGCCATCATGCTCTCGGCCGAAACCGCCGCCGGCGCCTATCCGGTGGCCGCCGTGTCGTTCATGGATACCATCGCCGCCCGCGTCGAGCGCGACCCGACCTATCAGCAGATGCTCGACACCCAGCGCCTGCCGCTGGAATCGTCGACCTCGTCGGACGCCATCACCCACGCCGCCAAGACCATCGCCAACGCCTTGGGCGCCGTGGCCATCATCACCATCACCTCGAC
The DNA here is from genome assembly GCA_937868725.1 of uncultured Pleomorphomonas sp. Lineage (GTDB taxonomy): Bacteria > Pseudomonadota > Alphaproteobacteria > Rhizobiales > Pleomorphomonadaceae > Pleomorphomonas. The sequence goes on from CALMMQ010000043.1 coordinate 1,535, forward strand.
CGGCTCGACGACGCTGCGCGCCGCCCGCGAGCGGCCGATGGTGCCGATCTTGTGCGTGACGCCCGACCTGACCAAGACGCGCAAGCTGATGCTCGCCTACGGCGTGCTCGTGTCGGAAGGCAAGAGCTTCCGCCGCTTCCAGGACAAGGTGAACTCCGGCGTCGAGATCGCTCAGGCGGCCGGTCTGGCCAAAGTCGGTGACACCCTGGTGGTGACGGCCGGCGAAGGCGTTCCCGGCTCGACCAACGTGCTGCGCGTCGTCACCGTCGAAGAGACGCCGGCGCACTGAACGATCTGACCAGGCTGATGACTGGCAACGGCGACTTCCAGCCCTGGAAGTCGCCGTTTTCGTTGCGTCTCGCCGCATCCTTGCCTAAAACTGGAGCCGTACAATCATCTAACGAGGCGACTGGCAGGGTGGCAACACCGCGTTCAGAGCTGAAAGGACATTCCATGGCCGATCCCGCGCACGGCATCCTGGGGCTCGACGCCTATTCGCCGGCCGAAATCCAGGACAAGGTTGAGAAGCTCGGGGTCAAGAAGGCGCGCATGCCGGCAATGGCCAGCTTCATGCTGGCGGTGGTGGCCGGCGGCAGCATCGGCCTCGGTGGCCTGTTCTTCAGCCTGGTGCTGGCCGACCCGACGCTGGGCTTTGCCGCCCAGCGCCTGCTCGGCGGCCTCGTCTTCACGCTCGGCCTCGCCATCGTCATGATCGGCGGCGCCGAACTGTTCACCGGCAATTGCCTGCTGGTCATGGCCTGGGCCAATCGTCAGCTGGCGACGACCGAAGTGATCGGCAACTGGACGATCATCTGGCTCGGCAACCTGGTGGGCGCGCTCGGCCTCGTCGGGCTGGTGTTCATGGCTCACACCGGCGGCATGAACGGCGGCCGGGTCGGCGACGCCATGGTGGCGCTGGCTGTCACCAAGCTGACGCCCGACGCCGTCACCATCTTCTTCAAGGCCATCCTGTGCAACGTGCTGGTCTGCCTCGCCGTCTGGCTGTCGTATGCCGGCCGGTCGGTGACCGACAAGCTGATGGGCATGGTGCTGCCGGTCTCAGCCTTCATCGCCGCCGGCTTCGAGCACTGCGTCGCCAACATGTTCCTGCTGCCCATCGGCTGGCTGATGGCCGTCACCGGCCACGCCCCTGCCGGCGTCGACGTCGGCGCCTTTGGCGTTGGCCCGATAGCCGTCAACATCGCCGCCGCCACGGCCGGCAACATCGTCGGCGGCGCCGGCATCGTCGGGCTCATCTACTGGACGATCTATCGCAAGAGCCTCGGCGGCCTGTCGCCGGTGGAGCCGCCAGCCGATCGCCAGCCGGCGCAAACCAGCTCCGCCGCAGCCGAATAGCCCGAACGACACCGGATCATGGCCATCGCCGCGCGCACCGCAGGCCTGAACTGCGTTTAGGTTTTAGCTGCAAACGACTAGCAAGTCCGGAGTCGGACCCATCATTGCCGCCTCCCGTTTTGATTGTATAGCCTAGTTCCCCCGGTAACGGTACGTCGCCATGCCGGGCGGGAATGGCTGCTGCGTACGGGCGGCGCATTTGTAGCATTTCTAACTCATATTTCAGATAGAGATTATTGTTGCAGGTGTTACAGCCGACCGGCTGACATGCGGCTGGCGCGGATCCCCCTTCTCGGCTGCACCACGATCAAATGACAATTCGCGCAAAACGCGTATATTTGACGTGATGAAGCAAGCCGCTGCGGGGCGTCGATCCCTGGCAATAGCGTAGCAACACATACTTACCAATAAAACTCATATAATACATTTTAGGTCGAAACCGAATTGCGGTACCTCAGACAAAGTGGAATGTGGTACACATGTTTGGGCGGTGGCCGGCCTGACCGGCGACCGCCCCGCGCTGAAAGGAGACGCCACCATGAACGTCCATGCCCAGTCCCCGGCCGATCAGGAAGCCGTAGCCGCCAGTGTCGGCGATCCCTGGCGCGACTTCGTCCCCGGCAGCTGGACGCGCGATATCGACGTGCGCGACTTCATTCAGCAGAACGTCACCCCCTACGAGGGCAATGCCAGCTTCCTTTCCGGCGCCACCGACCGTACGCACGAACTGTGGGCCGAACTGACCGCGCTCCTCAAGCAGGAGCGTGAGGCCGGCGGCGTGCTTGATGTCGACGCCACCACCGTCTCCTCCATCGTCTCGCACGCCGCCGGCTACATCGACCCCGACCTTGAGCAGATCGTCGGCCTGCAGACCGACGCGCCGCTCAAGCGCGCCATCATGCCGTTCGGCGGCTATCGCATGGTCAAGAGCGGTCTCGAAGCCTACGGCTTCAAGGCCGACGCGGCGCTCGACAAGGTGTTCCCCAGCCTGCGCAAGACGCATAACGACGCCGTCTTCGACGTCTACACGCCGGAAGCGCTGGCCTGCCGCAAGTCGGGCATCATCACCGGTCTGCCGGACGCCTACGGTCGCGGTCGCATCATCGGCGACTACCGCCGCGTGGCGCTGTACGGCGTCGCCCGCCTGATCGCCGACAAGCAGGCGCAGGCGCGCAGTCTCGAGCTTGCCACCATCGACGAGGAGACGTTGCGGGCCCGCGAGGAAACGGCCGAACAGATCCGCGCCCTCAAGGAGCTGCTGCAGCTCGGCACTCTCTACGGCTTCGACATCTCGCGTCCGGCGACCAACGCCCGCGAGGCGGTGCAGTGGACGTATTTCGGCTATCTCGCCGCCGTCAAGGAAGCCAATGGCGCCGCCATGTCGCTCGGCCGCGTGTCCAGCTTCCTCGACATCTACACGCAGCGCGACATCGCCGAGGGCAACCTGACGGAAGGCGAAGCGCAGGAACTGTTCGACCATTTCGTCATGAAGCTGCGCATCGTCCGCTTCCTGCGCACGCCGGAGTACGACCAGCTGTTCTCGGGCGATCCGACCTGGGTCACCGAGTCGATCGGCGGCATGGGCACCGACGGCCGCACGCTGGTGACCCGGTCGTCGTTCCGCATGCTCAACACGCTCAACACCCTCGGCCCGGCCCCCGAGCCCAATCTCACGGTACTGTGGTCGGAAGCACTGCCAAAGGGCTTCAAGGACTTCTGCGCCGAAACCTCGATCCGCACCTCGTCGATCCAGTACGAGAGCGATGACCTGATGCGCCCCTACTACGGCGACGACTACGGCATTGCCTGCTGTGTCTCGGCCATGCGCATCGGCAAGCAGATGCAGTTCTTCGGCGCCCGGGCCAACCTCGCCAAGACGCTGCTCTACGCCATCAACGGCGGCCGCGACGAGAAGAGCGGCACGCAGGTGGCGCCGGCCTTCGCGCCCGTCACCGGCGACTATCTCGAGTTTGACGACGTCAAGGGCAAGCTGCTGCCGATGATGGAGTGGCTGGCGCGCGTCTACGTCAACGCCCTCAACTCCATTCACTACATGCACGACAAGTACATGTACGAGCGCATCGAGATGGCGCTGCACGATCGCGACATCGTCCGCACCATGGCCTGCGGCATCGCCGGCCTGTCGGTGGCCGCCGACAGCCTCAGCGCCATCAAGCATGCCCGGGTGAGGATCGTCCGTGACGAGCGCGGCCTCGCCACCGACTTCGTCGTCGAAGGCGAGTACCCGGCCTTCGGCAACAACGACGACCGCGTCGACGACATCGCCGTCTGGCTGGTCGAGACGTTCATGGACTGCATCCGCAAGCACAAGACCTATCGCAATTCCATCCCGACGCAGTCGATCCTGACCATCACCTCCAACGTCGTCTACGGCAAGAAGACCGGCAACACCCCGGACGGCCGCAAGGCCGGCGTGCCGTTCGCCCCTGGCGCCAACCCGATGCACGGGCGTGACACCAAGGGCGCCGTCGCCTCGATGGCTTCGGTGGCCAAGCTCCCCTACAGCCACGCCCAGGACGGCATCAGCTACACCTTCTCGATGATCCCCGGCGCCCTCGGCTCGACCATGGCGGACCGCGTCGACAACCTCTCCGGCCTGCTCTCCGGCTACTTCCTGGCCGGTGGTCACCACATCAACGTCAACATCTTCGACCGCGCCACGCTGGTCGACGCCATGGACCATCCGGAGAAGTATCCGCAGCTGACCATCCGGGTGTCGGGCTACGCCGTCAACTTCATCAAGCTGACGCGCGAGCAGCAGCTCGACGTCATCTCGAGAACGTTCCATGGTCAGCATTGATCTGGCCCGCCAACCTGGCCGGACGGTCAATCGCCCGGTCCACCTGCCGGTTACGCACGGTTTTGTCCACTCCCTGGAGACGGCCGGCGCCGTCGACGGGCCGGGCATCCGCTACGTGCTGTTCGTCTCCGGCTGTCCGCTGCGCTGCCAGTACTGTCACAACCCCGACACCTGGCACCGCAAGCACGGCAAGGAGACGACGGCGGCGGAAGTGCTTGCGGATCTGGGCAGTTACGCCAGTTTTCTCAAGCGAGCCCGGGGCGGTCTCACCATTTCCGGCGGTGAACCGCTGACGCAGGTGCCGTTCATCGCCGAGGTGTTTGCCGGCGCCAAGGCGCTCGGCCTGCACACGGCGCTCGACACCTCCGGCTTCCTCGGGCGCAACCTGCCCGACGCAGTGCTCGCCGACATCGATCTGGTGCTGCTCGACATCAAGGCGTTCTCGGAAGCCACCTACCACGCCGTGACCGGCGCCGAACTGCAGCCGACGCTGGATTTTGCCCAGCGCCTTGCCCGTCTCGGCAAGCCAGTCTGGCTGCGCTACGTGCTGGTGCCCGGCCTCACCGACAAGGCCGACGAGATCGACGGCCTCGCCGCCTATGCCAAGGCGCTCGGCAACGTCAGTCGCGTCGACGTGCTGCCGTTCCACAAGATGGGCGAGTTCAAGTGGGCGGACTGCGGTCGGCCCTACCAGCTCGGCGACACCGAGCCGCCGACGCCGGCACTGGTCGAAGCGACACGCGGCCGCTTCCGCGCCGCCGGCCTCAACGCCCCCTGAGCCGCGATCAGCCAGTGAGGAGCCGGGTGAACTCGGCTTCGTCGAAGCCGACGAGCAGCGTCTCGCCGGCCTCAATGACCGGCCGCCGGATCAGCGACGGCTTTTCCTGCATCAACCGCAGCGCCTTGTCGCGATCGAGGTCCTGCCGGTCGGCCTCCGGCAGCGCCCGGAAGGTCGTACCGGACCGATTGACCAGCTTCTCCCAGCCAACCTTGTCGGCCCAGACTGCCAGTTTGGCGGGTGCTGCGCCTTCCTTCTTGTAGTCATGGAAAACGCTGGCGACGCCGTGTGCTGCGAGCCAGGCGAAGGCCTTCTTCATGGTGTTGCAGTTCTTGATTCCATAGACGTCGACCGACATGGCGTTCTCCCGACGGATTGTGGCGTGCTGATTCTCGTCCGCTGCTATTTCTTGAATGTAATCATCAAGAAAATACGCGGTTTTCGCGAGGCGTTCAGGGTCCGGAAACCAAATTCTCGACCAGTCATCGACCATTTATCAAGCTCACAACCAGCTAATTACGTATTCTCCCATATATCCAATCCATAAGTATTTTTGTCTACTGGCCAGCGAATGCCGCGAGCGGTCGCGGCGCTTGCGCACGTCGGTCGCCCGGAGGGACGTTGGCCGACCTTGCCGAGGTACCAGGAGGAAATCGATGGGCGTCGCCACTGAGACTTTCTACGAAGTCATCCGGCGGCAGGGCATAACCCGCCGCAGCTTCGTGAAGTTCTGCAACCTGACGGCGGCAAGCCTGGGCCTAGGCCCGGTCGCCGCGACGGAAATGGCTCACGCCCTCGAGACCAAGCCGCGCATACCGGTCATCTGGATGCACGGTCTCGAATGCACCTGCTGCTCGGAAAGCTTCATCCGCTCGGCCCACCCGCTGGTCAAGGACGTCATCCTGTCGATGATCTCCCTCGACTACGACGACACGATCATGGCCGCCGCCGGCCATCAGGCCGATGCCATCCTTCAGGAGACGCGCGAGAAGTACAAGGGCAACTACATTCTGGCCGTGGAAGGCAATCCGCCGCTCAACGAGGACGGCATGTACTGCATCGACGGCGGCCGGCCGTTCGTCGAGAAGCTCAAGGAGATGGCCGAGGGCGCCATGGCGGTCATCGCCTGGGGCGCCTGCGCCTCGTGGGGCTGCGTGCAGGCGGCCAAGCCCAATCCGACCCAGGCCGTGCCCATCGACAAGGTCATCCGCGACAAGCCGATCATCAAGGTGCCCGGCTGCCCGCCGATCGCCGAGGTGATGACCGGCGTCGTCACCTACATCCTGACCTTCGGCAAGTTCCCGGAGCTCGACCGCCAGGGCCGGCCGAAGATGTTCTATTCCCAGCGCATTCACGACAAGTGCTATCGCCGGCCGCATTTCGACGCCGGCCAGTTCGTCGAAGCCTGGGACGACGAGGGGGCGCGCAAGGGCTACTGCCTCTACAAGATGGGCTGCAAGGGACCGACCACCTACAACG
>CALMMQ010000044.1 GCA_937868725.1 uncultured Pleomorphomonas sp.
CTCAAGCTATTGAATCTGGCGCGATTTTTTGCCGACCTGACTGAGCGGTCAGGCCGGCAAGCGCTCTGGCGAGAGGCGGGGCCTTTACTGCATCAGCTTGAGCAGGTCCTGCGTCATCTGGTTGGCCGACGAAGCGGCGGCGACGGCGGCCTGGACCTTGACCTGCGAGGAGGCGAGCTTGGCTTCCTCGCTGGCGACGTCGACGTCGGTGATGGCCGACTTGGCCGATTCGAGGTTTTCGACCGAGGTGGCGATCGAGTCGGAGGTGAACTCGAAGCGCGACTCCTGGGCACCGATCTCGGCCCGCACCTTGGAGACAGTGTCGATGGCGGTGTCGAGCTTGTCGAGCACGGCGTTGGCGGCGTCCTGGGTCGAGACGTTGAGCGATTCGCCGGCGTCGCGGCCGGTCGCCGTGGTGACGTCGATGCCGAGGTCGGACACGTTGGTGATGTCGGTGCTGGCGGTGCTGGCCGAGGTGTCGATCGACAGCTTGAGCGAGCTGGACGCGCCGGTGGTCGTGCTGGCCATGGTCAGCGTGCCGTCGTCGTTGGCGGTGAAGGTGGTGTCGGCATCGAGGCTGGTGGTGATGCCGGTCACCGTATCGCCGCTCAGGGCGCTGATGAGGTCGGCGCCGGTGAAGGTGCTGCCGCCGGTCTGGCCGGTGAAGGTGACGGTGCTGTCGCCCTGATCGCCGGCGATGGTGAGGGTGAGCGTCTTGCCGGCGGCGAGCGAGAACTGGTCGATGTTGCTGGGATCGAGCGTCATCGAGGCGGCTTCGTCGTCGGAGGCGACGACGCCGAGGTCCTTGGTGGTCAGCGACGAGATGGAGACGTTGATGGTGTCGTCCGACGACGAGCCGACCACCACGGCCGTGCCGCCGCTGGCCGAATCGAACGACGAGTCGCCGTTGAGCAGGCTGACGCCGTTGTAGCGCGTGCCGTCGGCGATGGTGTCGATCTGGTCGGTGAGCTGCTGGAACTCGGCGTTGATGTAGGTGCGGTCGTCGTCGGTGACGGTGCCCGAGGAGGCCTCGGTGGCCAGCGACTTCATGCGCTCGAGGATGTCGGAGATGTTGGAGGCGCCGCCGTCGGCGGTCTGCAGCACCGAGATGCCGTGCGAGGCGTTGGTGGCGGCCTGGTTGAGCGTGGTGACGTCGGAGGAGATGCGCGTCGAGATGGCGAGGCCGGCGGCGTCGTCGGAGGCCTGGGTGATACGCGAGCCGGAGGCCAGCTTGGACAGGGATTCCGACTGCTCGGAGGCGTTGATGTTGAGGTAGCGGACGGCGGAGTTGGCGGCGGTGTTGGTGGAGATGACAGGCATTGCTTCTGCTCCTCGGAGGGAAGGCGGCGATTGCCCTGGTTGTTGTCCCGGGTCAGCGCCGGCGCGAGGCATCAATGCCCCAGCGTCGTCCCTTCAACGGACGAGCGATGGCCAACCCGGCGATTTCGAGGGGGCGATGGCGTGATTTATGGTTACTTTTGGGTAAACGACTGCCGGATGTCGGCTTCCGAATGGGCCAACACCTTGCGCAGCTGCTGGCGGCCGCGCTTCAGCAGCGATTCCACGGCCATCACCGTGGTGTCCATCACCTCGGCGATTTCGGCGTTGGACATGGCCTCGTGGTAGCTCAGGATGACCGCGACGCGCTGCTGATCGGGCAGGCGGGCGAGCGCCGCTTCGAGCAGGCTGGCCATCGAGGCCCGGTGCATGGTGGTGATGACGTCGTCGCGCTCGTCGGCCAGTTCCGGGGCCGTGTCGATGTCGTCCATGCGCGGGCTGCGGCAGAGATCGATGCAGCGGTTGGTGATGACGCGGTAGAGCCAGGTGGAGAACTTGGCCCGGCCGATTTCCATGCGCTTGCGGTGCATCCACAGCTTCATGAAGCTGTCCTGCACCACGTCGTCGGCGTCGGAGGGGTTCTTGAGAATGCGCAAGGCCAGCGCATAGCCGCGGTCGGCATGACGGCTGACCAGCCGGGCGAAGGCGCCGCGATCGTCGTCGGCGATGGCCTGCAGCAACAGGTCGTCCTCATCGCGCGGCCGCGCCGCCGCCAGCATCGCCGCGTCGGCGATGGACGGTTGGACGGGCGTTACCGACCGATACGAACGTGCAGCATGGGCCATCGCAATTACCCCGGTACAGCTACTTGGCTATCCTGATTACGCTTTTATCACTAAAACGGAGTAATCACAAAAAGCAGGCGCAAAATATATAACAAATTTCAGTGGAGTCAAAGTATAGGCAGGTTCTTCCCTTTCGAATAGGCAGTAATTTCTGATCGGCAAAATTTGCCTAACGCTTCCGGTCTGGCTTACGACGGCTCAGATTGCCGTGGATGGCTGGGAACTTGCCTGACTTTTCGGTGGTAGCGGTAGCGTCCTCGCGCCTGTGATGGCTTTGTCTGGCGGGCCGATGGAACTGGCGCGCTGGGGCGGTCCGAGCCCGGGAGAGCTGACCAAACGCGTCTTGAACAGGTCGTCATCTCATGGCAGAACGGGGCCGGACACGCCGACCTGAGACTGAGCGCCGAGGCGCTTTTCCCTCGGGGACGATGGCGGCGGCGTCGGCAGGGCCTGTAGCTCAATGGTTAGAGCCGTCCGCTCATAACGGATTGGTTGGGGGTTCGAGTCCCTCCGGGCCTACCACTCCTCCTATCGGGGTTTTGATTTCCTTAAGCTTTTGTTCTTAATATACGATTTCAGTGTAGCCGGGCGCGACTTTTCGTACTTTTGACAGAAGAAACTGCAAATCTTGGTTTTGCAAAACATCGTGTCAAATGCCGTTCGTCGCGCGGTTGATCCTCTCGCACGCGATGTCGAAGTACGCGGCGTCTACCTCCACCCCAACGTTCCTCAGTCCGGCCGACAGGCATGCCACTCCGATCGTCGCCGAACCCATGAACGGGTCGAGAATCGGTCCGGGCGTCATTACCTTCAGAAGGCCTTCCATCAATTCGACTGGCTTGCCAGCGATATGGTGTTTCTGCCGAGGCACGGGCATTCGGAATGCGCCTGGTGCAACAAGCCCGATGAGCGGCCGTGCGCCGTTGCTCCCCCAGGCCATGTACTCGGCTTGTTGTCGGTACCGGCCCAGTTGAGGGCGGCTACTTTCTGTTTTGTCCCAAGGCACAATACCCCGCCAGCCCCACCCACCACACTGGAGGGCGTCTGTCGTGATCGGCAGTTGGCGCCAGTCGGCAAACACACCTAAAAGGCCACCTGGTACCACCAGTTCTCTTGCCCTGCTCATCCACAGTGCTCGATGTCGATCGGCAGGGCCCGAGCGCCGCCCTTGAAGCGGGCGACGACGGCGGTCGGATCGGACAGCTCGAAGGTGCGGCCGTCGACGCCCGTCGTCGTGCCGGCCGGGATGATCATGATGCGGTCGGGGACGTCCCCGGCCGGCAGCTCGCGCGACACGGCGCGGCATACGGCAAGCGAAGAGGAGTTGAGGGCGAGGAACGAGCGGTTCATGGGCCGACCATGCGCCGGGGCGCAATGCCTCACGGGGCTGCACGCATGCAGCTCCGTCAAATCGTAATGTGGGGGGGGGGGCTTCTAGAGGTACGCCCTCGACCCCGACACGGTCAAGACCTCCGGCGACCTGTGTCGTCATCTCCCGCTCGGGGAAAAATCAATTTTGAAGGGGACTAATTGCCCGCCTGTAGGCGTCCCGCTCTTCGGAGGGGCGGGGTTTTCCCTTCCTCCTCCAGATCGCCGCCAGTGGGCAGCCTTGCGAAAATCTGGGATCGGCGCCATATTACGGGTTGAGCGGCGGTCGCAGTCTGTGCGGATTAGCCACGAGGGAGATCAGCGCCCTCCCGCCGCTCCTCCTCCTCGCCCCAACTCCTTCAAGGCCGCCGCCTCATCGCGCTGATGCGGGCTGTTGACCCGCATGTGCCCCGTCGTTGACAGGCGCACGAAGGCTCGCCACCAGGTCTTGCCATTTTGCCAAATGATTGACCGGGTCCGGGGATCTCCGCCCGGATCGGGTAGGATTGTCCCCTCATGCAGGATCTGGGGCAGTTGGGCAAAGTCATCCATCGTCATCGCGTGCTTGTCGATCCGTGCGGTGATGACGTTGCTGGGGACCGAAACCACCTGCGATTTGACCAGATCAACAGCACTCAGTTCACCGGCCATCCATCCACGCCGAACCCACTCGTCAAAGGTCGATGGCGATATATCGAGAAGCGCTGCCGCTTCGTTGCGGCTGACGGCGAACTTGTGAACGGGGGCGACGGTCGCCGTGCTTGGTGCTGCTCTCACTGAAAGGCCTCCCTATGCAATCGCCTTCTCGGCCTGGTTCGTCGCCCCTTCGGTTCGACCATGTTCGCCGCGAGATACTCCTCGATCGCGGTTTCAGGCAGGAAGATGCTGCCGCCGATCCGGACATGCCGGATGGCCTGTCTGGCAATCAGACTGCGAATGCGCCCGACCGGCCAGCCGCAACGGTCGGCAAGCTGCTTGGCGGACAAGAGCGAGGATTGCATTGCCAATTCGCCTCCAGTTGACGATAATTCGATATGCGACCCATGGAATCATACGATCGCATAAAATGCAATATCTTTATCACTATGTTGATAGCGATGACTCTGGATAGCTTTCTGGTTCAGATGGGAAAACGGTTGGCCACGATCCGGGAGGATTCGGGCCTGAAGCAGATCCCTTTCGCCGAGATGCTTGAAGTTTCGCAGAGCGGCTACAATTCATACGAACGAGGCTTGCGCGAAATACCTGTACGTGTCTTGCGCCTTCTTTACACCAAACTGAACGTCAATCCTGTCTGGATGATGACCGGTGAGGGGAACCCATACAACAGGGATGACCTCGATCTGTTTCAGTCTGTTGTTCGCTTGGTGGATCAGTACATCAGCCGAGAGGGGTGCTCCGTAGAACCTGAAAGGCGAGAGAAGCTGATCCGCTTCCTGATCGAATACGCACGGCAGCACGGGGAGTTCAACGCCGAGATTGCCGAGAAATACCTGAGGTCTGCCCTATGAGCTGCGAAAGCTTCGATGACCAGATGATGCAGGGCGTCTATGCCCTTGGTCGCCAACGCGACAATGAGGCAAGCGGTCGTCGCGAACTGGCACGACGGCTACGCCGAGAGCGGGTTCTGGCCAAACTGACCGCAGCGTCCCGACGTCTCGATTTCGGCATGGTCTTTTTCTCCGCCGTTGGCACGCTGCCACTCATCATGCTGGCCGGACGAACCACACCGGCAGACTGGCCGATGGCGGCAATTTGCACGGTGCTGTTGCTCACCGGAATTGTCCTGGCTTGGCAGGGCCGGAAGGTCCGCGCGCGGATGGAGGGATTTCAGTGACGTCTGGGCACAAACGCCAAGTAGCCGTCACCCGAGGCTTTGCTGGACGGTCTGCGCTCTATCCGCCACCAACTCCGCAAGCGCGTTGACATCGCCGTGTTCCGGCGGTGCGCCCTTCAATGCAGTGGCGACATCCTCCACCTGGGAGATTATCTGCCTGCTCAGTTCGCCAACCCTACGCCGCAGGAACGGCCAGCCCACGCCGGCTTCTTTCGCGAAGGCTTTCCAGCCATCGGCGTCCATCTCCTGAAGCGTCGCCTTCTTGCCAAACCGCATGGCCATCTTTGGCGCAAGCTCGGGATAGGCGATCGTCGACAGGAGATCGTAGAGCGGGGCCAACTTCGGCCCGTCCTCGCCATAGAGGATCGAGAAGTTCTTTCCGTGGGCATCGGCATTGCCGACGATCAGATTGAATATCGCTGCATCCAGCAGCTTGAGCACATCGACAGCGGGCCTTGCCGAAACCCGCCGGATCAGATCGAAGCACTCCCTGAAGGTCGGTCCGCCTTCGCTGGCGTATTTCGTCTCCGGCGGCACTCCGAGGGCTTGGCAAAAGTCTTCCTGATGGAGGCGGCGCACGATGCCGGCCTCGTCACAATGGCGGTCATAGCGTCCGACCAGCAGGAACGGGCGCCCCTCAGCGGTTCTGAATTCGACGGGCGCTACATCCAGCCCGACCGCAGCGGCCAAGCGCATCACGAAGGCTTCGTTCTCGGTCGTTCCCGGAAAGCGCGCGATCGGCGGCTTCAGAATATGCGTGGTGGCCTGACCGGGCAAAGGCAGCGCGATTTGCCCGGCGACCAGCACGACCGGCACCTTGGACTGTGCCCCGGCGAGGGACAGTCGAAGCCCTTCTTGTCCCGCCAGAAGTGGACGCACCGGCAGCGCGTCCAGAACGCGGAGAATGCCAGCCTCGTCGAGCGGTTCAGGTTGCTGGCTGTCGGAAGAGGCCGGCTCGACAGGTTCCACGCCGGGAGGCAGCATTTGCAGGGCACCGGCAACGTCGCCGCCCAGACGGTAGAGAAGCGCGAAATCATTGGCGGGCGAAACCCCCAAAGCCTGCGCGGCGGCAGTGCGCTGCCCTTCTTCTGGCAGCAGGCCGCCAAAGAACGGGCGGCATTCCCGCCGGTTGAACGCATCGGCGCGCAGTGGCAGCGAGGCCGATAGCGGGCGCGGCGCGTCTCCTTCCAGCCATGACGGGGCATAGGCAAAGGCGATGTCGCCGTGCCGATCCTGGGTGAATTGGCCGACAACCTGCCCGTCCCACCAGACATTGAGGAGCTTGTCCGTCATCGCATACGCTCGCCGGGCAATTGGATTTCGACCGCGCAGCCGAGCGCCTGCAACACTTGCAGCACCTTGCCGATCTGGGCCGTCGGCTTGCCGGCCTCAAGATCGACGATGAACCGCAGCCCGACGCCGGACGCACCGGCAAGCTCATCCTGCCGCAGGTTCTGCTCCTTGCGGGTGGTGCGGACAATGTCGCCGATTTCGGCGGTGTTGAGGATCGGTTTGATCATGATATTTCCCGAACGGGAAAATAGCAGAGAAACAGAGGTGGAGTCTAGCCAATTTTTCCCGAACGGGAAATATGGCGCTCATCGGCAGCGAACGTCTACAAAATTTCCCGATCAGGAATTTGGAACGGGGGGCTTGGCTGTTTGGACAACCCCCAAGAATCCCATACGGCTTACTCAGAATGACAGCTTAGCGCCCCATATCGGACGTTCGACGGATCTTCGCGAATCCCCGAAAGCGGACATCATATAGAGGGCTGGAGACGTCATCGTTGGGGTGGCATGCGGACTGGCGGGTTCTAGCGGGAAGCGAGCCTTAACCGAAACTCCATGTTGCGGAATCGACGAGCATCAGCGAATTTGATCCGAAGGCTCCGAAGGTATCGGTTCGGCCAAGCGGATTATGATAGCAGTTGAGGCGTGTCGACGGCCGAGATTGCAGGCTCCGGAATTTCCGACATAGGGGTTTCCAACGGCCACCGAGGTCTGCGAAGCATCTATGGAACAAGATTTCTCTAGCGATCGTACCCACCAATGAAGTTCACCGTCGTCCCCTATTCGGAGCGCGCTCGCCGATACCCAAATCTTGAGGGGCTGGACGAGGTATTCGTTGTGCGCGACAATTGGGATGATTACGGCTTCAGAACCAATTTCGCGTTGGTCTATTTCGATAGCGACGGCAAACGCCTCGAAATCGGTGACGTCAAGATCATGCAGTCCGGCATGACCAGCGGCTATACGCCTATCGACGAAGAGTTCGAGCTCTTGACCCCCGAATACGCCTCGCTGGGCCAAAGCCAACAATACTATGAAACGCTGCTGCATCTGGACGAGCATGTCAGGGTGGAAATCCTAGTTGCTTTGCGGGACGTGGTCTGGAATCAAGGCGATCTAGAGTTGTTGAAGCAGCAGAGGGCCTACGACGTCTCTCTCATGCGATCTATCGGTGACACTCGATACGCCAAATTCGCATCGACCCTGCAGAACGATGCGGTGCTGACCTCGTTCAACTTCTCGTACCGGTTCCCCGATAGCGAGGAGAAGATCCTGTTCGAGGTCGAGCCCGACAGTTTGCCGCCCACCAACATCCATGTCGTGATCGGACGAAATGGCGTGGGTAAGACCACGCTGCTCACCTCGATGAGCTCGCTGCTTCGCAATGGACGTGATCGTCGACTGGGGCAGTTACAGTTTTCGGGCGCAGAGATGGTGGACGCCAAGGATCAGTTCGCAAACCTGATCACCGTGGCCTTCAGCGCCTTCGACAGCTTCGATCCGCCGCCACGTTCCGCCTCCGGTCTGCTTCGCAGCATGAAGGCCGGCACACGAAGTGGTATCAGCTACACCTATGTAGGGTTGAAGAAGCGCATCAAGAGAGGCGACGAGCGGGCCACGGGCAACAAGAGTGAGGTGGATCTACTAACCGATTTCGTGAATAGTACACTCCGCTGCCTCCGCAGTTCTAGCCGCCCGCGCTGGCAGTCGGCAATGCGCATTCTCGAAGCGGATCCCTTGTTTAGCGCGCTGGGCCCTTCCTCTCTGGCGGACTTGCCTGCTCAGAGTATTGAGAATGCGGCTGGCGACCTTTTCGCCAAAGCGAGTTCAGGACACAAAATCGTACTCCTGACATTGACGCGGTTGGCAGAGTTGGTCAGCGAGCGGACTCTCGTTCTCATCGACGAGCCCGAGGCGCATTTGCATCCGCCGTTGGTGATGGCCTTCGTCCGGGCCCTGTCGAATCTGCTTTCGAAGCGAAATGGTGTGGCGATCCTGGCCACGCATTCCCCCGTCGTGGTGCAAGAGGTCCCTTCCAATTGTGTGACGCTGTTGTTCCGACCGGGCGGGGCCGTATCGGTGGAACGACCCGAAATCGAAACCTTTGGGGAGAACTTGGGTGCCCTGACCAGGGACATATTCCGCGTTCAGGTCACGGAGAGCGGTCACCACAATCTCATAGCGACCGTAGTCGCAGAGTCGGATGATTTGGAGGAGGTGCTTGAGCGCTTCGGCGATCGTGTGGGGTCGGAAGGGCGCGCGCTGGCGCGAACTATGCTGCGGACCCGCAGCTGATGCAGACGGTCGCGCTGCCAGAGGAGGATGCAGGCGAGCTCTTCGCCGCGTGCGCTACTAGGACGCGCTCGGTTGCCGATCGAACTGCGCTCCTGTTACAGCGCCCGCACGTCGAGGCGCGCGCGGCGTCCTATCTGGAGCATGCGAACCGCGCAGCCCTGCACGAATTCGCCATCGAGGTGCCGGTCGGGATACCGGCGGCCGAACTCAGCGGTGTCTACGACAGGGTATTAGTGAAGGGCGGTGAACGCTCGACATACGTCAAGCTCAAAGGCGCAGCACGCTATGGTCGTTGCCCGCTCTGCGCACAGCGGGACGTGAAGACACTCGACCACTATCTAACGCGCGAGGACTATCCCGAGCTCGCCGTGGTGCCGGCCAACCTCGTACCCTGCTGCTCCGACTGCAACCACGCGAAGGGAACCTATCGAACGACCAGAGGCGAGCGTTTGCTCTTCCATCCCTATTTCGACGACTGGAGTGCACACCGACTCATCAAGGCGACACTGATCTTTGATGAGGGCTTAACCGTGACCTATTCGGTTCGCGAGGCACACGGTGCCTCAGAGACG
Source organism: uncultured Pleomorphomonas sp. (assembly GCA_937868725.1). GTDB lineage: Bacteria > Pseudomonadota > Alphaproteobacteria > Rhizobiales > Pleomorphomonadaceae > Pleomorphomonas. Next base: position 9,488 of record CALMMQ010000044.1, read on the forward strand.
ACGCTAGAACGTGCGCGACGCCATTTTTACCAGCTGGACCTGGGCAACCTCTATTCGAAGCACGCGGCCGTCGAACTTGTGGACCGCAAGGTGGCGTTCCTGGAGACTTTTCAAGCAGATGGTCCAGAAGGCCTGCGCAATGATCTGAAGATCGAGGTTCGCAGCCGACGCCGACGGAACATCAACAGTTGGCAGTCAGCACTTTACCGTGCCCTCTCACGGAGCGACGAGTTTTGCGCAGGCGGCTTCCAGCAGATCGAAGACCCCTGACGCGAAAAGCGTCGTGGAGGATAATCAGAGCACTCATGCGATCCGTGAGGCAACACCTGTTTCCGGCCCAGCGAGGCCGCACATCGGCTTCGATCACGACGGTAGTCTAAATAAAGATACGGCTGCTTCTGGGAAGCCATCAGAGAATCTTAAACGACCGTAATGGGGTCGGCTGCAGAACGGCGGCTATCTGCACAGCGGCAGCCAAAACCGGTCGGTCCGCTCGCTGCCCCGAAGTTGCCATTGAGAAAGTGTATTTTCAAAGGCCTTCCCCTTTATCCCTCATGGCCTTCCTTTCCTCTCACTCCCTCCGCTCAGGAAACAGCCCCGGCATCCATCGCCCGGCGAACTTGGCCGGGAACGCCAGCTTCAGGGGCGCGCGCGTCGAGACTGAGGAGAATGCACCCACTTCCAGGAGTGCAGAGGTAACCCGCCGCGCGGTGCGGTCGCTCGTGCCGAGGATGGCTTCGACCTCACCGCGTTCGATCTGCCCCTGATAGAGCACAGCCTTCAGCACGACATCGGATTTCGGGGGCAGGGCTCCGGCACGCATTTCCTCTTCGGCCCAAATCAGGATGCGGTCTCGCAGCCGATCCGGCCGCATGAGGCTTTCCATAAACTCCACCTGGTCGATGCAGGTGCGCAGGAAAAACTCAGCGAAAGAGGCCAGCGCGGCCTCGCTCAGCGTGCCGCGTCCGTCGCGATCTCCTCTGCGGGGACTATCGCAGGCGGCAAGGTGCGCCTTGTAGGCAGCCTCCTGCCTGGCCAGCCCGCGCGCAACGGACCAAAGGCCGCGCGTGTCGAGCGTCCGGCGCAACATGGCGTAGGACATGAGACGGGCAACGCGCCCGTTGCCGTCAAGGAAAGGATGCACCCAAAGAAGCCGGTGATGGGCGCAAGCGGCGGCAAGGATCGGTTCGATCCTGCCGGGCAGGCTATAGGCCTTGTGCATCCGTTCGAGAAAGCGCGGCACCGCGCCGGGGCTGATGGCGACGTGGCGTCCGACCTCGACATAGCGATTGCGCAGCTCGCCGGGAACAACGGGGACTTTCTCGCCTGTCTTTGGGTTTTCGACGAAGAGGAGTTCGGGCGGCAACAACTCGCAGAACCGGCGATGTAGCTCAATGACCGAAGCTGGCGCGGTTGGCGGCTCCGCCATGCCGCCTTCGTCGATCCACTTCTGGACGGCGACATGCGCCTTGGCCTCAAGCTGAAGGTTGCGCTTCTTCGGATCAGCGCTGTAGTCGTCCCGCATCGCGCGCTCGATGTCGATGGGGTGGGTGTCGTGGCCCTCGATGAGGTTGCTGTAGTAGCAGTTCATCGCCCGCACGAGATCGGCGAGCGCCTCAGCGATGGAAGCGGGTAAACCGGCGCGAAAGGCGGCGGACTTTTCTGCGAGATCAAGGACGAGATCGTTCAGACCCGCGCGCGTTGGAGCACCCTCCGAGACCATCAGGGGCTCGAACAGGCCGATCGTCTCGCCATCGTCGGGGATCGCCATCTGTCCTGCTCTCTGTCCGCTTTACTGACCGCCATCAACTTCGATGAATGTCAAACAATATCATCTTATTGGTTGATTTTGAAGCGTGGTATATTCCGGAAAGATGGCCGGTTTCATGTCCGCCATCTTGTGTAGGGGGATATGGAGAGTCGGAAGCTTCCTAAGCACCGATCACCGATCTCCGCAAAGCCTTCTGGCCGATCGCGCAGCAAATTAGGCAGGTCGTATCCTGCTCGGGGCGCAAGAATCAATCGTTTCGGGCTAATCGGTCCCTCCCCCGCTTGATGATGTCATCGGTCAGCGCTTGAGCATCGGCATATTCGATGCCCTTGCCAGCAGCAATTTCCGCGTCAGCAGCATCGATGTGCGCCCTTACCTCGGCGAGGCGTGCTTCGTAATCCTCCAACATTCTCAGACCTGCGCGCACGACCTCGCTCGCGTTGTTGAACCGTCCGAGTTTGATTTGCTGAGTAATGAAGGCGTCGTATCGATCGCCGACGACGTAGGATTTCCGAGCGTTCGGCATGGTATGTCCTCGCTTGCTCGAAGCATCATGTCACAGGTAGGAACTGTTCATACAGGCTTGTTTGAGAAGGCTGGCTTTCACACCATCGGGTTCCGATCCAGCTTTCCCCGATAAGCCGGGTGCCGGTGCGAGATGATCCGGTCAATGACGGCGGGAGGTTTGGAGCCGGTGAGCAGCAACATCTTGCCGGTCTTGAGTTCCAGGATCTGATCCGCTGTCATGAGCTTCTGGCGCTGCTCGATCATGGAATGCCCGCTGGATTTGCCGCCATGCTGGCGGGTGCGGGTGAGCACGGTCTGATCGCCGAGCGCATTGGCGGCCCAGTTGGCGGTTTCGAACTCGGCACGGCCAAGGCCGAAGATGCGGGTGGTCACACAAGAGCCGAGAATGCTCGCGGTGTCGCCCTTGCCGTAGACGCTCTCGATCTGGCCTTTGTCCTGGGTGATGAACAGCGCTTCGATGCCGCAACCGGCGGCGACATTGGCGATGTTGACCAGCTTTTCCATGCGCCCGAGCCGGACGAACTCGTCCAGCACGAGGAGCACGTTCTTTTTCGGCTTCTTCGCACCTTCGAGGCGTACGGCCATGCCGAGGATGATGTTGGTGATGAGCCGCAGGAACACCGCCTGCGCGTCCACCTGGTCGAGCGGCACGACGATTAAGAGGTCGGCGCTGCCGGCGAACACATCTTCGAGCGAACAGCTTGAGGCGGCGAGGAAGCGGCGCATTTCGTCGGAACGCGCCCAATCGAACGCCTTTTTGATGGTGGTCTTGATCGCGCCGCGTTCGTTTTCGCCGGCTGCGAGGAAGGTCGCGGCAGCTGCGGCGGGGCGGGTGCCGAAGCGCTCGGGCAAGGATGCCCAAGCACCGGTCGTCTTTTCAAAATCGGCGGCAAACAGCAGGTCCATGACGGTGATCAGGTTGCGCTCTTCGGCGGGATGCCGCGTGGCGACGACCTCCAGCACAGCGGCAATCATCGCCTTGGCCATTTCGGCGAAGTGCGCGCCGTTGCCGAGTTCCGGACGAACCAGCCCTTCGGCGATCACTTCAATGTCGCGAACAAGATGATCGGGGCGGACATAATCCAGCGGATTGAAACAGTCTTTCGCTGGCTCGATGACGCCGAACGGGTTGAGCACGATGACGCGCCGGCCAAGGGACTGCCGGAACCGGCGCGTCACCGCGAAGTTCTCGCCCTTGATGTCGAGCACGGCAACCGGACCATCATGATCGACGATTGCCGGCAACACGACGGAGACGCCTTTACCGGCGCGGGTGCCGGCGATGGCTGCGTGATGCCCGGCGCGCCAGCCAGAATTCGGGTTCGGGCGATAGCGCAGCACGGCCCCATGTGAGAGACCAAGGGGCAAGCCGGCGTCGTTATGGCGAAGCTGGAACAGTTCGCTGCGGTTCATCCAGCGCGCGCGCCACGGGCCACGGCTGGTGATGCGTCCGGATGAACTCGACGAAGCTGCCGACAGCGCCCACATCACATAGAACAATGGTATCGGCAGGCCGATGGCAAGGCTGGTTTGCAGGGTAAGCTTTTGCGTATCGGGAAGCCGGGAAACAAGATCCCACAAGCCACGCAGGCAGTCGGCCCCGGAATAGCCCGCCGCACGCCACGCTTTGAACGTTTCCGCAAGCGAGGCGATCAGGTGGAGGGGATCGGCAAGGGCCAGAGCGGACGCACCGAGGAGAGCAGCCCCCACAGCTAAGCTCGACGCGGTGCGGATGCGCCCTTGGCAATCCCCGGTCAGCACCTTCATTGCCATAGCGGCGGTCAGGATCAGGATTGCGGCTTGGGCGTTGGGCAATGCCGCCGGCCACAGCGCCGGCATCATCATGAAGAGAAGAAAACCAGCCGCAAAGACGGCGGTGGACAGCGGATAGCGATAGAAGGGAATGATGAAGCTCATGAGGGATACCTCTCGGAGGAGAAACTCAGGCGCGGCCGCGACCGGAAGGGAGCGGGCTTCTCACCCGTTCCGGGACGGCTGCCCCGACAGGAGATGTTCGGCCTGCTCCAGCATCTCGAAGGCTTCCGCGATCTCGGATGGCACCGGCACGCTCAAGCGCAGAGCGAAGGCGTGCCATGCGGTCATGAACGAAGCCTGCGAGGCGATGAGCGATTTCAGCGAGCCTTCCAAAGCCGCTTGCCGGCTTTCGATCATGTCGGTCGAGCGCTTCTCCAGCGCCGCGAATTGCGCGGTCGAGTGTTCCAAGGCGCTGGTCAATCTCTCGATATAGGCCAGCAACTCGCGTTCCATCGGCGAGAGATTGCCGGAGTTCTGCTGTGCGGTTATTGGCATTTGGGGCATGGCTCACGGCTCGTGAATGATCTGAAGGCAGGGCGTTTTCGTATTGCCGGATTGGCAGGAGATCAGGCGCAGGCGGTGTTCGTCCCAGGTCAAGACGGGGCCGGTCATGGATCAGTTCGCGCGCCTCGCCTCGGCGGACTCTTTCGATCAGGCTGACGGTCTCGCGGGCGCGCTTGGGCGCCTGCGGGTCGTTCCAGCCGTTTTCCTTGCTGAGGACATCACGCAGGGCGTCGTAGTGCCGCTCATAGCCGGGTGGGGCGATGTTGAGGCTGCGCCCGCTGGCAAGCTCCAAGCGCGGCGTCAGGAAATGCAGCTCGACGCGGCCTTCATGGGTATGGCGCACCCAAAGCATATCATGCTGGTCCGCATCCAGTCCGGCGAAGGCCAAGCCCTCGAAGGCGTCCATCACTTGACGTTGTTGCAACTCGGTCGGCGCATCCTCGGCGGTGAAAGCGAGGACGCCGGCGCGATAGGTCCACTGGTGCGGGCAACCGTCGATCAGTGCCCGCATCCGCTCGGCATCGCCGCGCAGCACCTCGGGCAGCGGTTCGCGGGCGAGGAACGTCATCTCGCCGCGCGCGTCGCGGATGGCGTTGCGGTTCTCATCATAGGCAACGACCTCGCGGGCAATGAGATAGTTGACCGGGCCGGAACCGCCACCCTGGCCATTGCGGAAAAGCTTGCTCAGCACGGTTCGCGCTCCCCGTTGGAAGAGAACCGCTCAAGTGTTTCCGCAAGCGCCCGCTCGATGGCGACGAGGCGCATGGCAACCTCGACCGCCTCGATGGCCGAAACCGTCCCCAGAGCCTGGGCGGTGTTCAGCCAGTGAGCGACCTGGTTGAGGTTGCCGCCGATCCGAGCGATGCCGCGGACAAGTTCCGGGTCTACCTTCGGAACCGGACGCCGCCGCCGCGCTTCGGTGAGGCCAAGCGCTTCCCGCATCAGCTCGGCAAAGGGCATTCCAGCCCGCTTGGCTCGTGCGGTTAGCGCTTGCTTTTCCGCGTCGGTGCAGCGGAAAACCACGACGGCAGAGAGATCGCGTTTGCGCGATGGCGGCGGGGCCTTGGTGGGGTTTGAAGGGGAGGCCTGCCTCCCCTCACAAGGTCCCTTGGCGGACGGCTTGCCGTATGACAAGGGTCGCCTTGCTTCCTCCAAATCCGCCGGCATCACGAAGCCCTCCGCAAGGCGGACTGCATCCCGGCTTCAAGAGGTTTCTGGGCCAGTCGTCGGCCAAGGAAGGCGATCCAGTCGAGCGCCTTCGGGCTCCCGTCCTCCGGTGGCCAATAGCCGCCCGGCACGTTGAACCCTGATCGCCCGAATTTCGTGGCTCGGAGATCGAGGCTGTCGAGGGGCGGCAGTCGGCTTCGGACCAACCACCCCTGCCATGCATCGATCTGCGCTCGCTGGGTCTCGGCGATGAAGACGAGGGGGATGGCGCGCCGCGCCGTCTCTGCCAGCTCGGGTCTCGGGCGCGGCTGCGCGCCCTCGCACGGGTTAGGTTTATATATTTTTTCTTTCTCTGGATTCGGTGGACAGTTTTGTCCTCCTTCGCCGGACAAGTCTGACCGCCTTTGCGGACGCCGTTGACCGTCTTCGTTCGGGTAAAGGGGGACAAATCTTGTCCGTCTTTTCGCGCGCTTCGCTGGCGCGTAAGGACGACATCGAAGGCATCCGAGACGCTGAGGGCTTTATGCTGTTCGACAACGGCGTCGAAGGTTCAGTCGACACGGGCACCCGAGGATATGTCCCAATCATTTACGCCGTTCCGTGAAGCGATAGCTGCATTGCTGGATCAAAAATGCTGAGCGATTTCGGGCTTGGCCTTTAGTGCGAGTTCCAGAACGGCTAGCGATTGGCTCAGGAGAATATCGCTTCGTTCTGAACCTTTGATCTCGGTGTAGTTGCCATCCCGCTCGTCTCGATACTTTCCGCCGTGAAGAAGATTGTTTCGAGCGCGACGGATGGCGAGGAACAAGTCTGCAGCGTTCGCCACCCCACCCATATCGCGCCACCCCAGGGAGCCGTCCGCCTGCAGCATCTGCTTCTTGGGCGGCTTACCTATCAGAACCGGCGCGGCACTCTTGGCCTGGACCTCAGCGAAGAAATCGGCTCCCAGGTCCTTCGCGAGCTTGTCCCAATCGGGGTCGACACCCTGCTCGTTGCCACGAGCATAAGTTCCTGACCTTTTCATCGCGCATTCGAACCGTGAGAATGCGACGAAGAAGTCTACCGCTCCTTTAGGCAGCTTTCCGTGCAAGGCTTGATCGGCAAGCGTCATGGTGTCCCCCAAAAGAATTTCCCCAGCAGACGATACTTGACTCGACCGTCCACAGAAATCCCAGAAAATCCCAAAATTGTGTTGGCACCAGTGTTGGCATCACGACATCGCAGAACGAAAAGTTAAAGCAATTACAATATGTTAGATGGAAGTATAGGTTCCTCCGGGCCTACCACTCCTCGTTTCGACGTCAGAGCGACTGGTGGTCGGTGTGGCAATTGGTGCTTGATGCTAAGCGTGCAACTGTCGTTTGCCAGTTAACCGCCGTTTCAGGCACGGGTGCGCCGAATGATTGCACTCATCAAGACTATAGATGATTGCTTCACATCAATGCAGCGGCTGTTCAGTCGAACTGTTCAGTCGAAATGATGATCTCTCGATCCAGAGCATCAGATCATGCCGTCGGATATTGTTAACCATGTGTTGGCAATGAAAGAATATCAATAGCTTTCTAGCCGCAGCCGCGGACTACTCCGGGTCGTCAAAAATGTCATATGAAAATCTGTCAATCAAGAGCAAGGTTGTTGCCTTGCTGGCACTCCTGGGTCTTGGCTCACTGCTGGGTGCCGGTTTTGCTGGCTACCAGATGATCGGCATCGACGACAGTTACAGTCGGTTGATCTCCGGTCAGGCCAGTCTTTCCATCGACATGGTCCGGGCCAGCCGCATGGTGTCGGATGCGCGTTCCTCGCTCTACTGGAACGCTGCGTCCGTCAGTGCCGAGGAAAACAACAAGGCCGCCGAGGCCCGCGAGACAGCATTGGCCAACTTCGAGAAGTTTCTCGACAAGGGACTGGTCGACGCGCCCGAATTCAAGGGGGTCATCGAAGACTATCGCGCGTCGATCAAGGCGGCGATGAGCGGGGTGTGCGGCGAGGCCGCCAAGCTGTCGATGTCCACCGATCCGGCCGAGAATGCCAAGGCGCTGCAGTTCATCAACAGCGATTGCCGGCCGTTGCTGGACGACATCCAGAAGAAGGCGACGGCGGTCAACAACTCGATCATCGACGGCATGAACAAGACCAGTGGCGACAACACGGCGTCGTCTTGGCTGGCCGTCTGGATGACGGTCGGGATCATCCTGGCCATCGTGCTGTTCGTCGTGGCGCTGGCGGTGTGGATCCTGCACGCCAGCATCAGCCGGCCGATCGCGGTTCTGCTCGAGCAGATGCGGCAGCTGCAGGCGGGACGGTATGACGTCGACATTGCCAGCCGGGCGCGCCAGGATGAAGTTGGCGCCATCGCCGGCGGTCTCGAAGCCTTCCGGATCAGTCTGGCCGAGGCCGAGACGGCGCGACAGCGCGAGGACGCGGCCAAGGCCGCCGAGGAAAAGGCCGTCCGGGCCCGGGCGCAGATGGCGTCGAGCTTCGTGAGCCGCATGGAGGAACTGGCCACCGGCTTCGGCAAGTCCTCCGGCGAAGTGGCCGACGCGGCGCGCAATCTGTCGGCCACGGCCGAGGAAACGGCGCGTCAGGCGCAGGCCGTCGCCGGCGCCGCCGAGGAAGCGGCCTCGAACGTCGAGACGGTGGCGGCCGGCACGGAAGAGCTGTCGGCCTCGATCCAGGAGATCGGCAAGCAGGTCGATCGCTCATCGGCCATCGCCCGCGATGCGGCGCGGGAGGCGGAGACGTCGGCGCAGAACGTGCAGGCGCTGTCGACGGCGGCGCAGCAGATCGGCGAAGTGGTCGATCTCATCAACAACATCGCCTCCCAGACCAACCTCCTGGCACTCAATGCCACCATCGAGGCGGCGCGGGCTGGCGACGCCGGCAAGGGCTTCGCGGTCGTCGCCGCCGAGGTCAAGCAGCTGGCCGACCAGACCGCCAAGGCAACCGATCAGATCGGCCGCAAGATCGGCGAGATCCAGGCCGCGACGTCGACGACGGTCGATGCCATCTCCCGCATCGTCCTGACGGTGCGCAGCATCCAGGAGACGTCGACGACCATTGCCGGCGCCGTCGAGGAGCAGGGTGCGGCCACCGGCGAGATCGCCGTCAACACCCAGCGGGCGGCAACGGGTACCAAGGACGTGACCGCCAACATCGCCGGCGTCAGCACGGCGGCGGAAATGACCGGGTCGGCGTCGACGCAGCTGATGAGCCTGTCGAGCACGCTCAACGACCAGTCGGCCATGCTGCAGAAGGAAGTCTCCGACTTCGTCGCCAGTCTGCGCGCCGCCTGACGCCGCCAGACCGGGCAGGGTTGCAATGCTGCCCCGGTCAGGGATCATTCTGGCCGGGGCGTTGCGTGTTCCGGGAGGCGATCGACGGCCCAACAATTTGGGCCGCCGACATTTGTGCCTTGATCCGTCGGATGGGCTGTCCATATTTGTCGCACGTGCTCGCGCCTTGAGTGCCGTCATCCCATCCAGCCCCCCCGGAGACCCGCTCATGCCGCACGACACGTCCCTGATCTCGACGATCGTTGCCGGCCTGGTGCTGGCCTTCGTCTTCGGGACGATTGCCAACCGCTTTCGCCTGCCGCCGCTGGTCGGCTACCTGTTCGCCGGCATGCTGGTGGGGCCGCACACGCCCGGCTTTGTCGCCGATCAGCATCTCGCTTCGCAGTTGGCCGAACTCGGCGTCATCCTGCTGATGTTCGGCGTCGGTCTGCATTTCGCGCTCAAGGACCTGCTCAAGGTCCGCTTCATCGCCGTGCCCGGCGCCATCGCCCAGATCGCCATCGCCACGCTGCTCGGCTGGGGGCTGGGCGAGGCGATGGGCTGGTCGGGCGGCGCCAGCCTGATCTTCGGCATCGCCCTGTCGGTCGCCTCGACGGTGGTGCTGCTCAAGGCGCTGCAGGAACGGCGCCTTGTCGACAGCGAACGCGGCAAGATCGCCGTCGGCTGGCTGATCGTCGAAGACCTGGCGATGGTGCTGGTTCTGGTGCTCATTCCGGCGGCGGCCAGCGTCGCCGGTGGTGGCGCCAGCGCTTACTCCGATCCGCTCGCCGCCGTGGCCAGCCGGTTGGTCGGCATCGATCTTGGCATCGGCGGCATCGTCACGGCGACGCTCGTCAAGGTGGCGGTGTTCGTGGCGCTGATGCTGGTGGTCGGGCGCAAGCTCATTCCGGCCATGCTGCACCGCATCGCCCACACCGGTTCGCGCGAGCTGTTCCGGCTGGGGGTGCTGGCCATCGCCCTTGGCGTCGCCTTCGGTGCCGCCGAGCTGTTCGGGGTCTCGCTGGCGCTGGGGGCGTTCTTCGCCGGCATGGTGCTGTCGGAAAGCGAACTCAGCCACCGCGCCGCCCAGGAGAGCCTGCCGCTGCGCGACGCCTTCTCGGTGCTGTTCTTCGTCTCGGTCGGCATGCTGTTCGATCCGAACATCCTGCTCAAGGCGCCGCTGTCGCTGCTCGCCACCGTCGCCATCATCCTGATCGGCAAGACCGCCGCCGCCTTCGGCATCGTTCTGGCCTTCCGCCTGCCGGTGAAGACGGCGCTGACCATCTCGGCCAGTCTGGCGCAGATCGGCGAGTTCTCGTTCATTCTGGCAGAAACGGGCGTCGGCCTCGGTGTCTTGCCGGAAGCGGGCCGCGATCTCATCCTGGCCGGCGCGCTGATCTCCATCGTGCTCAACCCGCTGGCGTTTGGGCTCAGCGACCGCCTGCGGCCGATGCTTGAAGCCTGGCTGGAGCCGAAGGCCGAGGAGGCAACGGCTGTCGCCGAACCGGTCGCCAGCGGCGAGACCAGCCCGGCTGGCCCCGGCGACGCCGGTGATGCGGTTGCGGCCGCGGTCGATGAGGACGTGCCGGCCACGGCGCTCAGCGATCATTGCGTGGTGGTCGGCTACGGTCGCGTCGGCTCGGTCATCGTCGAGGGCCTGATCGCCCGCCAGGCGCCGTTCCTGGTGATCGAGGACGCCGACGACCGCGTCAAGGTGCTGCGTGACAAGGGCTACGAGCTGATCCTCGGCAACGCCGCCTCGGCGCCGGTGCTGGCGCTGGCCGGGCTCGAACGGGCCAAGGTGCTGCTGGTGGCCATCCCGAACGGCTTCGAGGCCGGACAGGTGATCGAGCAGGCCCGCCACATCCGGCCGGGGCTGCGGATCATCGCCCGCGCCCATTCCGACGACGAGGTCGAGTATCTCAAGCGCCTCGGCGCCGATTCCGCCATCATGGGTGAGCGCGAGATCGCCTTCGGCATGCTGGAAGGTATTGGCGAGGCGGCGTTCGGCATGCTGGAAGGTATTGGCGAGGCGGCGTTCGGCACAGCCGACAGCCCGGACAGCGCCGCCTGATCCGGCGCCCTCAGGGACGAGCGGCGCGATAGCGGCGGACGGCACCGATCGCCACGGCGAGGACGAAATAGCCGAGGGCCAACAGCGTCAGCAGCTGCCACTGCGGCTGGATCTCGGCCCAGCTGGCGCCGAATTGCGACAGCCGGACGAAGGCATCGATGGCCGTTGTCGAGGGAATGAGGCGAGCGACGTCGTAGAGGATCGGCGGCATCATCTCCATCGGCCAGGCGAAGCCGGCCAGGAAGAACAGCGGCATGCCGAGGGCGGCCAGAACGATCTGGGCGGCCAGCGAGGAGCGCAGAAGCGCGGCGATGACGAGGCCGAAGCCGATGGCCGCGACGAGGAACGGCACGATGAGGATCAGGATCGATGCCACGGCGCCGAGGCGCGGCAAGCCGTAGAGATGGGGCAGTACCACCAGGTAGAACGGGGCGATGATCATCTCGATGGCGAAGACGGCGAGGGCGCGGCCAAGCGTCTCGTCGAAACTGGCGTTGATGGCGGAAAGCAGCGAGCGGTGCGGCAGACGCGGGCCGAGGTGGCGGCGCGGCTCCAGCATGCCAATGCCCATCAGCAGGATCTGCTGCACGATGAGGACGAAGGAGGCCGGCAGCACGTAGGTGGCATAGCCCCCTTGCGGGTTGAAGAGCGGCACCAGCGTCTGCGGCATCGGGTAGGCCAGCGTCAGCGTCAGCGCCACGGCCGGATCGACGCCGGTGGCGGTGAGGCGAGCCACCTCGATGCCGGTGCCGACGGAAAGGGCGACGCTGCGCACCGCCGTCGACAGGCGCTGATAGACGAGGAAGTAGCTGGAGTCGGCGTAGAGCACCACCGGCGCGGCGCGGCCGTGCAAGAGGTCGCGCTCGAAGAACTGCGGGATGACCAGGACGCCAGAGACGTCGCGGCTGTAGACCCGCTCGGTGGCGCGGGCGAAGTCGAGATCGGTGCGGGCGACGGTGACATCGGGCGTGGCGTCGATCTGGCGCACCAGGTCGCGGCTGGCCACGCTGCCATCGAGATCGACGACGCTGATCGGCACGTCGCGCAGCGCCTCGGCGATGTAGGGTTGCGGGTAGAACAGGGCGTAGATGAACGGGGCGACCAGCAGCACCAGCGCCACCTGACGGTGGCCGGCGATGGCGCGGAGCTCGGCCAGGAAGATGCGGAGCACGGCCGGCATCATGCCCCCTCCCGCGCCAGGGCCGGCGGCGCCGAGCGCTGGAACCAGACGGGCAGCAGCCAGAGCACGGAGGCGGCGAAGAGCACGACGACGAAGCCAGCCAGCACGGCGATGGGCAGGGCGCCGAGATCGATCGGCGTGCCGCGCACCGTCTGGTCGATGCGCGCTTCGAGATACCATTTGCCCGGTAGCAGAGCGCCCCAGCCCTGGGCAAAGGCGTTCATGCCGAGACGCGGGAAGCCGACGCCCATGAACCCGAAGGCCGGCGCGGTGACCAGCGTGGCGATCGACACGGCGCTCGCCACTGGCTGCAACATCAGTCCTAGCCAGGTACCGAACAGCTGGCAGGCCAGCACGAACAGCAGCGCCGCCAGCGCCAGCACCGGCAGGGCGCCGTTGACCGGCATGCCGAGCGGGCCGATCAGCACGGCGTCGGCGATGGCGCCGGCGGTGCAATAGATCAGCGTGTAGGGCAGGGTCTTGGCGACGAGGAAGCGCACGGGACTGGCGCAGAGGCGCTTGAGCTTGCGCAGGCGGCGCGGCGTCACGTCCATGGCGATGGCGTAGGCTGAAACGGTGGTGACGATCACCTGCAACACGCTCGGCACCAGGGCGGCGAGCAGGAAATAGGCGTAGTTCATCGTCGGATTGAACAGCGGCCGGACATCGACGGGCACGGGCTGCAGCGCCGCCTGCGCTTCGCTGGCCGATTGGCCGCTCGCCAGACGCGTGGCGAGGCGCACGCCCGCTTCGACCGAGGCGAGGGCGGCACTGGCCCCCTTGAGCACCAGGTTGCCGGTGGTCAGCATCTGGGTGTTGTAGAAGAACACCACGTCGGGGCGGCGGCCGGCCTTGACATCGCGTTCGAGGTTCTTGGGCAGCAGCAGCAGGCCATAGATGCGGCCGGCGATGATGGCGCTGCGGCCGGCGCCGAGGTTGTCGAAGCGCTCGGTGACGGCGATGTCCGGCGTGGCATCGAGAAGGCGCACGGTGGTGCGCGACAGGTCGGAAGCGTCGAGGTCGATGACGCCCACCGGCAGGTCGGTGGCGATCGAGGTGCTGAAGATGGCGATCAGCAGCCCCGACAGCACCAGCGGCATGACAATGGTCATGACCAGCAGCAGCGGGTTGAAGAAGATGCGCCGCCATTCCCGCACGAATATTCGCCAGCCGCCACGGCGGGCCGGGCGCCGCGCCGTCATGGCCGCGCCCTGTCGGACCAGACGGCGATGGCGCTCATGCCCGGGCGCAGGCCTTCGACCCTGGCGGTGGGCACGGCGCGCACCTCGAAGGTGCGGAGGTCGAAGTCGCCGGTGGCGCGGGTCGCCCGCCAGGTGGAATATTGTCCCTGCACGTTGATCATGGTGACGCGCAGCTCGACCTTGGCCTTGTCGAGGGCGGGCACGGTCACCTCAAGGCTGTCGCCGACTTTGAGGCCGTGCAGCAGATCCTCGCGGATGTTGAAGGTGAACCAGAGATTGCCCATGTCGACGATGGAATAGAGCGTCGAGCCGGCGGCAAAGTTCTCACCCAGTTCGGCGACGCGCGTCGTGACCTCGCCGGCGATCGGTGCGTGCAGCGCCAGTTCGGCGACGTCGGTGCGGCGCAGCTTGACGGTGGCTTCGGCCTGTTTGACCTGGGCGGCCGACAGGGCCCGCTCCTCGGCGCTGGCCCCGGCGATGGCCAGTTGCAGCGTCGCTGTCGCCGCCTCGCGCTTGCGCATGGCCGCTTCGAGGTTGCGCTTGGCCTCGTCGAGCTGCGACTGCGGGGCGTTGCCGCTGTTGAGCAACTGCGAGCGGCGGCCGTAGACCTCCTGATAGAGCACGACGTCGGCATCGGCGGCGGCCAGCTCGGCCCGGCGGGCGGCAATGGTTTCCGGGCGCGTCGAGTTGACGCGGGCGAAGTCGGCACGGGCCACTTCGAGCGTCGCCTCGGCGGCGGTCAGCGCCGCGTCGAGCTGCGGGCTCTCGAGCTCGGCGATCAGCGCGCCGGCGGCAACCGTGTCGCCGACATTGGCGTTGAGCTTGACGACGCGGCCGGAGACGCGCGGACTGAGGTCGATGCGGGCGGCGGCAACTTCGCCCTGCACCAGTAACGGCTGCTTCTCGGCCGATTGCCAGAACAGGAATCCGATGGCGGCCAGCGCGACGAGCACCACCGTCCAGCGCACGAAGCCGACGAGAACGTTCAAGGTCTTCAAAAGCTTGGCCTTCTTTGCGGGACCGGCCGGCCGTCATGGCGGGCGGCGGTCATCTTGATGGCAAGCATATGGCAGGTCGTGGCGACGGCACGAAGTGAGGCAATTCCAACTAACGTCAACTTTTGAAAGATCAATTGTTTTCAAATGGATGATGAATTACAAATTCTGTCATAACTAACGTGAGGCGATGGGCGCGATGGGCGTTGGCGAAGATCGGGGAATGGGGACGCGCTGGCGGTCGGCGGTGCAGCGCCAACTGGCGCGGATCGGCCACAGCGACACCTTCGCCGGCTCGCCACGTCTGTTGCGGCTTCTCGACTTTCTCACGGCCGAGACGCTGGCCGGCCGTGGCGACGGGCTGACGGAAACCCTGATCGGCCGGGCGGTCTACCCCCGCGATCCCCCCTACGATCCGCGCATCGATTCGACCGTGCGCGTCGAGATGCGGCGGCTGCGTCAGAAGCTCGCAGCCTACTACGGCGGCGAGGGCAACCGCGACAGCATCCGCGTCGACGTACCGGTGGGCAGCTATGTGCCGCTGTTCTCGGAAGTGTCGACGCGGCCGGCGCCGCTCAGCGATCACGCGGCATTCTTCGAACCGGGCGATGGCGTGCTGGTGGCCGTCATGCCGCTGCAGCCGCTCAACCGTGGGGCGCGCGCTGCGACGCTGGCCGCCGACCTCAGTGGCGAGATCGCCTTCGCCCTCGGCCAGGAAGCGGCGATCACCGTGCTGGCGGGCGAACCGGTGCGACGCTGGTCGGAAGAGGGGCGGTCGCGCGAGGACATCGCCGCCCGGGTCGGTGTCGACCTTTTTGTCGACGGCACCGTCAAGACGGCGGGGACGACGGTGCGCGTCACGCTGGAGGTGTCGTCGGCCAACGGCATCGTCGCCTGGGCCGATCGCATCGACGCGCCGATGATCGGTGGCTTGCGGCTGCAGGAGGGCATCGCGGCGACGCTGGTCAGCCACGCCCGCATCGACAACTCGCTGGCCCGTGCCCGCAGGGTGCGGCCGACGTCGGTGGCCATCGGCTGTACGGCACGTATCAACCGTGCCCGTTTGCTGCTCAACCGTCAGACGCCGGCCGCGGTCCGCGAGGCGCTGCAGCGCTTCGAGCAGGTGGCCGAAGTCTATCCCGACTATGCGCGCGGCCATTCCGGCGTCGCCGATTGCCTGTGCGATCTCTATCGCCTCGACCTCGTCGATGCCGCCCAGGCGCAGCGGCGCGCGGCGGCGGCGGCACGCAGGGCGCTCGATTGCGATCCGCGTTCGGTGGAAGCTCTGACGGCGCTCGCCACGCAAGCGGCCCTGTTCGAGCGTCGGCCGGACCGGGCCGAGGCCGGCTTTGGCGAGGCGCAGGCGCTCGGTGGCGGCGTGCGCGCCTTTCGGGGGCTGGCGCTGCTGCTGTCGGCCCGCGGCCGCCACGACGAGGCGGCGGCGGCCATGGCGCGAGCGCGGGCAGTCGAGCCGATCTCGACGCTGGTCGATATCGGCGACGCCCTCTGTGCCTTCAACGCCGGCCGCTTCAGCGCCGTGACGGCGCTGGCCCGCGAGCTTGGACGGGGGGCGGCGGCGCTGCCGCTGGAAATCGCCTATCGCGCCGCCCTGGCGCACGCGCTCGCCGGAGAAGCGGCGGCGGCGCGCGCCTTGTTGCCCCTGATCGAGGCGGCGGCGCCGGATTATCCCGGCAGCCGCTTTGCCGCCGAGGAAATCCGTGTCCGACTCGGCGATGCCGACGGCGGGGCGCTGGCGCTGGTGCGCGGCGGCGAGGGTAGCCATGCCGCTCGAGCGACATTGGCGTTGGCGCTCGGCGACAAGGAACGGGCGCTGGCGGCGCTCACTTCGGCTATCGTCGGGCGCGAGGCGGCGACGCTGTGGCTCGCCGTCGACCCACGCTTTGCCGCCCTCCATGGCGACGATCGCTTCAAGGCGCTGATCGGCGACGTGTGGAACGGCTAAGCGTCGTCTTGGCCGGCGGTTGTCATCCGGTCTATGCTGCCCCGGGTTCTCGTGAAGGAGACTGCCATGGCTCTGCCGCTTCAATCGCCCATCCCCGTCGTGACGCTGCTGACCGAGGGGCAAGACAACGTCATTGAGGGCGTCTGGCCCGATCGCGTCATCCACCGCGTCGAGCGGGCGGAGCTGCACAGTTTCCATTGCCGCGATGCCCGGGCGGCGGCCATCGTCTACGCCGGCGGCGGGTATCTGGCGCTGATGTACGACAAGGAAGGCGTCGAGATCGCCCTCTGGCTCAATTCGATCGGCATCGACGCCCACGTGCTGGTGCATCGCCTGCCGGGCGGCGCGCATGCCGGCGGCCGCTTCGCCAAGGACGTGGCGCTGATCGACGGGCTGGCGGCCGTCGATCTCGTCGGCCGCATGACGCCGGAACTGCCGCTGCTGCACGTCGGTCTGTCCTCGGGCGGCCATCTCGCCGGCGTCATGGCGGCGCAGGAGAAGCCGGGGGTCGGCGCCATCATCGCCTATGCTCCGCTCAACGCCAATCATCGTCGCTACAAGGTGCCGGCCGGCAAGGCCGATTACGAGCCGGTAGAAAAGCAGGATTTCTACGACGACTGGCCGATCGGTCTTGACGGCCATCCCGCCGCCTGCCCGCGCGTGCCGCTGTTTCTCGCCTACGCGCTCGGCGACACGGCGGTGCCGGTCGAGCACGCACTGCGCCTCGTCCGCACGGCGGCGGCGGTCGGGCTCGACGTCGACGCCCACATCTTCGGTCAGGCGCCGCACGGCTTCGCCCTGCGCGACCGCCACGGCACGCACGGCATGTGGGCCGAGCTTGCCGAGGACTGGATCGACCGTCACCTGGCCGCGCCCGCCGGCTGATGCGCGCCGAAGGATCGCCTATGCTCCCTCATGACTATTGGCAGGCGCTGACACCAGCGCCGGCCCGCCTCGGCCCCACGGCCAGCGGCGGCTTCTGTGCCGGCCTTGCCGACGGGCAAGGTCTCGACCTGCCGGTGCGGCTTCTCGCCGACGGTCAGCACGGCCTCGCCTCGCTGATCATCAATCAGGCGTCGTTCGCCGTGCAGGCGGCGCTGGCCGCCGATCTCGCCGCCCGCCTCCTCCCGTTTGCGCCCGAGGTGGTGGTCGGATTGCCGACGCTGGGCCTGACGCTGGCCGAAGGGGTGGCACGTCAGCTCGGCCACGACCGTTACGTGCCGTTCGGCACCTCGCGCAAGTTCTGGTACCGCGAGGAGCTGTCGGTGCCGCTGAGCTCGATCACCACGCCGGACCAGAAGAAGCGGCTCTACGTCGATCCGCGCCTCGTTCCCCTCATCGAGGGGCGGCGGGTGGCGCTCATCGACGACGTGCTGTCGTCGGGGGCCTCGATCATCGCCGGACTGAAGCTCCTGGCCTCGGTCGGCATCACGCCGGTGGTGGTGGGAGCGGCCATGCTGCAGACGCGGCGCTGGTGCGGCCGCATCGAGGAGATGGTGCCCGGATTGGCCGTGGTCGGTTGTTTTTCAACGCCGCTGCTGCGCCGCACCGAGGCGGGGGACTGGCGGGTTGACGCCGCCGATCAGTGACCGCCGCCGCCACCGGCCGCCGCTTGCGGCTTGCTGACCAGCGGCATGGTGAAGGACAGGCCGACGAACAGCACCGTCAGCATCAAGAAGACGTCGGCGTAGGACATGACCAGCGACTGCTGCTGCAGCATCTGCGACAGCTTGTAGATGGCGCCGCCGTGGGCGTTGGTGCCGAGTTCCGACAGGGCGCCGGTCAGGTTGGCGATGGTGTTCGTCGCCGTGGCGTTGCCGGCGGTGATGGCTTCGGAGAGGCGCTCGTAGTGTAGCGCCGACCGGTCGGTCATCACCTGGTTGATCAGGGCGAGGCCAACGGCGCCGCCAAGGTTGCGCGTCAGGTTGAACAGGCCGGAGGCATTCTTCATGCGGTGCGGCGGCATGGTGCCGAGCGCCACGTTGTTGATCGGCACCATGGCGATCATCATGAAGATGCCACGGAAGATCTGCGGCAGCAGCAGCTCCCAGAAATCCCAATCGGAGGTGATGCGGGTCATCAGGTAGGTGCTGAGCCCGACGCCGGCGAAGCCGACGGCCATCAGGATGCGCAGGTCGACACTGCGCGTCAGCCGGCCGACGAAGGGGGCGGCGACCATCATCGACAGGCCGGAGACGAACATGGTCTCGCCGACGTCGAGGGAGGAGTAGCCGCGGATGCGGGCCAGGAACAACGGATAGATGTAGGTGAGGCCGTAGAGGCCGATGCCGAGGCAGAACGAGAAGATGCTGCCGAAGGTGAAGTTGCGGTTGTTGAAGGCCGACAAGTCGACCACCGGCTCTTCGCGCGTCAGGGCGCGGTAGAAGAACACAACGGCGCCGATCACCATGGCAACGGTGAGGACGGCGATGCGCTCGTCCTGCAGCCAGTCCTTGCTCTGGCCTTCTTCCAGCACGTATTCGAGCGAGCCGAGCATGGTGGCCATGGCGGCGAAGCCGATCCAGTCGAAGCGGTTGAGCAGCGACAGGTCGGGCTCGTCGAAGTCGATCAGTACGACGGCGGTGACGGTGACGACGATGCCGGGAACGACGTTGACCAGAAACAGCCAGTGCCAGGAGAACAGCTCGGTGAGGTAGCCGCCCGCCGTCGGGCCGATGGTCGGCGCCAGGGTGGCGACGAGGCCGATGATGGGGGCGATGATCGGCTGCTTGTCGCGCGGGAAGATGGTGTAGGCGGCCGCGAACACCGTCGGGATCATGCCGCCACCGATGAACCCCTGCAGGGCGCGCCAGATGATCATTTCGTTGATGCCGGTGGCGTTGGCGCACATCAGCGAGGTGAAGGTGAAGCCGCCGGCAGAAATGGCGAACATCCAGCGCGTCGACAGCATGCGGGATAGGTAGCCCGACAGCGGGATCATGATCACTTCGGCAATGAGATAGGCCGTCTGCACCCAGGAGATTTCGTCATTGGCGGCGCCGAGACCGGCCTGAATTTCCGACAGCGACGCTGAGACGATCTGGATGTCGAGGATGGCCATGAACATGCCGAACACCATGACCACGAAGGTGATGAGGCGCCGCGACGAAAAGGCGGGGGCAGGCATGGCGATGGTGGTCATGATGGAATGATCCCGTGATCCGGCGTCCGTTTGACGCCGGTACAAACGAACCCGTTCGGCTGGCTTCTGTCAGGGGGCGGTGCGGCTGTCGGCCGAGACCACCACTGACATGCCCGGCTTGAGCTTGCCGCTGGCGGCGGCATCGTGCGGCAGAGCGATGCGCACCGGCAGGCGCTGCACCACCTTGGTGAAGTTGCCGGTGGCGTTGTTGGCCGGCAGCAGGCTGAACACCGAACCGGTGGCCGGCGACAGGCTTTCGACCGTGCCCTCTATGACGTCGCCGTTGTTGAGGGCGTCGACGGTGATGCGCACCTTTTCGCCCGGCTTGAGGCTGCCGACCTGGGTTTCCTTGTAGTTGGCGTCGATGTGGGCGGTGTCGAGCGCCACCAACGAGCCGAGCACCTGGCCGGGCGTCACGTAGGTGCCGACCTTGAAGGCGCTGTTGCCGAAGACGCCGTCGACCGGCGCCTTGATTTCGGTGAACGCGAGGTCGCGCCGGGCCTTGTCGACGGCGACCGCCAGCGTCTCGCCGGTGCGCTGGCTCTCGACCCGCTGGGCGTCGAGCACGCTGACGTTGGCCTTGGCGACGGTGACGGCGGCCTTGGCGGCGTCGAGGGTGGCGCGGGCGCCGTCGCGGTTGGCGCGGGCGTCGTCGAGTTGCGACTGGCTCGACACGTTGGACGAGACGAGGCTGGTCTGGCGGGCGAAGGTGGCTTCGGCGGAGGTCAGCTTGGCTTCGGCGGAGGCAACACTGGCTTCGGCCTGCAGCACCTGCGCTTGCGCCGCCTCGATCTGGCGGGCGATGCGGTCGATGGTGGCGGCGTTGCCGTCGAGGGCGGCTTCGGCCTGACGCAGGGCGATGCGGTAGTCGCCGTCGTCGACATGGGCGATGACGTCGCCGGCCTTGACGGCGCCGTTGTCGGCCACCAGCACCTCGGTGATGTAGCCGCTGGCCTTGGCGGCGAGCGTGGTGATGTCGGCGGCGACGTAGGCGTCGTCGGTGGTGACCAGGAAGCGGCCGTCGGTCCACCAGCCATAGCCGGTCTTGCCACCCCAGACGGCGGCGCCGGCCAAGAGCAGCAGCATGAAGTAGCGGCTGATCGGGGTCTTGCGCGCCAGCTTGGCGGGCTGGGCGGCGTGGGGCGGCTCGCCGGCCGGCTTGTGGCCGTGCGGGGCGGCTTCGGCGGTGACGCGTGCCGACGTGCCAGCGCTGCCGGCGGTGTCGATGATCGTCTCTGCTTCGCGCTTGGCCATGTCAGTCTCCAGAATATGGTTCACCCGCGACCGCGGCGACGCGGAGGGGCGGTAGGGCAATCCGTTGTCAGTTGTCAGCCGTCCAACGGCGGGGCATCCGCCGCCGCCATCGTGTCGGGCAACCGGGAAAGCGGTGTCATGTCAGGCCTGAATTCAGCCGGCGGCTTGCCGTCCGAGGGAAAAACCCGATCCTTGCTTCCGTCTTCGGTCACTGATATGACATGACTGAACGGTTCGGTCAATACCAGCCGGGCATCACAAGTTCTCGCCAAGGCTAACGAGATCGTGATCGTACGAATGGGAGAACTACTTTAGCCCGTTGGCTAGGGTATTCCGCCGCAACACGGCGTCCGGCTGTGATATGCCAGAACGACGTTCGGTCGCAGCGCCGTCAGACAAGGGAGGACTCGATGAGCGCACAGCCGGAAAAAGGCGACGCTCCCGACAAGGACAAGCGCCGGCAGATTCTCAACGGCGCGCGCGAGGTCTTTCTCGCCAAGGGCTACGAGGGCGCGTCGATGGACGCCATCGCCAAGGCCTCGGGCGTGTCCAAGGGGACGCTGTACGTCTATTTCGACAACAAGGACGAGCTGTTCGTCGCGCTGACGGCCGAGGAAAAGCGGGCGATCAGCGAGGCGATCTGCACGCTGGAGCCGCACGGCGGCTCGTTCCGCGAGAACCTCGAGACGTTCGCCGTCAACTTCTGCGAACTGCTGACGGCGGCCGGTCACATCTCGTCGCTGCGCATGGTGATCGGGGCGGTCGAGAAGTTTCCCGGCGTCGGTGAGGTCTACTTCCGCAACGGTGCCGAACGCGGCGCCACGCGGCTGACGGAGGTGTTCGAACAGGCGATCGCCGACGGCCGCATGCGGCCGTGCGATCCCAAGGTGGCGGCGCAGCACTTCGTGGCGCTGTGCACGTCGGAGGTGCTGAAACGGGCGCTGTTCGCCGCCGACGCCAATCCGGCGCATGAAACCGTCGTCAAGACCGTCAGGGACGGTCTTGACGTGTTCTGGGCCTATTACGGCCGCTGACCGGCTGGCTGTCAGGCCGGCTCGAACAGCGGCACCTGCACCATCTCCGGCACCAGAACCAGGCCCTTGTCGGTGATGCGGATTTCCGGGATCACCGACAGCGGCAGCAGGTTGAAGCCCATGTAGGGCACGGTGCAGCCAGCCTTGTCCCACTCGACCTTGAGCTTCTCCACCTCTTCGGCGACCTCGGTGACGCGCTTGTCGCTCATCAGGCCGGCGATGGGCAGCGGCACGATGGCCGTGACCTTGCCGTCTTCCACCACGCAGATGCCGCCCTGATGCGCCTCGATGGCGGCCACGGCGACGGCCATGTCGGCTTCGCTGACGCCGGCGACGATGATGTTGTGGCTGTCATGGCCGACCGAGGAGGCAACGGCGCCGCGCTTGAGGCCAAAGTTGTTGAGCAGGCCGTGGGCAACGTTGCCGTCCGACTTGCCGTGCCGCTCGATGACCGACACGAAGCACAGGCCGTGGCGCTCGAAGTGCGTCTGCCAGTCGTTGGCCGGTTCGAGCTTCACCTTGACGTGCTCGACGGCGATGCCGGGCGGGGTGGTATGGACGGTGTGGGCGATCACCGGCTCGGTTGGCAGCGCCGGCGTCAGCTTCAGCCCCTTGGGCAGCCTGACGGTGTGATAGGCGCTGTCGGGGTAGCGGTAGCGCTTGGAGAGCGCCGCGTCGAGTTCGGCGGTGATCTTGCCGCCGTCAACCACCAGCTCGCCGCCGTACCAGGTGGCGACCGGATCGAGGTCGTCGCCCATCAGCACCAGGTCGGCGCGCCGGCCGCCGCCGAGGCCGCCGATCTCTTCGCCCATGCCGAAGCGGGTGGCGCCGTGCAACGAGCCCATCGACCAGGCCTGACAGGGGGTGAGACCGGCCTTGACCGCCTGGCGGGCCACCCAGTCGAGGCCGAACATCATCAGGTCCTCGGCGTCGCGGTCGTCGGTGCAGAGGGCGATACGCTTGTTGGCGGCGCCGAGCTGGGTGATGGTCTTGATGGCCTCGGGCAGCGAGTGCCAGGGCGTGGTCGGCGGACCGCCGCGCAGGAAAATCCAGACGCCGGCTTCCAGAAGATCGTCGGCGATGTCGCGATCGGTGGCCTCGTGCGTGTCGGTGACACCGGAGGCGGCATAGGCGGCAACGAACTCGCGGCCGTAGACGTGACCGGACACCGGCCGGCCCCGCGACAGCGAGGCGGCGAGGATGGCGTGGCTGCGCTCGTCGCCGAGGGTCACCGGCACGAAGTCCATCTTCTCGCCGAGGCCGACGGCTTCCGGCCACTTGTCGAACAGGGCGGCGATCTTGTCGGGCGTCAGGTCGCCGCCGGCCGTTTCGAGCGCCGAGGAGGTGGCCGGCACGGTGGAGGGCAGGGTGTGGAAGATGGAAAGCGGCGCCTCGCGGGCGTCTTCCATCATGGCCTCGACGCCGGCGACGTCCATGACGTTGCCGATCTCGTGGCTGTCGCAGAAGATGGTGGTGGTGCCGTTGAGCAGCGCCGCCTCGGCGTAAGCCGAGGCCGACACCATCGAGCTTTCGATGTGGATGTGCGGATCGACGAGGCCGGGGGCGATGATGCCGCCGCGGGCGTCATAACGCGGTGCGCCGCCCTTGTAGCTGCCGGCCGGCACGACGGCGGCAATGCGGCCGCCGGCGATCCATACTTCGCGGTCGGGCAGCAGGCGTTCGGAATAGGTGGACAGCGCCCGGGCGCCGGTGATCACCAGATCAGGGTCGGCGCGGCCCGAGGCGACGGCGGCCAGACGTCGCGTCATGGTCGATAGGGGGGCTACGTAGAGGCGGTTCAGCTTTGGGTGCAAGGTCGGCTCCGCAGAAAGGGAAAGTGGCCGGCACCCGGGTCGTCGGAACGATCGGGCACCTTGTCCGCTCCGGTCAGGCGTCATCGCGCCCGTCCGTGTCGGGCCGATGGTAGACATCTGCCCAAGCGGTCAGCAAGTTCTTTCTTTGGGCGCAAGCGTTGCCAGCCTGAACGGCTGGCGCCAAATGACAAAGACCTGTCCCGACAGGTTTGGCCCGTCAGAACAGGTCTTCGCCGCTTTTGGTTCCCGGTGTTTCGGATGCGTGGGCCGTCGGACTTATCCCTGGAACGCCGCTTCGCCATCCTGACCGTTGACCTCGGAGCGCCGCGAAAGCGCCCCGCCGAAGTCGTCGGCCCTAGACCGTCCTGGAACGCGTGTCTTGAACTCTGTTATTGCCATTGTTGGGTGGCGGCTTCCACCTCAAAACAACAGCTCTTCCGACTGTTCGGATATATTGTTCGATCCTTTTTCGATACAATATGCCTTCCGCACCGCTACGGCAGTCAAGAGATCTTTAGCCTGAAGCGCTGGCAGATCAGACGGACTTGTCTATCGAGAAAGCAAGTGTCCGTACCGAACCTGCATCAATCGGAGTGTGATTGCTTACAGCCACCGGGCATCTCCTTTCCGTTGTTTTGGATAGGTTCAGATTGAACCTGTTCCAAACCGCCGGCAAGTGAAAATTAGTCGATGATCTCGCCATCCGTATTCGGTCGGAGAGTGCCGATCACCCTGGCTGGAAAACCGCCAATGTCCTTAACGCCTTGTTAGTATTTGCCTCAGGAAATCTGCGCAGACGGCGCTGCAGCAACCAGCCGACGCTGGCGAATCCGGCGCGATCTTGACATGCTCCTAATACTAAAGTATTGAGAGCGAACATTCATTCTCCTTTTTGACGGTGGGCGACTTGGCCAATATGCAGCGCGACAATGCCGCGCAGGCGGACGGCGAGGGGACGACCCCTCATGAAATCCGGCGCGCTCACATCCTGCAGGCGGCGCGGGCCTGTTTCTCGCGTGGCGGCTTTCATTCGACGTCGATGCAGGCGGTGTGCGTCGAGGCGCGCATGAGCCCGGGCGCGCTCTATCGCTACTTCCCTTCCAAGGACGCGCTGATCGAGGCCATCGCCATCGAGGAGCGCCGCAAGGGCCTGGCGATCTCCGATCTGCTCGGCGGCGGCGGCAGCATCCACCAGCGGCTTCTGGCCAGCGGTATCGCCTACATCAACTCGATGCGCGACCGGGGCGAGGTGCTGCTGATGCTGGAGGTGTTCGCCGAAAGCATCCGCAGTTCCGCCGTGCATCTGCCCTTCGCCGCTTGCGAGGAGGAGAGCATGGCGCTGTTCTGCGCCGCCGTCGTCGAGGCGCAGCAGCGCGGCGAGATCGCCGCCGATATCGATGCCATCCGTGCCGTGCAGACGCTGCGCGCCTTTGCTGACGGAATCGTACTGCGCGTCGGCGTAGATCCGACGTTCGAGGTCGACAGTTGCACGCCGATGCTTTGGCGCGTGGTGACTGCCGTGCTTGGCGAAGCACCGGAAACGATGGATGTGGCATTGGAAAATATCCGCGCTCTTCCCATTTGTCGGCGTGAGCCGTGATGGGGTGTCGACGGGTTCGGCTTATTTGGGGTTAGTTATGAATTGCAAGTTGTTTGCCGTGGCGCTTCTTGTCGTCCTGCCGCTATCGCGGCCGGCGCTGGCCGATGATGGGGCGGCGGCGCCGCTGCCGACCGTGTCGGTGGTGGCGGCGGCGTCCGGACCGATCGCCGAGCGGCTGGTGGTGACGGGAACGCTGGTGGCGCGCGAGCAGGTGTTCGTGTCGGCCGGCGTCGATGGTCTCAAGATCGAAAGTCTTGGCGCCGACGTCGGCGACCGGGTGACCGAGGGAGCTGTGCTCGCCCGCCTCGCCGTCGATACCATCGACGTGCAACTGGCCCAGAATACCTCGCAGATCGCCGCTGCCGATGCCCAGATCGCCCAGGCGGAGGCGCAGATCCTGGCTGCCGAAGCCAATGCCCGCCAGGCAGCGGCCGCCCTCGAACGGGCGAAGACGCTGACGGCCAAGGGCGTGTCGGCGCAGGACGTGCTCGATCAGCGCCTGGCCGGCGCCGACAGCGCCGACGCCCAGCTCGCCGTGGCCCGCCAGACGCTGGTGTCGGCCAAGGCGTCGCGTCACCTCATGGAAGCGCAGCGCGACGAGTTGCAGCTGCGCCGTTCCAAGACTGAGATCAAGGCGCCGCGCACCGGTCTGGTGCTGGCCCGCAACGCGCTGGTCGGACAGGTGGCCGGACTGGCGGGCGGCGCGCTGTTCGTGCTGGCCGAGGACGGCGACATCGAACTGGCCGCCGACGTGCCGGAGGTGGCGCTGCCGCGTCTCGCTGTCGGCCAGCCGGTGGCCGTGCTGCCGGCCGGTCTCACCCAGGCGGTCGAAGGCCGCGTGCGGCTCATCGCGCCGGAAATCGACGCCACGACCCGGCTCGGCCGCGTCCGCATTGCCCTGCCGTCGTCGACCGGGCTGCACGTCGGCTCGTTCGCCCGCGGCACCGTCGAGATCGCCCGCAGCACCGGCCTGCTGTTGCCGGTGAGCGCCGTCAACGACAGCGACGGCCAGAAGACCGTGCAGGTGGTCGACGGGGGCGTCGTGGCGACGCGTACCGTCACCGTCGGCCTGTCGGACGCCGGCCGCGTCGAGATCACCTCCGGGCTGGCACCGGGTGACCTCGTCGTGTCGCGTGCCGGCACGTTCCTGCGCGATGGCGACCACGTCAAACCGCTGCTGCCTGCCGCCACGGAGGAGGCCAAGGGATGAACTGGAACTTCTCCGCCTGGTCGATCCGCAATCCGGTTCCGCCCATTCTGCTCTTCATCTGCCTGATCGCGCTTGGACTACACTCGTTTTCCAAGCTGCCGATCACCATGATGCCCAACATCGATCTGCCGCTGATCTCGGTGACGGTGACCGACAACGGTTCGGCGCCCTCTGAGCTCGAAACGCAGGTGACCAAGCCGGTGGAGGACGCGCTGGCCGGTCTCACCGGCGTACGGCACATGATCTCGACGGTGACCGACGGCCAGTCGACCACCGCCGTCATCTTCAACCTTGAGGTCAGCACCGACCGGGCGCTCAACGACGTCAAGGATGCCGTGGCGGAGATCCGCGGCAATCTGCCCGGTTCGATCAACGAGCCGATCATCCGGCGCATCGACGTCGAGGGGCAGTCGATCATCACCTACGCCGCCTCATCGCCGGCCATGACGCCGGAGCAGCTGTCGTGGTTCGTCGACGACGTGGCGATCCGCGACCTGCAGACGGTGAACGGCGTCGGCCGCGTCGAGCGCATGGGCGGCGTCAGCCGCGAGATCCAGCTGCAGCTCGACCCCGACCGGCTGATGGCGCTCGGCATCACCGCCTCGCAGGTCAACGCGGCGCTGAAGTCGGTCAACATCGACCTTTCCGGTGGCAAGGGCGACGTCGGTGGCCAGAGCCAGGCCGTGCGGACGCTGGCCGGCGCCAAGACGCTCGACGATCTTGCCGCCAAGCGCCTGCCGCTCGGCGATGGCCGCGACGTGCGCCTCAGCGATGTCGGCAAGGTGGTCGACCGTTGGGAGGAGCCCAAGTCATTCGCCCGCCTTGACGGCCGGCCGGCGGTGGCATTCGCCATCTACCGCGCCAAGGGGGCCAGCGACGCCAAGGTCTCGGCCGACGTGGCCACCGCCGTCGCCGCCATCGCCAGGGATCATCCCGAGGTGGCGATGAGCCGCATCGACGATTCGACGGTGCAGACCTACAACAGCTTCGAGAACTCGATGAAGACGCTGGTGGAGGGCGCGCTGCTCGCCGTCATCGTCGTGTTGCTGTTCCTGCGCGACATGCGGGCGACGATCATTTCGGCCATCGCCCTGCCGCTGTCGGCCATCCCGACGTTCTTCGCCCTCGACGTGCTGGGCTTCTCGCTCAACATGGTCAGCCTGCTCGGCATCACGCTGGTCACCGGCATTCTGGTGGACGACGCCATCGTCGAGATCGAGAACATCGTCCGCCACATCCGCACCGGCAAGAAGCCGTATCGGGCTTCGATCGAGGCGGCCGACGAGATCGGCCTCGCCGTCATCGCCATTTCCACCACCATCATCGCCATCTTCTCGCCGGTCAGCTTCATGGGCGGCATTCCCGGCCAGTACTTCAAGCAGTTCGGCCTGACGGTGGCGCTGGCGGTGTTCTTCTCGCTGCTGACCGCCCGCCTGATCACGCCGATGCTGGCCGCCTACTTCATGAAGGCGCCCTACGCCGGCGACGGCAGCGATGGCCGGCCGCTCTATCGCGGCTTTGCCCGGACGGCGCTGCGCCGCATCGTCTGGTGCCTGCCGCTGGGCGTGCTCGCCTATTTCGCGCTGGTGGCCTTGCGCGATCACGCACCGCTGGCCGCCGTGTCCGGCATCTTCGTCGGTGTCGACCATGTCGTCGCCTTCCTCACCGGGGCGGGCACCGAGGTCACCGTGCTCTGGGTGGCGGTGGGCGTCGTGCTGCTGGCGCTGTTCTCGAGCTGGCTGACGCGGCCGCATCCCGAGGAGCACGAGGGCGGGCCGTTCGTGCGCGCCTACACCGCCTTCCTGCGCGTGACGCTGTGGTCGCCGCGCCTCAGCCTGCCCCGGCGCGGGCTCGACGCCAATGGCCAGCGCCGCTACCGGACGTTCCGGCCGCCGGTGATGCCAGTGGTGACGATCATCGTCTGCTTGGCAACCTTCGTGGTGGCCATGGAGCAGGCCACCAAGCTGCCGGCGGAACTGTTCCCGCCCGACGACCAGTCGCGCATCGTCACGTCCATCGAATTGCCGCCGGGCGCTTCGCTCGACGACACGCAGGCGACCACCGACGCCATCAGCGACAGGCTGCGGGCGGTGCCGGAGGTGAAGAGCGTCTTCGTCATGGGCGGCACGTCGCCGACCGGCACGGTGGAAAACCGCCGCGCCGCCGTCATCGTCCACCTGACGCCGCGGGACCAGCGGACGCGGACGCAGAAGCAGGTGCAGTACGACGTCGAAGCGGTGCTGCGCGCCGTGCCCGACATCCGCTTCTACTTCGTCAACGAACGCGGCGACCGCGAGGCCACCGTCGGCGTGCTCGGCAAGGATGGCGAGGCGGTGGCCAAGGCGGCCGCCGCGCTCGAGAACGACATGCGGCGCGATGCCATGTTCTCCAACCCGTCGGCGCTGTCCTCGTTCGCTCGACCGGAAATCCGCGTCACGCCCAAGCGCGACGTTGCTGCCGATCTCGGCGTGTCGACCGACGTGCTGTCGCAGACGTTGCGGGTGGCCACCGTCGGCGAAGCGGAAAGCAATCTCGCCAAGTTCACCGAGGGCGACCGCCAGATCCCGGTGCGCGTCCAGCTTGAGGACGGGGCGCGCGGCAAGATCGAGACGCTGGCCGCCCTCAAGGTACCGACCAAGGCCGGCGCTCTGCCGCTGTCGGTGGTCGCCGACATCGGTTTCGGGCAGGGACCATCGTCGATCGATCGCTACGACCGCGAACGTCTGGTCAAGGTCGGGACCGACATGATGCCGGGCTTTACCTCGGGCCAGGGGCTCGACCGCATCGCGATGCTGCCGTCGGTGAAGGCCTTCCCGGCCGGCGTGCACATCCAGAACACCGACGACGCCGAGATCCAGACGGAAATCTTCGAAGCCTTCGCGGTGGCGATGATTTCCGGCCTGACGCTGGTGTTCGTGGTGCTGATCCTGCTGTTCAACAGCGTCTTCCAGCCGATCACCATTCTCGGCTCCATTCCGCTGTCGATCGGCGGTGTCGTCGGGGCGCTGCTGCTGACCGGCTATGCCGTGTCGATGCCGGTGATCATCGGCGTGCTGATGCTGATGGGCATCGTCACCAAGAACGCCATCATGCTGGTGGATTTCGCCGTCGAGCGTCAGAAGCACGGGCTCAGCGAGCTTGAGGCAATCATCGACGCCGGTCGCAAGCGGGCCCGTCCCATCGTCATGACCACCATCGCCATGGTCGCCGGCATGTATCCGGCGGCGCGTGGTGGCGGTCAGGGCTCGGAGTTCATGGCGCCGATGGCGACGGCGGTGATCGGCGGCCTGCTGGTGTCGACGCTGCTGTCGCTGGTGTTCATCCCGTCGTTCTACATGATGATCAACCGTCTCAACCGCGGCGTCGGCTGGGCGTTCCGCCTGCTGACCAAGCCGAACGAGGCCGACGACGATCCCTCGGGGCCGGTGGTCGATCCCTATGCGCCGACGGTGAAGCCGACGGACGTCGAGACGTCGCCGGAGCGCCTGGCGCCCGCGGCGACCACCATGGATGGGCCGGCTGCCCGGGCGCTGCCGAGCGGGCCGCGTCTGGTGTCGAGCCAGGCGGAACGGTCGAAGCCGGACGGCGAGGATCTGCCGCTTGCTGCCGAGTGAGGCGGAGACCGGGAATCAGAGCGCTTTCCGACCTGATGGAATCATCAGGTTGACAAGAAATCGCTCCAGATTCAATACGTTGAGCACTGTCGGCCTGACGGGCTCGTCAGGCTGGCGGGAACCCGCTTGGCAGGCGCGAGATCGGGCCGTCGCCCACCGATCAGGCCGTTGCCGCCCGATCTGACGGCTCGAGGGCGCGGCGTGCGGCGATGACGGCGCGCGCCCAGGCCAGCACCGCCTCGCGGTCGGCGGGCAGGTCGTCGGCGAGGCCCTGATGGAAGGCTGCCCAGGCGGCGGCGTGGTCGGGCCGCACCGACAGCAGCACCGGCGTCTCGGCCAGCACCGCCTTTTCCAGTACGCCGCGCAGGCCGTGGCCTTCGATCTCGGCCTTGCCGAAGCGGTTGAGCAGCACGACGTCGAGGCCGGCCTCGACCTGGCGCTCGAGAGAGCCGCAGATGCCGGCCAACAGCGACGAATCGAGGTGGCAGGCGGTGGCGAGCTTGCCGAGATTCTGGGTGATGTTGACGGTGATGCCGGTGTCGATGTCGGTCATCAGCATCTGGCCGCAAGCGCCACCATCGCACCCCAGCGATTGCAGGACGCCGCCGACGGCATAGCCTTCGGCCTTGAGCTGGTTCGCCAGGTCGGCGAACAGCGCGTCGAGATCGCGACTGCCGGGGGTGATCAGGGCAGCCATGGGATGGGGAGCGTTCATGTCGTCTTTCCTGTCTGGCGGTCGCGCGGGACCGATGACGCATTGTTGCGCCCTTCGGGGAAAGGGCGCAATGGCCGGCGATGGCGACCGGCGTGGCCGCCGCCGGTTGGCCCCGGAGTGTCTCCTCCCTCCGGGGTACCGGTGGCGAGCGGTTGTCGTGCTTACTTCTTGACCAGCATGCCGGCAATCTTGCCGGAGGCGAAGCCGAACAGAGTGCCGATGATCATCGATACGACGACGGTCAGGAACGGGTTGGTTCCCATGGCGCC
Source organism: uncultured Pleomorphomonas sp. (assembly GCA_937868725.1). Taxonomy (GTDB): domain Bacteria; phylum Pseudomonadota; class Alphaproteobacteria; order Rhizobiales; family Pleomorphomonadaceae; genus Pleomorphomonas. The sequence continues at coordinate 40,611 of CALMMQ010000044.1, forward strand.
GCCGGCCAGCACGTCGAGATGGCTGCCGACCAGCGCGAAGCCGGCCGTCGAGGCGTAGCCGTAGACGGCGGCCGGGATGGCGGCGAGCAGCGGCAGCTGGGCGGCGAGGATCAGACCGACCACCGACAGACCGACCCAGATGGCGGCCGTCACCGGCAGGCTGCCGATCGGTACGTTGACGACCAGCAGCAGGGCGATGGTGGCGCAGACGGCGCCCCAGATGATGGCCGGGATCGACGTCTTCAAGCCGGCAACATCGCCGCCGCAATGGAAGAAGCAGCCCCAGCCGATGAAGGCGGCCCAGATTTGCAGGCCGTAGGGGGCGCCTGGCCCGAGGAAGAGATAGGTCGCCACGGCGCCAAGCGCACCGATGACCACGGCGAGAGCAGTAACCAGATTCATGAGTTGCCTCCCTGAGGTTAACGCGCACCGATGTCGAGCTGCGACATCGGCGTGGAAACGGCGCTCTCCCCAAAAAAGGCCGAATGGGAACTGACGGGCGTGGTTCGGCTGGACTTCATCCTTCCCGCGAGTTGTACTTCGGAATCGACGGCCGCCCGCGCGTGTGGCGCGAACAGAACCGGGTCCGAACACACCATGGGCAAGAAATGATCAGCTTATTTCCCGGACCGGAACGGATACAATCACTCGCGTTTCGGCCGAGTGTCGGGTGATATGCTTTATTTCATGCTGCCATGGTGTGACAAATGGCGACGGAAACTAGTATTTGTGCATCGAGAATGGCAATATGAACTTTAGTTCGACCAATTTTTAATCATTCAAAACTGACGCGGCGGTGGTGTTGGCGCGGCGATCGGGCGGCGGTCCCGTCGGCACGGCGCCGGCGAGGGCGGCGGGCCGGCTTCCGGCCGGTTTCCCTCTTCCCCTTGCGCAGCACTCGGGCTAGAACACCGGCCAAACGTAATCGGTTCTTTCCAACATCGGAAATGTCTATGGCGCGCGAGTTCATCTACTACATGCACGGCCTCACCAAGTCCTACGGTGGCGGCAAGAAGGTTCTGGACAACATCCATCTTCAGTTCTACCCGGACGCCAAGATCGGCGTGCTCGGGCCGAACGGCGCCGGCAAGTCGACCCTGCTCAAGATCATGGCCGGCGTCGACAAGGAGTTTACGGGCGAAGCGTGGCTGGCCAAGGGCGCCACCGTCGGCTACCTGCCGCAGGAACCGAAGCTCGACGAAAGCCTGTCGGTGTTTGAGAACGTCATGCTGGGCGTTGCCAAGGACAAGGCGCTGATCGACGAATACAATGCGCTGATGATGGACTACTCGGAAGAGAACGCCGAGAAGGCCACCAAGCTGCAGGACATCATTGACGCCAAGAACCTGTGGGACCTCGACAGCAAGGTCGAGATGGCCATGGACGCGCTGCGCTGTCCGCCGGGAGACGCCGACGTCGCGACGCTGTCGGGCGGCGAGCGCCGTCGCGTGGCGCTGGCCAAGCTGCTGCTGGAAAACAACGATCTGCTGCTGCTGGACGAGCCGACCAACCATCTCGACGCCGAATCGGTGGCCTGGCTGGAAAAGCACCTGCGCGAGTTCCCCGGCGCCGTGCTGATCATCACCCACGACCGCTATTTCCTCGACAACGTCACCGGCTGGATTCTCGAGCTCGACCGCGGCCGCGGCATCCCCTACGAGGGCAATTATTCGGCCTACCTCGAGAAGAAGTCCAAGCGCCTCGAGCAGGAAGGCCGCGAGGCGGCTGCCGAGCAGCGGGCCCTCGAGCGCGAGCGCGAGTGGATCAGTGCCAGCCCCAAGGCGCGGCAGGCCAAGTCGAAGGCCCGTATCAAGTCGTACGACGAACTGCTCAAGCGCAATGAGGAGCGGCAGTCGATCACCAATGCCCAGATCTACATCCCGGCTGGCCCGCGCCTTGGTGACAACGTCATCGAGGTCACGGGGCTCAGCAAGGGCTACGGCGATCGCCTGCTGATCGACAACCTCAGCTTCGCGCTGCCGCCGGGCGGCATCGTCGGCATCATCGGCCCCAACGGCGCCGGCAAGTCGACGCTGTTCCGCATGATCACCGGCCAGGAGACGCCCGACAACGGCTCGATCGTCGTCGGCGAGACGGTGAAGCTCGGCTACGTCGATCAGAGCCGCGACGCGCTCGATCCCAACAAGACGGTGTGGGAAGAGGTTTCCGGCGGCGCCGATGTCATCTATCTCGGCAAGAAGGAAGTGAACAGCCGCGCCTACTGCTCGTCGTTCAACTTCAAGGGCGGCGACCAGCAGCAGAAGGTGGGCTCGCTGTCGGGCGGTCAGCGCAACCGCGTCCACTTGGCCAAGATGATCAAGTCGGGCTCCAACGTGCTGCTGCTCGACGAACCGACCAACGATCTCGACACCGAAACGCTGGCGGCGCTTGAGGATGCGCTCGAGGATTACGCCGGCTGCGCCGTGGTGATCAGCCATGACCGCATGTTCCTCGACCGTCTGGCCACCCATATCCTCGCCTTCGAGGGCGACAGCCACGTCGAGTGGTTCGAAGGCAACTTCGAGGCCTACGAGGAAGACAAGAAGCGCCGGCTCGGTGCCGACGCCGTCAATCCGCACCGCGTCAAGTACAAGCCGTTGACGCGGTGATCATCGTCTGGCCACGATGGCCAATCCGGAGCGGCCGTCCGTCGCTCCGGTTCGCGGGCGGATGTCCGCCCGCCATGGCCGTGACCTTTGGGGGAGGGAACGATGGCTGACTGGTCGCCGACGACGTATCTCAAGTTCGAGGATGAGCGGCGGCGGCCGGCGCGCGACCTGCTTGCCCAGGTGCCGCTCGCCGAGCCGGCCTTCGTCATCGACGTCGGCTGTGGGCCGGGCAACTCCACCGAACTCCTGGTGGAGCGGTTTCCCGAGGCCCGGATTCTGGGCTGCGACACCTCGCCGGCCATGCTGGAAAAGGCGCGCCAGCGCCTGCCGGCCGTCACCTTCATCGAGGCGGATGCGGCCACCTACACGCCCGATGCTCCGCCCGATCTCGTCTTCGCCAACGCCGTCTTCCAATGGTTGCCCGACCACCTCTCGGTGTTCGAGCGCCTGCTCGGCCAGCTGGCGCCGGGGGGCGTCCTGGCGGTGCAGATGCCGGACAACCTTGATGAGCCGACCCATCGCCTGATGCAGGCGGTGGCAGTCGACGGGCCGTGGGCGGCCCGTCTCGTCGGGGCGGCGCGGGCGCCGCTGCCACCGGCGGCGGCCTACTACCAGGCCCTGAAGCCGCATTGCCGCCGCCTCGACATCTGGCGCACGACCTACAACCACCCGCTGGCCGGCGCCGAGGCGATCGTCGAGATGCTGAAATCGACCGGGCTCAAGCCGTTCCTCGAACCGCTCGATGCCGAGGAGCGGTCGGTGTTCCTGGCCGCCTATACGGCGCGCATCGCCGAAGCCTATCCGCCGGTGGCCGACGCCACCGTGCTGTTGCGCTTCCCGCGCCTGTTCATCGTCGCAGAGAGGTAACGCCATGGCCGATGATCTCGTAACCCTGTCGATCAGCCGCGACGAGGCGGTGGTGCTGCAGGAGTGGCTGGCGCGCGTCGTCGACGACGAAAACGCCGAGGGCATTGCCGACACGCTCGAAGACGATGCCGAGGTGTGGGCCCTCGATGCCGTGCTGATCGTGCTCGAACAGGCGCTCGAGGAGCCGCTCGACCCCAACTTCGAGAAGATTCTCAAGGGGGCGCGCAAGCGCGTCCGCGACAAGGCAGGCCCGTGGCCGTGGGACGCGAACCCGACGGAGGACGCCTAGCGCTTTCCGACCTGAAGGTTCAGTCAGGTCGACAGGAAATCGCGCCAGGGTCAACGGCTTGAGCCGCTGCTTCTCGATCAGGTCGTTGCAACCTGATCGGCGGCTGCTCTAGATTCAATATGTTGCTAGTGCACTTTTCGACGCCTTCACCCGCCGCGGGTTGTCCATAGCGTGGACCGAATGAATGCGTCAGTGCACTGGCCGTCGCTGCGGAAGTTGCGGCCGCATCCGTTGAACTACGATTGAAGCCTCAAACCGGCGCGCGTATCGTCAAACTTCTGGCGCGTACGTGATTATTCATACCACTCCCCGAACAGCTCCTGCCGGGCTGAACGGCGATTGGTCGTCTCGACAATCCGGTCGGAACGCGGGAGGGCGTTTCGGCGATCGGGGTTCGGGCGTTGGCGCCACAACTTTTATGGGGCGGGCCTCATGGCCGTTGTCCCTGGAGGGGTGTCGATGCCGACCATTCTGATTACCGGAGCGAGCCGCGGCATCGGCTTCGAGTTGGTGCGCCTGTGCCTGGAGCGCGGCTATCGCGTGCTGGCCACCCACCGGCCGGGACCGGAGGCGCCGCGACCGCTGGTCGATCTGGCCGCCGGCCATCCCGGCCGCATCCGCCTCATTCCCATCGATCTCACCAATCTCCCGGCGTTGGCCAACCTGTCGTCGCGGCTGGCCGAGCGCATCGACGTGCTGATCAACAGCGCCGGTGTCGTCGTCGACATGCGCTCGGAGGCCGACGGGTCGGGCCGGGTGTTCTACGAACATTCGCTGCGCGGCGGTTCGGTCAGCCCGTTGCGGGTGGTCGGAGCGGCGCTCAGCAACATGACGCGCGGGGCCAAGATCGCCACCATTTCAGCGGTGCTGGGCTACACCTCGAGCGCCGGCGACGAGCGGGCGCAGGCCGGTGTGCGCAACTCCGTCGACGAGATCATGCGTGGCCTCGCTACCGACCTCAAACCGCTCGGCATCGCCGTCGCCATCGTCCAGCCGGTGCCGCCACAGGCCGACGCCAGCCCGGCCAAGGCCGAGAAGCTGGCCGCCGCCGCGGCGAGCGGCGTGCTGGCCGTCATCGACCGGCTCGACCTCGCTCACAGCGGCGAGGTGTTCGTGCTCGACGAGAATGGCCGTTGAGTGGGCTGCCATTTGCCGGCTTGGCTAAAATTTGACGGGTTACCTGAACCGGTTCTCCAACTCTTGCCCGTAGCATGGCTTCAGTTGTCGGTGCGGTCAGGACAAATCATGATCGAAACTAACCTCGTAGACTTCCGGAGCCTGGCGCTTGATCCTTCGCCGGCGCGCAAGAATGAGCTTCTGAAAGGCGTAGCTTCGCTGTTCGCGTTCACCTCGGAACGCTGCACGCTCGAGCAGATCGAGATATACGACGACGTCATCGGTCGGCTGTCCGACATGGTGGAGATTGAGGCGCGCGTCTTCGCCGCCGAGAAGATCGCTTCCCTGCGCCGGGCGCCGGAGCGGACGATTCGCAAGTTCGCCGCCGATGATGCGCTGGAAGTGGCCTCGCCCGTCCTGCGCAAGTCGCCGGTGCTCAACGATCATGATCTCGTGGCCATCGCCGAGAAGAAGGGCAACGGTCACCTGATGGCCATTGCCCAGCGCTCGGTGCTGTCGGAGCGGGTGACCGACGTGGTGGTCGGCCGCGGCGACAGCTCGGTGCGGCGGATGGTCGCCGGCAACCACGGCGCCCAGCTCGGCGAGAGGGCGCTGGCCCAGATCGTCCAGCAGGCGCTGTCCGATGCCCGCACCGCCGAGATTCTCGGCAATCGCCCCGATACGCCCGACACGGTCATCGCCCAGGTGATCGGCAAGGCCGTCGACAACGTGCGCGCCGCCTTCAGCGATGCCGACGCCCTGATGATGGAAGAGAATCTGGCCGAGGCGGCCCGGCTCGCCGAAGCGCGCATGAGCAACGCCTATTGGCTCGGGCTCTACGACTTCGAGACGGCGTGGGAGAAGATCCTGCAGCAGGGCGGCCGCCGCATCGCCTCGGAAGCGCTGCTCTGCCAGTACGCCATCGAGGACCGTTTCGCCGATGTCGTCGCCACCTTCGCACTGCTGGCCGACCTCGACATCGAGGAGGCCAAGCACTGGCTGGTACGCATGGACACCGAACCGTTCATCGTCATGGCCAAGGCGCTCGGCATCCGCTTTGCCACCGTGCAGTCGATGCTGAAGGCCGGGCCGTGGAAGCATCGGCTCGACAACGACCAGCGCCTCGAAGCGCTGTCGCAGTTCCAGCAGATCGATCCGCGCGTCGCCCGGTCGCGCATCGCCGCCTCGCGCGGCGTCCGTCTCGCCGTCTGACGACCGGGTTCATTTTCCCAGTGATCAGCGCCCGCGCCCGCCGCGGGCGTTTTCTTTTGCATCAAGCGCTTGCATCTGTTTTCGATGTGACATAAACATATCTTTATATGTTGTGTTTCGCTTGCCGGGCGATCGGCGGGCCGCAGAGGGCATGGATATGGTGGTTGGCGAAACGAGCTTCGAGGAGGCAGTGGTCGCCCTGCGCAGCATCGGCGAGCCGACGCGTCTCAGGATTCTGGCGCTGCTGGCGCTGAGCGAAGCGACGGTGAAGGACCTGACCGAGATTCTCGCCCAGAGCCAGCCGCGCGTGTCGCGCCATCTCAAGCTGCTCACCGAAGCGCGGCTGGTGGAGCGTCTGCCGGAAGGAGCCTGGGCCTACTACCGGCTGGCTGATGGCGGCTGTGGCCGGGCCATGGTCGAGGCGGTGCTGGCCCAACTGATAGCTGGCGATCCGACCATCGAATCCGACCGGCGTCGCCTCGCCGCCATCAAGGAGGCGCACGCCGCCATCGCTCAGCGCTATTTCGCCGAAAACGCCGCGTCCTGGGATCGACTGCGTACCTTGCACGTCGCCGAAGGCGCCGTCGAGACGGCGATCCGCGAGCTGGCCGGCAACCGGCCCATCCACAGTTTTCTCGACGTCGGCACCGGCACCGGCCGCATGCTGACGCTGTTCGCCGATCTCTACAGCCGGGGCGTCGGCATCGACATGAGCCACGACATGCTGTCGGTGGCCCGCGCCAATCTCGCCGCCGCCCACGTCGATCACGCCCACGTTCGCCAGGGCGACGTGACGGCGCTGGCCGCCGGCGCCAGCTTCGACATGGTGGTCATCCACCAGGTGCTGCACTACCTCGACGATCCGGCGCGGGCGCTCAAGGAAGCGGCCGGCACGCTGGTGCCGGGTGGCCGGCTGCTGATCGTCGATTTTGCGCCGCACGCCCACGAGTTCCTGCGCAGCGACCACGCCCACCGCCGCCTCGGCTTCTCCCACGAGCAGATGCGGGGCTGGATCGAGGCCGCCGGGCTCGAATTGACGCTGGTGCGCGATCTGCCGCCCGATGAGCCCGACGGTTTGACGGTGTCGCTGTTCCTGGCCACCGACCGGCGACTGGAAATCGCCAGCGCCGCCTGACGAAACTCCGAAATCAAATGCTTGCGCGTCCGCTTTGCGATTATGCTGCCATCAGCCGATCGACGGACGCCAGAGGACAGGAAAGATGCGTTTCAGCCACAATCTCGGCGCTCTTGATCTCCGCGTTTCCTTCGAGTTCTTCCCGCCCAAGACGGAGAAGATGGAAGACGCGCTATGGATGGCCATCAAGCGGTTGGCGCCGCTCGCCCCGCGCTTCGTCTCGGTAACCTACGGCGCCGGTGGCACGACGCGCGAGCGCACCCACGCCACCGTGGCCCGCATCGTGCGCGAGACCGACCTCAAGCCGGCCGCCCACCTCACCTGCGTCGGCGCCTCGCGGGCCGAGATCGACGAGGTGGTGCGCGGCTACTGGGACGCGGGCGTGCGCCATATCGTCGCCCTGCGCGGCGATCCGGCCGGCGGCGTCGGCGCCCGCTATACGCCGCATCCGGACGGCTACGCGTCGACACCCGATCTCATCGCCGGCATCAAGGCGATCGGCGATTTCGAGATTTCCGTCTCGGCCTATCCGGAAAAGCATCCGGAAAGCCCGGACCTGCACTCCGACATCGCCATCCTGAAGCGCAAGGTCGAGGCCGGCGCCAGCCGGGCCATCACCCAGTTCTTTTTCGACAACGACCTGTTCGAACGTTACGTCGAGCGGGTCCGGGCGGCCGGCATCCACGTGCCGATCGTGCCCGGCATCGTGCCGGTGGTGAATTTCGAGAACACGGCGACCTTTGCCAAGAAGGCCGGCGCTTCGGTGCCGGACTGGTTGGCCCGCCGCTTCGAGGGACTGGAAGACGACGCGGCGACGCGTCAGCTGGTGGCCGCCGCCGTCTGCGCCGAGCAGGTGATGGACCTCATCGACCGCGGCTATCGCGACTTCCACTTCTACACCATGAACCGCGCCGATCTCGTCTATGCCATCTGCCACATGATGGGCCTCCGGGCCAAGCCGGCAACCACGCTCTGACGCTGCGACAAAGGAGGCCGCCGATGACCACCGTCTCTTCCACCGAGGCCCGCCTCAGGGCGCTGGCTGCCAGCCGCATTCTGGTGATCGACGGCGCCATGGGCACTATGATCCAGCGGCATAAGCTCACCGAGGCCGACTTCCGCGGCGAGCGCTTCAAGGACTGGCCGCGCGACCTCAAGGGCAACAACGACCTGCTGTCGATCACCCGGCCGGATGTCATCCGCTCCATCCACATGGCCTACCTCGAAGCTGGCGCCGACATCGTCGAGACCAACACCTTCTCCTCGACCACCGTTGCCCAGGCCGACTATGGCATGGAGGCGCTGGCCTACGAACTCAACCGCGACAGCGCCCGCATCGCCCGTTCGGCCTGCGACGAGGTGACGGCCCGCGATCCGTCGCGGCCGCGCTTCGTGGCCGGCGCCATCGGCCCCACCAACCGCACGGCGTCGATTTCGCCCGACGTCAACAATCCCGGCTTCCGCGCCGTTACCTTCGATGACCTGCGGGTCGCCTACGGCGAGGCGGTGCGCGGACTGATCGATGGCGGCGCCGACCTCATCCTGATCGAGACGGTGTTCGACACGCTCAACGCCAAGGCGGCGCTGTTCGCCGCCGCCGAGGTGTTCGAGGAGAAGGGCGTGCGGCTGCCGGTGTCGGTGTCGGGTACCATCACCGACCTTTCCGGCCGGACGCTGTCGGGCCAGACGGCCGAGGCCTTCTGGTATTCGGTGCGGCACGGCGAACTGTTGTCGATCGGTCTCAACTGCGCCCTCGGCGCCCGCGAGATGCGCGCTCACGTCGCCGACATCGCCAAGGTGGCCGACACGCTGGTGATGGCCTATCCCAACGCCGGCCTGCCCAATGAGTTCGGCGAATACGACGAGAGCCCGGAGGCGATGGCCAGGCTGGTCGGCGAGTTTGCCGGCGCCGGCCTCGTCAACATCGTCGGCGGCTGCTGCGGCACCACGCCGGACCACATCCGGGCCATCGCCGCGGCGGTGGCCGGCATTGCGCCGCGCGTGCCGCCAAAGCTCGAACCGGTTCTCAGACTTTCCGGCCTCGAGCCGGCGGTCATTGGCGCCTGACATTGACTTGATGGGGAAAGACTTTCCGATGACCTCGACCTCAAGCGGTTTTGCCAATTTCGTCATGGTCGGCGAGCGCACCAACGTCACGGGATCGGCGCGTTTTCGCAAGCTGATCCGCGAGGGCGAGTACGCCGCCGCCCTCGATGTTGCCCGCAACCAGGTGGAGGGCGGGGCGACGGTCATAGATGTCAACATGGACGAGGGCCTGCTCGACAGCGAACAGGCCATGGTCACCTTCCTCAACCTGATGGCGGCCGAGCCAGACATCGCCAGCGTGCCGGTGATGGTCGACAGTTCCAAGTGGACGGTGATCGAGGCTGGCCTCAAGTGCCTGCAGGGCAAGGGCATCGTCAACTCGATCTCGCTCAAGGAGGGCCAGGAGGCCTTCGTCCACCACGCCAGGCTGGTGCGCCGCTATGGCGCCGCCGTGGTGGTGATGGCCTTCGACGAGACCGGCCAGGCCGATACCTATCAGCGCAAGATCGGCATTTGCCAGCGCTGCTATCGCATCCTGACCGAGGAGGTGGGCTACCCGCCGGAAGATATCATCTTCGATCCCAATATTTTCGCGGTGGCCACCGGCATCGAGGAACACAACAATTACGGCGTCGACTTCATCGAGGCGACGGCCTGGATCCGCCAGAACCTCAAGGGCGCCCACGTGTCGGGCGGCGTTTCCAACCTCAGCTTCTCGTTCCGCGGCAATGAGCCGGTGCGCGAGGCCATGCACACCGTGTTCCTCTACCACGCCATCCGCGCCGGCATGGACTTCGGCATCGTCAACGCCGGCCAGCTCGGCGTCTACGACGAACTCGATCCGGTGCTGCGCGAGCTCTGCGAGGACGTGGTGCTCAACCGCCGGCCGGACGCCACCGAGCGGCTGGTCGACGCGGCGCCGCGCTACAAGGGCGACGGCGCCAAGGAGCGGGTGGTCGATCTCGCCTGGCGGCAGTGGCCGGTGGAAAAGCGACTCGAACACGCACTGGTGCACGGCATCACCGAGTTCATCGAGACCGATACGGAAGAGGCGCGCCTTGCCGCGGCCCGGCCGCTGTACGTCATCGAGGGGCCGCTGATGGCTGGCATGAACGTTGTTGGCGACCTGTTCGGCGCTGGCAAGATGTTTCTGCCGCAGGTGGTCAAGTCGGCGCGCGTCATGAAGCAGGCGGTGGCCTGGCTGATGCCGTTCATGGAGAAGGAAAAGGCGGAGCTGGGGATTACCGAGGACTCCTCGGCCGGCACGGTGCTGATGGCGACGGTGAAGGGCGACGTGCACGACATCGGCAAGAACATTGTCGGCGTCGTGCTGGCCTGCAACAACTTCAAGGTCGTCGACCTTGGCGTCATGGTGCCGGCGCAGAAGATTCTCGACGCGGCGCGCGAGGTGAAGGCCGACATCATCGGGCTTTCCGGCCTGATCACGCCGTCGCTCGACGAGATGTGCCACGTGGCCGGCGAGATGGAGCGCCAGGGCTTCGACATTCCGCTCATGATCGGCGGCGCCACCACCAGCCGCGTCCACACGGCGGTGAAGATCCATCCCAACTATCGGGCCGGCCAGGCGGTGTACGTCACCGACGCCAGTCGGGCCGTCGGCGTCGCCTCGTCGCTGCTGGGCGACAAGCGCGTCACCTATATCGACGACGTGCGGCAGGAGTACGCCAACATCGCCGAGGCGCACGCCCGCGGTCGCGAGGAAAAGCGCCGGCTGTCGCTGGCCGACGCCCGTGCCAACCGCTTCCGCATCGACTGGACCGGCTACACGCCGCCCAAGCCAACCTTCACCGGCGTGCGGGTGTTTGTCGACTACGACCTTGCCGAACTGGTGCCCTATATCGACTGGACGCCGTTCTTCTCGACCTGGGAAATGCGCGGCGCCTTCCCGGCCATCCTCGACGACGACCTCTACGGCCCGGCCGCCCGTTCGCTTTATGACGACGCCCGCGCCATGCTGGCCAAGATGGTGGCCGAGAAGTGGTTGAGCGCCCGGGCCGTGGTCGGTTTCTGGCCGGCCAATGCCGTTGGCGACGACATCGCGCTCTACGCCGACGAGGGACGGGACACCTCGCTCGCTACCCTGCACGGTCTGCGCCAGCAGATGGCGCGCGGCAGCGCCCGGGCCAACTTCTGCGTCGCCGACTTCGTGGCGCCGCGCGACAGCGGCCTTGCCGACTACGTCGGCGCCTTCGCCGTCTGCACCGGGTTCGGCGAGGAGGCGGTGGCCCGCCGCTTTGCCGAGGCCAACGACGACTATTCCAAGATCCTGAGCCAGGCCCTGGCCGATCGCCTCGCCGAAGCGTTTGCCGAGCGGCTGCACGAGCGGGTGCGGCGCGAGTTCTGGGCCTATGCTCCGGACGAGGCGCTCGACAACACCGGATTGATCGCCGAGGCTTATCGCGGCATCCGGCCGGCACCGGGCTATCCGGCCCAGCCGGACCACACCGAGAAGGGCACGCTGTTCTCGCTGCTGGGCGCCACCGAGCGGGTCGGCATCGAGCTGACCGAGTCCTATGCCATGTGGCCGGGGGCGGCGGTGTCGGGCGTCTATTTCTCTCACCCCGACAGCCAGTACTTTGGCGTCGGCAAGATCGATCGCGATCAGGTGGCCGACTACGCGGCGCGCAAGGCCATGACGGTGGCCGAGGTTGAACGCTGGCTGGCGCCGGTGCTCAACTACGATCCGGCCCTCAAGGCGGCCGGCTGATCAGGCCCGGATCATCTCGAGGCCGAGGCTGTCGCGGCCCTTGTGCAGCGAGCGGGCGAGGCGGAAGGAATGGGCGATGCGCTCGGCCATGGCGATGACGCCGGCGGCGTCATCGGCCGCGAAGGCGTTGCGGGCGGCGGTGGCGAACAGCGTCAGCCAGCGCTGGAAATGACCGTCGTCGAGGTCGTCGAGGCGCAGGTGCGGAGCAAGCGGCCGGCCGTCGTAACGGCCGGAGCGCAACAGTGTCGACGACCAGAAGGCGCACATCTTGTCGAGATGGGCCGGCCAGGCGTCGGCGGCAACTTCACGGCCGAAGATCGGCGCCAGCAGGTCGTCCTGCATGGCCTTGCCATAGAAGTCGTGCACCAGGGTGTGGATCGACGCCTCGTCGATGGAGCCCATGGCGATGCCGTCGCCCGTCTTGTCGGTCATTGATCTGTCCGCAATGTTGAAACCGGACTTCAGCAATAGCCGAAGTCCGGGGCGGGATCCATGGGCACCCGCCGATCAGCTGAAGCGGCCTGATCGAAAAGCAGGGCATCAAGCTATTGAATCTGGCGGGATTTCTCCCGGCCTAACGGTGTCGTCAGGCCGGAAGGCGTCCATGGGCGTCAGAACGGATGATACTGGAACATCCAGGTCTCGCTGGCGATCTTGCCGTCGAGCTTCAGCTGCAGCTTGACCTCCACCGGATCGGTGCCCTCGACATCGGCGAGGTCGAACTGAGCGCGCCAGTGGCCGGCGACGCCATCGGGCACCGCTTCCACCAACTGGTAGTCGGTGAAGCGGCCGCGCGAGGCCGACAGCGCCATTTCCGGCTTGACGCCGAACGGCACGTTGATGAGCGGGCCGCCGAGGAACTCGACCAGGAATTTGCGCACGCCCTTGGGACGCGGCTGGCCGGGCTGGCCGCCGTTGCCGAGGCGCGAGGCGACGCAGCGGGCCAGCTCGGACGGGAAGGGCTCGTCGGCCAGCCAGTGCAGGCGATAGCTGAGTTCGTAACTTGAGCCGGCCTTGGCCGGTTCGGCCGGCACCCAGGTGGCGACGATGTTGTCGTGGATTTCGTCGTCGGTGGCGAGCTCGATCAGGTGCACGGCACCCTTGCCCCAGGTGCCCTTGGGCTCGACCCACAGGCTGGGCCGCTTCTCGTAATAGACGCCGTCGAGGTAGTGGTCGAACAGCCGGTCGCGCTGGCAGAGGCCGTAACCCTTGATGTTCTCGTCGGAGAAGGCGGAGGCGACGGTGTGCGGCGGGTTGTTGAGCGGCCGCCACAGGTGCTCGCCCCAACCGGTCCAGATGGCGAGACCGTCGGAATCGTGCACCTCCGGGCGCCAGTCGATGGCCGTCGGCTTGGCGGTGTCGGAGAACCAGTACATCGAGGTCAGCGGCGCGATGCCGAAGCGACTGATGTCGGCGCGCAGGTGCAGCGACTGGTCGATGTCCATGACGACGCCCTTGGTGCGCTTCATGACGAAGCGGTAGGCGCCGACCACCGACGGCCCCTCCAGCAGGGCATAGATGGTGACGGTGTCGGCACCGTCCTTGGGCTTCTCGATGTAGATCTTGGTGAAGTCGGGGAACTCCTCGCCCTTGCCGGCCACGGCGGTGTCGAGGGCGAGGCCGCGCGCCGACAGGCCGTACTGGTAGAGCTCGCCGATGGCGCGGAAGTAGGAGGCACCGAGGAAGGCGACCCAGTCGTTCTTGCGCCAGTCGAGCTTGCCGTCACGCGGCTCCTGCAGGCGGAAACCGGCGAAGCCGGCGCCCTTGGGCAGTTCGCGGGCCACCGAGTCGGCGGGCATGTTGAAGTAGCTCTGGTCGTAGATGATCTCGCGCGCCTTGCCGCCTTCGACGACGTGCATGTCGACCGCCTTGCGGAAGAACATGCCGAGATGGAAGAAGGTGATGGGGAAGCGGCCGGGACCGTTGGCGAACAGTGCCTGATCGGTGTCGTAGGTGATCTTGCCCCAGGCGTCGTAGTCGATCTTGCCGAGAATGTCGGGCGAGGGCATCGACGGGCCGGCGTAGGGCTGGCCGGCCATGTCGGCGGCCAGCGCCTTCAGCGTATCGAAGGAGAAGGCGTGGGCATCGCCGAACTTCAGGCCCTTGGCCTCGGCGAACGCCGGGCCTCCGGCGGCGATCAGGCCGGCGGCGGTGGAGGCGGCGATGGCTTTGAGAACGGAGCGACGATCGATCGTATCAGTCATGTTGCTTTCGAAAGGTCCGGGCTGGTTCGACAGGCGCCTAAGCGCGGGAGGGGTGGTGAAGGGATGCTAAGCGCAGAGGCGTTAAGGCCGGCTTTTCATTGGAACGGGCTTCTGGCGGTGCGCGAAGATGGCGAGGTCCAGCAGGCGGTGCTGATGAAAAGGCACATGATGCAAGAGGCTTGCTGGAAAAGGAGGATGGTAGCAGCGGGCGGAATCGAACCGCCGACCTACGGGTTATGAGTCCGTCGCTCTAACCAACTGAGCTACACTGCCATCCGTCGCCAGGAAACCCCGGCGGAAGTGCCGTCGATATAATTGCGACCGCCGGGGCTGTCAAGCAACTAAACGGGTGGGCAAAAGTTTCGCCACGGCATTTCGCCGCCGCCGGTCGCCGCAGCAAAAAACAGTTGCCGTGGCGCGCCTTGGCGGAAGGTGCCGCCGGCCGGGCCTATTCGGCGGCGAGCACGTCGGCGGCCGGTCGCGTCTGTTCGATGAAGCCACCGCCCAGCACGCGCGCCGCGTCGCCGGGGCCGTCGTAGAGCACGCAGGCCTGACCGGGGGCAATGCCGTATTCGCCGGCGATCAGCTCGACCTCTATGCGTTCGTCGTCGCGGACGATCTCGGCCGGCTGCGGCGGCCGCGACGAGCGGACCTTGGCGAACACCGGACGGCGCTCGGCGGCGGCGGTGGCAATGTCGCCGCCGCCGATCCAGTTGAGCGCCCGCAGGGCGAGGCGATGGGTCATCAATGCCTGGCGCGGGCCGACCACCACCTGCCGGCGCGCCGCGTCGAGGCGGATGACGAACAGCGGCTCGCCGGTGGCGACGCCGAGGCCTTTGCGCTGGCCGATGGTGTAGTGGATGATGCCGGTGTGGCGGCCGAGCACGCGGCCGTCGACGTGGACGATGTCGCCGGTCTCGGCGGCCTCCGGCTTCAGCCGCTCGATGACGTCGGCGTAGCGGCCCTCGGGCACGAAGCAGATGTCTTGGCTGTCGTGCTTGTCGGCGATGGCGAGGCCGAATTCGCGGGCGAGGGCGCGCGTCTCCGGCTTGGTCATGTCGCCGAGCGGGAAGCGCAGGAAATCCAGCTGGTCCTGGGTGGTGGCGAACAGGAAGTAGCTCTGGTCGCGATCGAGATCGACCGGGCGGAACATGGCGCGGTGGCCGTCGACCAGCCGCGAGCGCACGTAATGGCCGGTGGCCAGCGCCGCCGCGCCGAGCGTGCGGGCGGTGTCGAGCAGATCGGAGAACTTGACCGTCTGGTTGCAGGCCACGCAGGGGATCGGCGTCTCGCCGGCGATGTAGCTTTCGGCGAAGCGGTCGATCACCGCTTCGCGGAAGCGGGCCTCGTAGTCGAGCACGTAATGGGGAATGCCGAGCTTGGCGGCGACCTCGCGGGCGTCGTGGATGTCCTGGCCGGCACAGCACGAGCCCTTGCGGTGGGTGGCTTCACCGTGGTCGTAGAGCTGCAGCGTCACGCCGACGACATCATAGCCTTGCCGTTTCAACAGGCCGGCGACCACCGATGAATCGACGCCGCCGGACATGGCGACAACGACGCGGGTGTCCTCGGGGCGGCCATTGAGGTCGAGGCTGTTGAGCATCACGGCATTTCCAACGGATAGGGCACCGGGCTGGGCCGGCACGACGCCGCAAAGCGGCAGTCTGTCTTTTCATTCCTATTAGCGTTTTTCGGGCCCCACCTCCAGTGCCGGCACAGCATGGCTGGGCATAAATTGCCGATGTCAGGCGAGATGTTGCCGAGGGCGGGGCGGCCAAGCGCTGGGGGTTCGGTGGGTAGTGTGGCGCTAGCAGGCTGTTCTCAAACCGATTTTCGCATTTGTCGATGATTGTGGCAACTGGCCCTCAGGTTGCAAGTCGTGCGGTCAAGCACAGATCCGTGACGGTGTCCGCGTATGTCCAGCTTGTCGGCAGTTTCCCAGCTCCTGTTTCCCCAGACCGGGGCGCCCGTCGCCTCTGACGGGACGGCGGTGGCTGGCGACGATTTTTCGGCGATCCTGTCTGAAGTCAACGCCGCGCAGGTCGATGACGGCAGCGCCAACGCCGTGGCCGGCCCGACCGATGCCGTCTCGCCAGCTTTTGCCGACGCGGAAGAGGGCGCCGACATCGATCTGCCGCCGGTGGTGACGACTGGCGACGATCCGGCCGTGGCGGGCAATCCGCGCGGTCTCGACATTGCCAGCCTGATGGCTGCCGTGGCGGCGCTCGATTTCTCCGTTCCGGCCGTCAGCACCGAGCCGGTGGCAACCTCAGGCGATGGTGTCGAGCTGGAGCCCCAGGAGCCCGCCGAAGCGGTGAGCATCGAGACGCCGTCGACGCCGATGCCGGGCATGCTGGCGCTGCAGTCGATCGATGCCGCACCGGCGATCGCCGAGACTGTTCCCACCGTTGTTCCGGCCGAGGCCGATAGCGAGAATGCCGCCGCCGATGCCTCTGTGGCGACCGTTGCCGTTGCCGTCGTTGCCGATCAGACGCCCGTGCCGGCCGTTGCCGAGCCGACATCGGGCGAAGCGGTCGCCGTGGCCGCGCCCGCTCCGACCGTTGCTGCGGTCGAGCCGCAAGTTGCGCCGACCGCTGCCGTAAGGGCGCCGCAGGCGGCATCGACACCGGCCGTTGCCGCATCGCCTGTCGTGGCCGACGAGATGGCCGAGGTCGTCGCGTCGGAACCGGTCGCCTCGACACCCATCGCGAACGACGATGTGCCGGCTGCGGCGCCCGCCGTGGTGGTCGAAGCCGCTGTAGCCAAGCCAGCCGTTGCTGCGCCCGTCGCGAGCGACGATGCGCCGGTTGCGGCACCCGCCGTTACGGTCGAAGCCGCGGTCACCAATGCCAAGCCAGCCGTTGCTGTGCCCGTCGCGAACGACGATGCGCCGGTCGCTGCCCCCGCCGTTACGGTCGAGGCCGCTGTTGCCAAGCCGGCGGCTGCTGCCGTCGAGACCGGCGACCTGGCGGCGCCCGTTGCCGCGCCGGTGCCGGCCGAAAGCGTCGAAGCCGTGATCACTGAAGACAAGCCGGCCGTTGCTGCGCCCGCCGTGGCGGTCGAAGCCGCTGTAGCCAAACCGGCGGTGGCCGCGCCCGTCGCGAGCGACGATGCGCCGGTCGCTGCCCCCGCCGTTACGGTCGAAGCCGCGGTTCCCAATGCCAAGCCGGCCGTGGCTGCGCCCGTCGTGGTGACGGCGCCCGTGGTGGCCGAGGCGAAGGTCGAAGCCGCTGTTGCCAAGCCGGCGGCGGCTACCGTCGAGACCGGCGAACTGGCGGCGCCCGTTGCCGCGCCGGTGCCGGCCGAAAGCGTCGAAGCCGAAGCGCCGGTCAACGCCGATATCGCTGCCGCCGCGAGCGAAGCCCCGGCAGTCGTGCCGCCTGTCGCTGTGCCGCTGACTGAGAATGGTGCCGCGCCGGTCGATACGCCCGTTGCCGATGCGGCGACGCCGACGACTTCCGAGATGGCAGTGAGCGTGGCGCAGGTGGTCATGCCCGCCGCCGCCGAAGCCAAGGTGGCGGCCAAACCGGCGATCGCCAAGCCGACGGTTGCGGACGCGGCGAAGCCGGCCGAGAAGGCGACCGTCGCCGCGCCCAAGACGACGACACCGGTTCGCGAAAAGACCGCTTCCGCCGATACCGACAGCCCAACCGATGCCGCCAATCCGGACGACGCCGCCAATCCAGCGCCGGCTGTCGACGCTTCGATGGCAGCCGCCGCCGTGATGACCGCCGCCGTGGCGCCGGTCGTCTCGCCGGTCGCCGAGGCGGCGCCGACGGCTGCGCCTGCCGCTTCTCCCTCTCCGGTCGATCTGACCGCGCCGGTCGACTCCGCCGCCCCGACCACCCCGGTCGAGGCCAAGCCCGCCCTGCCGAACGAAGTGGCCGCGCCGGCCGCCGCCGATGGCGGCTCCGATTTTGCCGCTCTCGTCGACGCGGCGGCGGTCGAGCTCGCGACGCCGGCAACGGCCGAGCCCGAAACCGCCGCACCGCGCGCCGCCACGCCCCGCGTCGAGCTGACGTCGACCGGCCTTGCCGGCACCGCCGGCGTTGGCCTCGAAGCGCTGGCCGAGGCCCTGCCGGAGGCGGTCCGCGCGGTGAAGGCGACGGTGTCGAACGCCGCTGCCAAGACCGAGACGTCGCCGGCCAAGGCCGCCGCCCCGCTCACCACCGACAAGCCGGCCGCCGGTCTCGCGGCGGCGCTGGTCGACGTGCAGGCGAGCGCCAACCCGGCGGTGCCGCTCAGCACGCCGACGCCGGATGCGCCGAGCGGTGACGCCCAGCTGATGACCGCCGCCGCGACGGCCGCCGAAAGCAGCCTGGCCTCGACCTTCACCAAGAGCGTCGGCGATGCCGAAGGCTCGAAGGTCACGACCGGCGCCGACGCCGGCAAGGGCGAAACCACGGGGCAGAGCGTTACCGGACTGGCCCAGGCCAAGACGGTGACCGGCATTTCGCCGGCCGCCCAGGCCTTTGTCGATCGCCTGCGTCAGGGCGAGACCAGCAAGCCGACGGCCGACGCCGCCGCCGCTGCGACGCCCGCTGCCACGCCGACGACCGGGACCAGCGACGCTGCCGCCGCCGGGCAGGCGACGCTGCTGGCACCGACCGCCACCACCGCTGCCACCGCCACTGCGTCGGGCCAGAGCATCGGCACGGCCCGTTCGGTCGGACTGGAGCAGGTTGGCAGCGAAGTGGTGCGCCGGACCAACCGGGGCGAGAGCCGCTTTTCGATCCGCCTCGATCCCGAGGGGCTCGGCGCCATCGACGTCGACGTCAATTTCAGCTCCACGGGTGACGCCAAGGCTCACCTGACGGTCAGCAATCAGGATACCTACAACCAGCTGAGCCGCGATCAGCGGTCGATCGAGCAGACGTTGCGTGACGCCGGCTTCTCGACCCGCGACGGCTCGGTGTCGCTGTCCCTGCGCCAGGACAACTCGGACGGCCGCTCGGCCGCCGGTCAACAGCGCGACGAGACGGCCAATCGCCAGGGTCAGCGCCGGCAACAGGCGCAGACCGACAATCAGACCACCTCGGATGCTGCCGTGACCTCACTCGCCGCCTATCGGCCGCGCGTGACCTCGCGGGTCGACGTCCGGGTCTAGATGCAAAGGGGGCCGAGCGTGGCACTGCCGATTCGATCCGTGATGTGCGGTGCCCGCTCCTGCCATTCGAGGACAAAGCCATGACCGTCGCTTCCGCCGCCGCCAGCGTCTCGTCCGCCTCGTCGTCCAAGTCGTCGTCGTCCACGTCGACGGCCGCGACCAACTCGCTGATGTCGAACTACGACACGTTTCTGACGCTGCTGACGACCCAGCTCAAGACGCAGTCGCCGCTCGACCCGATGGACTCCTCGACCTTCACCAACCAGCTGGTCCAGTATTCCTCGGTTGAACAGGCTATTCTCAGCAACCAGAAACTCGACAGCATGCTGACGACGCTGGCCACCAACTCGGCGCTGCAGCTGGTCAACTACATCGGCAAGTCGGTCACCGCCTATTCCGACACCACCAAGTTCCAGGACGGCAAGTGCTCGTGGTCGCTCGACGCCAGCGCCGCCGCCAAGGACGCCAAGGTGACCATCACCGACTCGTCGGGCAACGTCGTCTATTCGGGGACGGCCAACCTCAACTCCGGCGACAACGCCTACACCTGGGACGGCAAGGGCTCGGACGGCACCGATTACAGCACCTCGACCGATACCTTCACCATCTCGGTGTCGGGCACCGACAGCAACGGCGCGGCCATTTCCGTCACCTCGCAGGTGAGCGGCAAGGTCAATGCCATCGACACCTCGGGTACCCAGCCCTACCTCAAGATCAACGGCGTTTCGGTGCCGCTGTCGAGCGTCATTTCCATCGACGGCTAACGGACCGGGGGCGACACCTAGGTGCGAACACGTATGCAAGAATTCACCACCGGCGACGGGTTGCCCGTTGGCCTCGCCGGTGGCGTCGGCGCGCGCCGGTGTCCCCATTGAGACAGGCCGTTAACCTGTCCGGCGATGATTTTGGCGGAAATCGTTCAATCGGGAGGCGTGTTTGCTAACGTTCAAATCAAGTTAGCTTCAAACAAGCTATTATGATTCTTACCGATTTCTTGCATTGGCATTAGGCGATTTTTAAACGGCGTGCGCTAGTCTCCGCTCTGAAGGTCAGATTTGTGTGAGAGTAGTATGACCGAACAGATGCGTCCGCGCGTAAAGTATGTCATCGGACCCGACGGCAGTCCGTTGACGATCGCCGATCTGCCACCTGAGGGAACTCAGCGCTGGGTGATCAGAAGAAAAGCCGAAGTGGTCGCCGCCGTGCGTGGCGGACTGCTGTCGCTCGACGAGGCGTGCAAGCGCTACACGTTGACCGTCGAGGAATTCCTGTCTTGGCAGCAATCGATCGACAAGCACGGGCTCGCCGGTCTCCGAGCGACGCGCGTGCAGCAATATCGCGCCTAGTCCTGGGTTTTCCGTAACGGATTTGATGAAGGCCGGTTCCCGAGGGACCGGCCTTTCGCGCGTCTGGCCGCAGCCTTCCGGACGGCGAGGCGGGCAGCGCGAGCCCCGGTCGAGCGCTGTCCGGGCTGGGATTGTTCGGCCGGGGGTCGGACATAGGCAAAATTTGCCGGGTTCGCCCAAGTTCTCAACAACCAGAAACGCCGGAAAACCGCCATTCCCTCAAAAAGGTAAACGAGCGTTAATAACTTGTTTACCATATTTATGCGGAAATTGCTGCCGAGCGGCGGTGTTCCGGGTATCCGGGAGGACGCGTCGATTCGACAAGGCGGAGCGATTCCGGTGGGTGGTTTCGGTGAGTTCTTGAAATCGTTGGGGGCCAGCCGACTGGCGGCGATGGGGGCGGTGGCCATCGGCCTTATCGGCTTCTTCGCTTTCGTCGTCATGCGCTTCAACGAAGTGGCACAGGTGCCGCTCTATGCCGGGCTGAGCCTCGAGGATACCTCGGCGATCACCCAGGAGCTGCAGTCGTCCAACACGCCGTTCACGCTGGCCAACAACGGCACGGCCATCCTTGTCGATCCCGACAAGGTGCTGGAGACGCGCATGAAGCTGGCCGAGGCCGGACTGCCGTCGGGCGGCGGCGTCGGCTACGAGATCTTCGACAAGGCCGACGCCCTCGGTACGACCAGCTTCGTGCAGTCGGTCAACGCCCTCAGGGCGCTCGAAGGTGAACTCGCCCGCACCATCCGCACCATCCGCCAGGTGGAGAACGCCCGCGTGCACCTGGTGCTGCCGGAGCGTCAGCTGTTCCGCAAGGAAGAGCAGAAGCCCACCGCCTCCATCGTGCTCAAGACGCGCGGCACGCTCGACGCCGGTCAGATCCGCGCCATCCAGCACCTGGCCGCCTCGGCGGTGCCGGGGCTTGAGCCGTCGCGGATCTCGGTGATCGACGAGAATGGCCGCCTGCTGGCGCAGGGCAACGGCGAGGAAACCGACGCCGCACTGGCCAGCAACGCCGACGAGCGGCGCAACAATTTCCAGAAGCAGGTCGAAGACCGCGTTCGCGACATTGTCGAGAGCGTCGTCGGTTCGGGCCGCGCCCGCGTCCGCGTCGCCGCCGAGCTCGACTTCAACCGCTTCTCGGAAACCAAGGACATTTTCGATCCCAACGGTCAGGTGGTGCGTTCGACGCAGACGCGCGAAGAGCAGTCGCTGTCGCAGGACGTCCAGCCCGACGGTCAGGTGTCGGCCGGCAATCAGGTGCCGAACGCCAACTCCAACCAGGCCAAGGGGGCTAACGCCCAGACCAAGGACAACGCCCAGACGACCGAGGAAACGGTCAACTACGAGATCTCCAAGACGACGCAGACGCGCGTCACCGAGATGGGCGGCGTCAAGCGCCTGTCGGTGGCCGTGCTGGTCGACGGCCGCTACAGCGCCGACGCCAAGGGGGCGCAGACCTATGCGCCGCGGCCGCAGGCCGAGCTCGATCAGATCTCGGCTCTGGTCAAGACGGCCATGGGCTTCGATCAGGGGCGCGGCGACCAGGTGCAGGTGGTCAACCTGCAGTTCGCCGACAACGCCCAGGCGCTGGGCGACACGCCGGCGGCGGCCACCTCCTTCCTCGACTTCTCCAAGGAGGACATCGTCCGCTTTGCCGAAATGGGCGTGCTGGTGCTGGTGACGCTGCTGGTGCTGCTGTTCGCCGTGCGCCCGCTCATCCGCCGCATCGTCGCCAACGATCTCCTGGACGATCCCAAGGTGGCGACCATCCCGGCCATCACCGACGCGCTCAACGAGGTGGCGGCAACCACCGGCAAGAACGCCATCACCGTGGTGCTGAACCCGGACGGCAAGCCGGTGATCTCCTCGGTCGACGCCGAGGGCAACCCGGTGCCGACCCTCGTCGAAGGGCCGCAGAACAGCCGCATTGAGGACGCCAAGGCGCAGGGCGCCGCGCAGCTCGACCAAGTGCGCAAGGTCGGCGATCTCGTCGGCGAGAACCCGACCGAGGCGGCGATCATCATCCGCACCTGGCTGACGGAGGCGGCGGCCTGACATGCAGAAGCCGGTTCCTCACAACGGCCAGGGGCAGGGCGGCGGCAATCGCGGTACCGGCAGCGCCCTGACCATTTCGACGGCGTCGGAACAGCGCGAACTGTCCGGCCCGGAAAAGGCCGCTGTCATGATGCTGGCGCTGGGCGAGCGCTTCGGCGCGCCGGTGTGGAAGCTGCTCGACGAGATCGAGATCAAGCAGCTGTCCAACGCCATGTCCAAGCTCGGGCCGATCACGCCGACCATGCTCGACGATCTCCTCGTCGAGTTCGTGACCAAGGTGTCCTCGTCGGGCGCGCTGATGGGCAACTACGACACGACCGAGCGGCTGCTGCTATCGGTGCTGCCGGCGGAAAAGGTCAACGCCATCATGGACGAGATCCGTGGTCCGGCCGGCCGCAACATGTGGGAAAAGCTGTCCAACGTTCAGGAAGTGGTGCTCGCCAACTATCTCAAGAACGAGTATCCTCAGACCGTGGCCGTGGTGCTGTCCAAGATCAATTCCGACCACGCCGCCCGCGTCCTGTCCAAGCTGCCGGATGAATTCGCCCTTGAGGTGGTCAACCGCATGCTGAAGATGGAAAGCGTGCAGAAGGACATCCTCGACAAGGTCGAGCAGACGCTGCGCATCGAGTTCATGTCGAACCTGACCAATACGCAGCGGCGCGATGCCCATGAACTGATGGCCGAGATCTTCAATTCGTTCGACCGCAACACCGAAGCCAAGTTCATCGCCGCCCTCGAGGAACACAACCGCGACGCCGCCGACCGCATCAAGGCGCTGATGTTCACCTTCGATGACCTCGGCAAGCTCGACGCCGGCGCGATTCAGACGCTGCTGCGCGGGGTCGAGAAGGACAAGCTGGCCATGGCCCTCAAGGGGGCCAAGGAGGGGGTGCGCGACTTCTTCTTCGCCAACATGTCGGCCCGTGCATCGGCGATGCTCAAGGAAGACATGGAAGCGATGGGGGCGGTGCGCCTCAGGGACGTCGACGACGCCCAGGCGGCGCTGATCAACCTGGCCAAGGATCTGGCGGCCAAGGGCGAGATCATGATTTCCAAGAACAAGGGCGAAGACGAACTCGTCATGTAGTTCGGCCGAGGCTTGAGAGGACTGACAATGGCGGCACCAGCCCGCTTCCTGTTCGACATGGATTTCTCGGAGCCGGTACTGGCGGCCGAACCGCCGCCGCCGCCGGAACCGATGATCTCGCTGGCCGAGCATCAGGCGCTGCTGGCGGCGGCCGAACAGGCTGCCTACGACACCGGTGTCGCCGAGGGGCGGCGCAGCGCCGAGGCCCGGGCCGCCGATCGGCTGGCCGACGAGGCTGGTCGGCTGGCTGGCGCTGCCCAGGCGATCCTCGGTGTGCTGGACGACGAGCGGCGGCGGATCGAGGCGGAGGCCATGCGGCTCGCCGAGGCCGTGGCTTTCAAGCTGGCCGGCACGCTGATCGAGCGGCAACCGCGCGAGCTGGTGCTGGCGGTGCTGACCGATGCCCTGGCGCCGCTGCGCAAGGCGCCGCATCTGGTCATCCGGCTGGCCAACGCCGATGCCGAGCCGATCCGGGCGGCGGTAACGAGCCTGGCCGCCCAACGTGGCTTCGAAGGGCGCCTGGTGGTGCTCGGCGAAGACGGCATGGCACGCGGCGATTGCCGCATCGAATGGGCCGATGGCGGCATCGTCTTCGAGCGCGCCAGCGTCGAGGCGACGATCCGGCAGGCGATCGACAACCATCTGCTGCCAGACGGCGAAGGCGCCGCCGGGCAGACGCCGAACGGGGTGACGACATGACGGCCGGAGCCGAGGACGACGGAAACATCAAGTTCGAGCAGCATACCGCACCGCGCGGCCAGCCGGTCGAAGATGGTGAGGACGCCAGTCAGACCCACACCTCCGCCGAACTCGAGGCGGTGTTTGACGTGCCGGTGCGCGTCTCGGCCATTCTGGGCCGGGCGCGCCTCAACGTGCGCGACCTGTTGCAACTGGGGCCGGGCACCGTGCTGGAACTTGACCGCAAGGTCGGCGAAGCCATCGACATCTACGTCAACGACCGTCTCGTCGCCCGCGGCGAAGTGGTTCTGGTGGAAGACAAGCTCGGCGTCACCATGACGGAAATCGTCAAGGCCGAACGCTGATAGGGGATCAACCATGCGCCTTCTCATCGTCGGGTCGCTGAACGGCCAGCTTACCGCCGCCACCCGCATCGCCCTCGACAAGGGCGCCTCGGTGCTGCACGCCGATGGGCTGGATACGGCGCTCAAGACTTTGCGCTCCGGTCGCGGCGCCGATCTGGTGATGATCGACGTGCTGCAGCCGATCCAGCGCCTGATCGCCGCCCTCGAGGAGGAGCGCATTGCCGTTCCCGTCGTCGCCTGCGGCATCGCCACCGACGCCAAGGCGGCGGTCGCCGCCATCCGGGCCGGCGCCAAGGAGTACATTCCGCTGCCCCCCGACGCCGAGCTGATCGCCGCCGTGCTGTCGGCGGTATCGGCCGACAATCGCGATGTGGTGGTGCGCGACGAGGCCATGCTGGCGGTGCTGAAGCTGGCCGATCAGGTGGCGCCGTCGGAAGCGTCGATCCTGATCACCGGCGAGAGCGGCACCGGCAAGGAAGTGCTGGCCCGCTATGTCCACCGCAAGTCGTCGCGGGCCGACAAGGCGTTCGTGTCGGTCAACTGCGCCGCCATTCCGGAGAACCTGCTGGAGTCGGAGCTGTTCGGCCACGAGAAGGGAGCGTTCACCGGCGCCGTCGCCCGCCGCATCGGCAAGTTCGAGGAGGCCTCGGGCGGCACGCTGCTGCTCGACGAAATCTCGGAAATGGACGTGCGGCTGCAGGCCAAGCTGCTCCGGGCCATCCAGGAGCGGGTGATCGACCGCGTCGGCGGCTCCAAGCCGGTGCCGGTCGATATCCGCATCATCGCCACGTCCAACCGCAACCTCACCGAGGCAGTCAAGGACGGGCGGTTCCGCGAGGACCTGCTCTACCGGCTCAACGTCGTCAATCTCAAGATTCCGGCCCTGCGCAACCGCCCGGCCGACGTGCTGGCGCTGGCCGACCACTTTGCCAAGAAGTACGCCGAAGTGAATGGCCTGCCGGAGCGGCCGCTGGCCCAGGACGTCAAGCGCGAGCTCATCGCCTCGAGCTGGCCCGGCAACGTGCGCGAGCTTGAGAACACCATCCACCGCGCCGTGCTGCTGGCCTCGGGCACCGAGATCGGCGTCGACGCCATCCGCACGCCGGACGGCGGCCGCTTCGAAGGCCGCAGCACCAGCCGGCCGGCCGGTTCGGACATGGCGGTGCGGGCCGTCGAGACGGCGCAGGCGGTGACGCGGGCGCTGGTCGGTCGTACCGTGGCCGACGTCGAGCGCGACCTCATCCTCGACACGCTTGACCATTGCCTCGGCAACCGCACGCACGCGGCCAAGATCCTCGGCATCTCGATCCGCACGCTGCGCAACAAGCTCAACGAGTACGAGGCCGAGGGCGTCGACGTGCCCGAGCCGGGCACCTCGCGCGTCGTGACGGCGTGAGGCCGGTGGCGGCTGTCAATGCAGCGTTCTGGCCCTGAGGCGGAGGAGATCGGAGCGGTAGTCGCCGGCTTCGGTCAGCGCCTCGTCGAGGCCTTCGGTGGTCAGTGGCAAATGCTTGAGATCGTCGATGTAGCGATCGACGCGCCCGATGATGTCGTCGGGCGCGATGCCATCGTTCCGCATGTGTTCGAATGACAAGATGGCGATGCTCGCTCCGGTCATCGTATCCTCCGCCAGCTCTCTCCAAGATCCTGACAATCATACGCCTTTCCGCAACGGCGCGATCGGGCCGCAGCGGGGTGCGCTGGTACTTAATCGATTTCTAATCGATCAATAGGTGTTGGAGCTGACGACGGGAAATACCTAGCCGGCGTGCCGAACGGGGGCGTCGCCGTTTGTCGGCGGCGGGGCGGCAAACGGTGGATGGGCGGCGATGGCGCGGACGATGTTAACCAGCTGTTAACCATATGGCCGGCAAATTCTGCCTAGTCGGGAGCATGCGTCGCGTGCGTTGTCCGGCGCCCGGTTTCATCTTTCGAGTGACGCGCCTTGACCGACACCACGTCCAGCCCGCCATCAGCGCCCGGAACCGGTCTGCCGCTCGGCATGCGCGTGCCGACCATCGGGGAACTCAAGGGCACGATCCTGCGCGGCGAGGTCGGCCTGGCCATCGCCGTCATGGCGATCCTGGTCATCCTCGTGCTGCCGATGCCGTCGCTGCTGCTGGACTTCATGCTGGCGCTGTCGATCATCTTCTCGGTGCTGATCCTGATGACGGCGCTGTTCATCCAGACGCCGCTCGAGTTCACGTCGTTCCCGACGGTGCTGCTGATCGCCACCATGTTGCGCCTCGCCCTCAATCTGGCGTCGACGCGTTTGATCCTCAGCCACGGTCACGAGGGAACGACGGCGGCCGGCCACGTCATCGCCGCCTTCGGCAACTTTGTGATGGGCGGCAACTTCGTCATCGGCATCATCGTCTTTGCCATTCTGGTCATCATCAACTTCGTGGTCATCACCAAGGGTTCGGGCCGCATCGCCGAAGTGGCGGCGCGCTTCACCCTCGACGCCATGCCGGGCAAGCAGATGGCCATCGACGCCGATCTGTCGGCCGGACTGATCAAGGAAGACGAGGCGCGCAAGCGGCGCAAGGATCTGGAGGCGGAAAGCTCGTTCTTCGGCGCCATGGACGGTGCCTCCAAGTTCGTGCGCGGCGACGCCATCGCCGGCCTGCTCATCACCTTCATCAACGTCATCGGCGGCATCATCATCGGCGTCATGCAGATGGGCATCACGCTGTCCGAAGCGGGCCATTCCTATACCATCCTCACCGTCGGCGACGGTCTGGTCAGCCAGATTCCGGCGCTGATCGTGTCGACGGCCGCCGGCCTGCTGGTGTCGAAGGCCGGCGTGTCGGGCGCCGCCGACAAGGCCCTGTCCGGCCAGCTCACCGGCTATCCGACGGCGCTCGGCATGTCGTCGGCGGTGATGGGGCTGCTGGCGGTGCTGCCGGGGTTGCCATTCCTGCCGTTCGCCTCGATCGGCATCGGCGCCGGTCTGCTCGCCTATCTCGCCGGCCGCGAGAAGGTGCGGCAGACGGTCAAGCGCGAGATGGACAAGGCGGCGGCCGCCGCGCCGCCGGCGACGCCGGCCGAGGAGCCGGTGCAGACCGCCCTCAAGATGGACGATCTCAAGGTCGAGCTTGGCTACGGCCTGCTGCCGCTCATCAACGACTCGTCCAAGGGTGAAAAGCTCAGCGACCAGATCAAGGCGTTGCGGCGGCAGATCGCCTCGGAGCTCGGTTACATCATGCCGCCGGTGCGCCTGCTCGACAACGTCCAGCTTGGCGCCAACGAATATGTCATCAAGATCAAGGAAGTGGACGCCGGCCGCGGCACCATTTTCCCCGGTCAGTTCATGGTCATGGACCCGATGGGCGGCAAGGTGTCGATCCCCGGCACCCAGACCACCGAGCCGACGTTCGGCCTGCCGGCCACCTGGGTCGAGGGACGGCTGCGCGAGGAAGCGGCCATCCGCGGCTATACCGTCGTCGATCCGGCGACCGTGCTGTCGACGCATTTGTCGGAGACGCTCAAGTCCAACGTCGCCGAGATCCTGAGCTACGCCGACGTCAAGAAGCTGATGACCGAAGTGCCGGCCGATCAGGCCAAGCTGATCGACGAGATCGTGCCGGGCCAGATCACCGTCTCCGGCATCCAGCGCGTGCTGCAGCTGCTGCTGGCCGAGCGCATCTCGGTGCGTGATCTCGGCACCATTCTCGAGGGCATCGCCGAGGGGCTGTCGATCTCGCGGTCGACGCAGACGATCGCCGAGCACGTGCGGGCGCGCCTCGCCCGCCAGATCTGCGCCGCCCACATGGCACCGGGCGGCTATCTGCCGCTCATCAACCTGTCGCCGGCCTGGGAGCAGGCGTTCATCGAAAGTATCGTCGGCGAGGGCGAGGACAAGCGTCTGGCCATGGCGCCGTCCAAGCTGCAGGAATTCGTCGGCGCGGTGCGCGATCGCTTCGAGGACGCGGCCAAGAAGGGCGAACTGCCCGTCATGATGACCTCACCGATGGTGCGGCCCTATGTCCGTTCGATCATCGAACGCTTCCGCGCCCACACCACGGTGATGAGTCAGGCGGAAGTGCACCCCAAGGTCCGCCTCAAGACCGTCGGTTCGATTTGAGGCTTGGCCGGCACCTGTTACCGTTAACGCCCCGTTAGCCGGAAGCGTTGCATCATGGGGAACCATGAAGCCCTCCCGTATTGCGTCCGGTCTTCTCGCCGTTCTCTATCCCGCGCTGCTCGTCGGCTGCGGCTTTTTCGACTACGAGCAGCGTGAGCCCTGGCGGGCGCAGGCGGAGGCGGCCTGCTATGCCCGTCATCTCGTCAAGCTGTCGACGTTCATCCAGCCGTCCAACGCCATCGAGGGCAAGGGCATCTGCGGCATCGACCGGCCGCTGCGCATCACGGCGCTTGAAGACGGCACGGTCAGCCTCGGCAGCCATTCCCTGGTCATCTCCTGTCCGATGACGGCGGCGCTCGAGGCCTGGGTGCGCAACTCGGTGATGCCGGCCGCGCTCAGTCGCTACGGCTCGCCGGTGGTCGAGATCAAGAACTTCGGCACCTACAACTGTCGTGGCCGCAACAACGTTCCCGGTGCCCGCCTGTCCGAGCACGCCTTCGCCAACGCCTTCGACTTCGCCGGCGCGACGCTGGCCAACGGCTACACGGTGATGGTCAAGACCGGCTGGTACGGCAGTGCCGCCGACCGGGCCTTCCTGCGCGAGATCACCGCCGGCGCCTGCGGTCCGTTCACGACGGTGCTGGGGCCGGGGTCCGATCCGCAGCACGACAACCACCTGCACCTCGACCTCGCCCATCACAACGCGCAGGGCACCTACCGCTACTGCAAGCCGCGTCCGGACGTGCCGCCGCCGACGGCGCCGGTCTACGTCGCCAACGCTGGTGCGTCCTATCCGATGTCGCCGGCCAATCCGGCCGTGCTCGGCAACGGCGCGTCGGGTTTCGATCAGCCGTTGCCGCCGGCCTCCGTGACGGGCCAGCCGCGGACCCTGCCGATCGTTCAGCCGGCCGCGCCGGTGCGGCAGCCGCCGGGGTGTCCGCCGGGCTACATCTGCACGCCGGTCGGCGGAGCGGCGACCGTGCCGGCGTTGCCGCCGGGATGGAACGCCGGACCGCAGCCGATGGGCTATTCCTCGGACGAGATCACCGGCTCGGTCGGTGGCTATTCCGACGACTGACGGCCACTGCTTCACGAACACGAGACCAGACGCTTTTGGTGCTTGGTGTTTGCCGTCGCTTTGACTAGAAGGGGACGGCAGGTCGCGTCTTTGACGGCGCGCGTCCCGGCATTTCCCGGGCCCTGTGACATTTCCAAGGTAGTGTTCATGCAGAACTCACAGAGTTCGGTGCCCGCCAAGGGTCCCGGATTTGCTGAAACCGTCGCTCTGATCGCCGCCCTCATGGGCATGGGCGCGCTGTCCATCGATACGATGCTGCCGGCCTTGCCGGCCATCGCCGGCACCTTCCGGCTGGCCAGCCAGAACGACGCCCAGCTTGTCGTCTATATCTACATGGTCGGTTTCGCGCTGACACAGATCGTCTATGGCCCGCTCGCCGACAGCTTCGGCCGCCGGCCGGTGCTGCTCGCTGGCCTGGCCATCCTGGTGACGGGCGCGGCGCTGTCGGCGTTTGCCAGCACTTTCCAGCAGCTGCTGATTGCCCGCGTGCTGCAGGGCATCGGCGGCGCTTCGACCCGCGTGCTCACCGTGTCGATGGTGCGCGACCGCTATGCCGGCCGCGAGATGGCGCGGGTGATGAGCTTCACGGTGATGGTGTTCTTCATCATTCCGGCGCTGGCGCCCACCTTCGGCGGCCTGCTGCTGGCGCTGGCCGGCTGGCGGGCGATCTTCGCCGCCATGGCGGCGCTGAGTTTTTCGGTGGCCGGCTGGTACTTCATCCGCATGCCTGAGACGTTGCATCCGGAGTATCGCCGGACGCTGTCGCTGGCTTCGGTGATCGATGCCATGCGCATCTGCGTCACCAACCGGACCGCCGTCGTCTATTCGACGGTCATCGGCCTGCTGTTCGGGGCGCTGATGGGCTATATCGGCTCGGCCGAGCAGATCCTGGGTTCCGGCGTCTACCAGCTTGGCGCCCTGTTCCCGCTGGCCTTCGCCTCGGTGACGCTGGCCGGCGGCCTCAGCGGCTACGTCAACTCGCGCCTGGTGCGGCGTTTCGGCATGCACAAGCTGGCCCGTGTCAGCCACATCATCTACATCGGGCTGTCGGCGGTGTTCCTGGCGACGACGCTCGCCTCGGGCGGCATTCCGCCGCTGTGGTTCTTCCTCACCGCCATGATCGCCCTGCAGTTCTTCTTCTCCAACATGATGTCGAACTACAACACCATGGCCATCGATCCGCTCGGCGCCGTTGCCGGCACGGCCGCCTCGCTCATCGGCTGCTACACCACGCTGGTCGGTACGACGGTTGGCGCGGTGATCGGCCAGATGTTTGCCGGCACGGTGCTGCCGCTGGTGGCCGGCCAGTTCGTCGTGGCGCTGGCAACCTTGGGTTTCGTCATGTGGATGGAGCGCCATCCGAGCAAATAACGCCCGGCGGCCGGTGGCTTTGGGTCTTTACCGGCGCGGCCGACGACCCCACATAGGATCTTGGCACGAGCCGGAAACGCTTCCGGCCGGCGCCGGAATGGCGACGCCGGTTCGGGCGCGTTTCCTTGATCATGAAAGGAGCGACGCCATGGACTTCAAATCATTGATGCCCTTCCCGCGGTCGAGCACTCCTCTCCGCTCCACCGAGAGCATGGATCCCTTCCTGTCCCTGCGGCGCGAGATGGACCGGATGTTCGAGGACTTCACGCGCGAGTGGCGGCTGCCGACCGGCGCCGGCCACGGCTTCCTGACCCCGAAGGTCGATCTCGTCGAGACCGACACCGGCATCGAGCTGACCGCCGAACTGCCGGGCCTTGCCCCGGAAGACATCGCCCTCGATATCGAGGACGACACGCTGACGCTCAAGGCCGAACGCCGCGAGGAAAAGGAAGAAAAGGACGACGGCAAGCACTACCGGCTGGTGGAGCGGTCGACCGGCACCTATCTCCGTCACTTCGCGCTGCCCTTCGAGCCTGATCGCGACAAGGTGACGGCGGAATTCGACAAGGGTGTGCTGAAGGTGGTGGTGCCGCGGTCGCCGCAGGCGCCCAAGAAGGCCACGCACATCGACATCAAGGCTGCCTGACGGCCTTGCCGGGCTCCGGCCGCCGATAGCGCCGGCGCGGGAGGAGCGCCGCGATCGGCAGGACCGGACAGATCGGACCGGATGAACGGGGGCGCCGCGAGGTGCCCCCGTCTTGGTCTCCGGGGGGAGAGATCAGCGCAGCGCGTCGATGACGTCGACATCGGGAAAACAGGTGGGCGGTCGCCCGTGCTGTTCCTGCCAGCGGCCGATGGCGACACGGGTGCGGAAGCCGACAAGGCCGTCGGCGCTGCCGACGTCGTGGCCCATGGCTTCGAGCCGCTGCTGTAGCTGCTGCACGTCGCGGCGCGTAAAGCCGCGCAGGTCGCTCCAGCGACCGACGATGCGGCCGCCGGTGCCAGCGCGATCGGCGACCTCGCCGACCCAGAGGGCATAGACGTCGGATTCGTTATAGGCTTTCAGCACATAGAAGTTGTCCGACACCAGAAAGGCCGGGCCGCGCCGGCCGGCCGGCAACAGCAGGTAGCCGATGGGGCCGACCTCGGCAACGGTGGGCGGCGTGCCGTCGGGCTTGACGAGCCCGGCGCTGATCCAGTCGGCGAGCGGCCGGCCCTGATCGGGGCCTTCGCCGGTGCAGGACACGGCCGGCGGCAGCACCACCTCGGTGCCCCAGGGCAAGCCGGCGCGCCAGCCGCTCAGCTTCAGGAAATTGGCGATGGAGCCCAGCACGTCGGCGGTGGAGCGCCAGATGTCGCGGCGGCCGTCACCGTCGGCGTCGACGGCGTAGGCGAGGAACTTCGTCGGCATGAACTGCGGCTGGCCGAGAGCGCCGGCCCATGAGCTTTTGAGGTCGGCGCGGGCGAGGTGGCCCTCCTCGAGAATCCGGAGGGCGGCGACGAGTTCGGGCAGGAACTCGGCCCGACGCGAGCCGGCGAACGCCTGGGTGGCCAGGGTGCGCACGCCGTCTTTGGGCAGCGGCGCCGCGCCGTAGGCCGATTCCTTGCCCCAGATGGCGACGATGACGGCGGCGGGCACGCCGGTTCTGGCGGTGATGGCCTTGAGACGGGCGGCGTTGGCGGCGATCTTGCCGGCGGCGGCGCGGCCCTGGGTGTCGAGCTTGGCGTTGTCGAGATAGCCGGCTGGGCTCTTGAACTCGGTCTGAAACTCGGCGGCGGTGCCGCCGGCGGCGTTGAGGTCGGGCAGGCTGAGATCGGGCGTCAGGCCGGTTGTGGCGGCGTCGAAGGTGGCACGGCTGACCCCGGCCGAGCGGGCGGCCGGCCAGACCGTGGTTTCGAGCCAGCTCTGGAACGGTTCGGCGGCCAGCGCCGTGGTGGCGAGGACGGTGGCGACAAGGCAGGCGAGGAGCGGCTTGATCATGGGGCGATTGAACCACGATCGACCGGGGGGCGAAAGGGGCGGCGCGGCGCCGCCCCGCCGGTCAGCGGCTCGGGCCCTGGCGTTCGGACGAAGCGGCCCAGATGTTGACGTTGAGGTCGGGGGCACGGCGGTCGATCTCGGCCAGTTCGGTGTCGGAGAAGGCGAGATTGCCGAGCGCGCCGACGCAGTCGGTGACCTGGGCGGGCGAACTGGCGCCGATCAGCGCCGAGGTGACGGCCTCGTTGCGCAACACCCAGGCCAGCGCCATCTGGGCCAGCGTCTGACCGCGGGCGGCGGCCATGTCGGCGAGGGCGCGGATGTGAGCGAGATTGGCATCGCTGATGAAGGTCGGCTTCAAGGGGCCCTTGCGGGCGGCGCGACTGCCTTCGGGAACGTCGCCCTTGAGGTACTTGTCGGTCAGCATGCCCTGAGCAAGTGGGGAGAAGGCGATGCAGCCGACACCAAGCTCGCCGAGCGTGTCGAGCAGGCCGTCGTCCTCGACCCAGCGGTTGATCATCGAGTAGCTCGGCTGGTGGATGAGGCAGGGCGTGCCGAGGTCCTTGAGGATGGCGACCGCCTCGCGGGTGCGGCGGGAGTTGTAGGAAGAGATGCCGACGTAAAGCGCCTTGCCGGCCCGGACGATGCGGTCGAGCGCCCCCATGGTCTCTTCGAGCGGCGTCTCGGGATCAAAGCGGTGGGAGTAGAAGATGTCGACGTAGTCGAGGCCGAGGCGCTTGAGGCTCTGGTCGAGGCTGGCGATCAGGTATTTGGCGCTGCCCCATTCGCCGTAGGGACCGGGCCACATGTTGTAGCCGGCCTTGGTGGAGATGATCATCTCGTCACGATAGGGGCGGAAGTCGGTGGCCAGGATCTTGCCGAAGGCTTCCTCGGCGGCGCCCGGCGGCGGGCCGTAGTTGTTGGCGAGATCGAAGTGAGTGACGCCGAGATCGAAGGCGGTGCGGCAGATGGCGCGCGAACGCTCGATCGGTGCGGTCTCGCCGAAGTTCTGCCACAGGCCGAGCGAGATGGCCGGCAGCTTGAGGCCGCTGCGGCCGACGCGGCGATAGAGCATGTCGTCGTAGCGGGCGGGGTTGGCTTGGTAAGGCATGGCGGATTCCCGGTGAACGAATTCCGCCCCTTATAGGCCGCGCCGTCCCCGCTCGTCCATCGCCGCGACAGCCGGCATGCGGCCGTCAGCGGCCGAGCATGCCGGAGGCGGCGGTCAGCGGGTCGACCGTCAGCGCACCGGCGCGGTAGTCGACGGTGGTGGTCGGGCCGACGTAGACGACGAGCGCGCGGACGTAGGCGGCGAGCGCCTCGCGGCTGGCCTGCCGGCACAGGCGGACGCGCACGTCGACGGGGATCGAGGCCGGTCCGAACACCTCCTTGACGCCACCGGTACGCTGCCAGGTGTAGATGCAGGTATAGGCGCCGGTGCTGCCGTAGGCGGTACCGAACGGGCCGAGACCGTTCTGCTCGATGGCGAGCGTCCGCGCCATGCGCACGCCGGGGAAGGCGGCGGCCATGTCGCGCTCGATCTCCTCGGGGCGCGGCGGGCCGCCGAAGGCGCTGGCGCTCGACTGGCGGTCGAGGGTGGTGACGACAATGAAGTTCTCGCCCGCGACTGGTCCGGCGCCGTCGAGAACGATGCGCTGGGTGAGGCGCGGCGGCTCGTCGCGCTCGGTCACTGACAGCACCTTGCCGGCGGCGGGCGGCAGGGCGGCCCAGGCGTCGGACGGACCGCGTACCAGCGCCTCGCCCTGATGGGCGGTGACGACAGCGTAGCCGGTGGAGGCGACGCAGCCGCCGGCGATGAGCGGAGCAAGGAGGAGGGCGGCGAGGGTCTTCATGGGCGGTTCTCCCGCCGGGTCGCCGATCTCGCGGGGCGCTCCGGCACGGTCTTCTTGGGCGCTATAGCACCGCCGACGGTCGATCAGCCACACCTAAAGGCATTGCGGATAGCGGGCAGCGGCGGCGGCCAGCGCCAGCAGGCGCAGCGTCGACGGATAGTACTGCTCCATGGGGGCGGTGCGGACGGCGTCGTCGAGCTTGACGTTGTCGACAGCACAGGCGACGAGGCCGGTGACGGCGCCATAGGGAGCGCCGCCGAACGGCTTCACCGGCTTGTCGGCGATGACGTCGATGACTTGCGGGTCGCGGCCGCCCTGGCGGGCCCAGGCGACGAACGGGGCCAGTACGGGGCCGGTGTTGCCAGCCCAGGCGAGGTAGAGTGGCACGCGGATGGCGTTCCAGCCGAACTCGGCCGGGAACCCCGTCGCCGGTGCCGGACGGCCGCCGGCCAGCGAGATCCAGTCGGGGGGCAGCTGGTGCTTGCCGAAACGCGCCGCCGTCGTGAGGTCGAGACCGGCCGCGAACACGCGATCCCAGTCGTACTCGGGAGCGGCCGCCTTGAGGGCGGGCAGGGCCGGATAGACCCAATAGGAGAGGTTGACGACCGGGCCGTCCTTGCGCTCGCGGGCCGAGAAGCCGGCGGCGGCCGGCAGCAGCAGCCGGGCGGTGCCGCTGTCGTCGAAGGTCTTGGCAGCGATCGCCCTGGCGATCAGGGCGGCGAACCGGCGATAGTCGGGCGCCGTGAAGCGGCCAGCCGCCTCCATCAGCGCCCAGGCGATGAGGATGTCGCCGTCGGTGGCGTTGTTGCGGTCGCTGACCGCCGGGCTGGTGCGCGGATCGAAGCGCCAGGCGAACAGGGCATCGTCGCGGATGCCGAGGTTGGTCACCGTCCAGGCCCACAGCTTGTCGAAGGTGGGGCGGTCGCCGGCGAAGGCGGCGAACAGCATGCCGTAGCCCTGACCTTCGGTATGGCTGATGTTGCCGTTGACGTTGTCGATCACCCGGCCTTCGGGGGCGACGAACCGCTGGCGCCAGGCCTGCCAGACGTCGCCGGGCAGGGTGGCGGCGTGGGGGGCGGCGGTGGTCTCGGCCACGGACACCTCCATGGGCGCGGCAAACGAGATGACCATGAACGCCAGAGCGGCGAGGCAGGCACGCTTGGTCATGGCGCCGTCCTGTGGCCGTGGCGGCGGACAGTGACGTAGGTCATCAGGCCGAACAGCATGCCGGCCAGGGCCAGCAGCCCGGCGTAGATGGGCGTGTTCATGGCGAACCAGGCGGCGGTGGTCATGCGCAGGTTGCCGAAGTCGAGCGGGCCGGTGGAGACGATGGTCTGGCGCAGCGGCGCGCGGCTCTGCCACTTGCCCGACAGGCTGTCGAGATAGAGCGTGCTGCCAGCCAGCAGCTGCCAGTTCTGCGGCGTGACGAGGTTGGTGACGCCGGCGTTGAGCGTGGCGGCGTCGGTGGCGGCCACCAGCGTCACCGGCTCGTTGCTGTTGTCGAGCCCCTGCGAGACGACGAACGAGGCGCTGGCCGGCAACGGCGGGGCTTCGGTGCTGGCCAGGCCGAGGCTGCGGGCCACTTCGTCGATCGTCGTGTCGACCAGCGTCAGCAGTTCGCTCCAGCGGTTGTGCGGCGTGCCGACCCGGCTGCGCCATTCCTCGACGAGTGGGTCAGCGGCGGGCTGGCCGGCGCTGTCCGGACTGGCGATCGAGCCGGTCAGCAGGTCGTCGCCGCTGCCGTTGCCGTTGTGGGCGGTGGCACGGGTGAGGCCGATGTCAAGACCGGCGAGCTGGCGCAGCTCGGCCGGCAGTTCGTCGAGGGCGCCGACGACGATGGCGCCGGCCGGGCTGGTGCCGGCGAGGGTCATGCGGGCGTCGAGGTCGGGCAGGCGGTCGGCGAGCACCGCCATCTTGGCGTAGAGCGTGGCGGCGGCGGCGAGGTTGCCGGCGGTGCGCTCGGCCAGCGCCAGCCGCACGCCGTTGCCGGCGACGGCGGCGGTGCGGCCGTTGGCGATGGTGGCGCCGAGGTCGGGCAGGCGCAGAGCCCGCGCCGTCTTCGGCAGATCGATGGCGGTGTTGTTGAGGATCAGGAAGCGGGCGGCGCCGGTGATCTGGTCGCGCGGGGCGCAGGCGCTGTCGGCGGCGCTGGCGGTGTGAGCGACGAACTCGATCTCGTTGTCGCCGGGGCGGAAGGCCGACAGCGGCAGCTCGATGCGGCGGTTGTCGATCATGGCGCCGCTGTCGTTGCCGAGCGGAATGGCGGCGGCGAGGTGACCGCCGACGAACATCGACAGCGTGTTGTCGGCGGCAAGGCCGGGTGCGTAGCCGGCCGACAGGCGCAGCGTCACCGAGCCATAGTCGGCGATCAGCGTGTCGGCGGGCAGGCGGACGTGCAGCCGCTCGCTCCAGAGATGGCCGGAGAACTGCTCGCTCGGCCGGCCGAGCCCGGACAGCGTCAGGCTGGTGGGGGCGTGGCCAACGACGACGGGCCGCAACGGCGCGGGGCCGACGCGGTTGGCGGCGTCCTCCAGGCGACCGAGGGCGGCGTCGACGCCGCCGAGGTTGTTGGCGAGGGCGATCAGCGTGGCGCGATGACCGTCGTGGGCCGGCACGAGGCGCAGGCCGCCGGCCGCTGGCGGCTCCAGACCGAGGGCGGCGATTTCGGCGCTGCGGCCGTAGACGATGTCGAGACCGGCACCGGTGCCCGCCTCGGGGGCGTAGTCGACGAGCGGCGCTTCGGTGCCGGTGATGCGGGCGGCGAGGCCGGCAAGGCGCAGGCCGGCGGCAAAGTCGTCGTCGCTCTTCGGCACGATGCGCAGGCGGATGGGCAGAGTGCCGTTGTCGGCTGGCGACAGGCCGGCGATGGCGGTGAGATCGTCGGCGCCGGTCACGGGCGCGGCGATCTTGAGGCCGGAGTGGCCGGGATCGATGCGCGTCCAGAGCTCATAGGTGCCATCGATGGAGCAATCGACGCGGTGGCGCTGGCTGGCGACCAGCGACAGCGTGTTCCAGCCGGCCCGCAGCACCGACGGCGGAATGGTGATCGCGGCCGGGGCGGCGCCCTGATTGCCGAGGCCGATACGGCCGATGGTCTGGCGATTGACGGTGGCGACCAGCGTCGAAGCCTCGGGCATGACCGAAATCGCCGATTCCAGCGCCAGCTGCAGTTCGGCTGGGCGGGTGGTGGCGGCGGCGTCGAGGTAGACCGGCAGGTCGAGACGGGCGTTTTCTCCGGCCAGCGTCCAGCCCTCGGCCGACAGCGGCAGCCGGTGCAGGATGCGGTCGCTGTCGACGGGGGCGCCGTCGTCGGCGAGGGCGGCGAGCGGGGCCAGGGCCAGGATGCTGCCGAGCAGCAGGGAGAAGCGGGAGGCAGTCATTTCACGTTCACCTGCGGGCTGGCCGGCACGGCTTCGTTGATGGCAGAGGCGGACGGGCTGGCCGGCTGGCCAACGCGCGACAGGTAGGCCATGCCGCGCGCCATGTGGCGGACGCTCATCAGCACGATGTCGAGCGAGCCGTTGATGACATTGACCGACTTGCGGCGGCGGGCGCGGAATTCGTCGAGAGGGGTCGCCTGGGCGTACATCAGCTCGGCGACGATCTTGGTCGCCTCGGTTTCCTCGCCGGCGAAGGCGATGCCGGCGGAGAGACCGCGGCTATCGTGGGAGAGGCGCTTCAGGATGATCGGCACGTGGCGGATGGGATGGCCGGGGCGGGCCGGGGCGATGGCGAGATGCCCCTCGCGGCCGGTGGTGCGATCGATGGAGAAGCGGTTCGACAGCGGCCGGAGCTTGGCGCCGCCCATGGACACATCCTCGATCAGCACCTGTTCGATCTGACCACCGACCATGATGGCGCCGCGCCGGCTGACGGCCAGCCGCTGGGCGTGGCGACGCTCGACGGTTTCCGAGACGACGCCGAGGGCGAGGCCGGCCACCAGCAGGTTGAGCGTATTCCACAGGCCGACCACCAGCAGCAGGTCGCTCGCCGCCGGGTCATGGTACCAGCGCCAGGCGGTGACGACGTCGGCGACCAGCAGGATGGAGAAGATGACGAAATAGGGGGCCGCCAGCTCGCTGAGACGCTTGGAATCGAGCGTCTGGCCCTTGGCGGTGACGTTGAAGGTCGGCTTGCGCGGATTGAGCAGCACGCCGGCGATGGAGCGGATGAGGTAGACGGCCTGCACGTACTCGTAGAGCTCGCTCACCCACGGCCAGCGCACCTGACCGTAGAGGTAGTTCTGCATCATCATGTTGGCGGCCATGTACACCGCCGTGTAGGCGATGAACTCGGAAATGTTGGCCTCGTAGATCTCCAGCGAGAAGAAGATGTAGAGCAGCGGCGCGACGATGAAGGTGATGCGCGTCAGCGGAAACAGCCAGAACAGGCTGGACGACAGGTAGGCGATGCGCTGGGGCAGCTTCAGGCCTTGCTTGAACAGCGGGTTCTTGAGCAGCAGGATCTGCATCATGCCCGAGCACCAGCGCGAGCGCTGACCGATGAACGACGCGAAGGTTTCCGGCTGCAGGCCGGCGATCATCGGCTTGTCGACGTAGCGGCTGTTCCAGCCCCGGGCGTGCAGCGACAGCGCCGTCTCGCAGTCCTCGGTGATGGAGATGCCGTCGAAGCCGCCGGCTTCCTCGAGGGCCGCGCGGCGCAGCACGGCGGCCGAACCGCAGAAGAAGGCCCCATTCCACTTGTCGAGCCCCTTCTGGATGATGCCGTAGAACATTTCGTTCTCGCTCGGCATGCGCTGGAAGGTCGACAGGTTTTTCTCGATCGGATCGGGGTTGAGGAAGAAATGCGGCGTCTGCACCAGGAACAGGCGCGGGTCGTCGGTGAAGTGGCCGACGGTTTCGATCAGGAACTCGCGCACCGGGCCATGGTCGGCGTCGAAGATGGCGATCAGCTCGCCGTCGGTCTTGGGCAGGGCGGCGTTCATGTTGCCGGCCTTGGCCGAGACGTTGCGTTCGCGCGTCAGATAGTGGGCGCCGAGCTCCTCGCAGAGGGCCTTCAGTTCGGCGCGGCGATTGCGGGCCGCCAGCGCGGCGACGGGGTCGTCGCCGTTGCACTTCTGATCGGTGCCGCCGTCGTCGAGCAGGTAGACCTTGAGCTTGCCGGCCGGATAGTCCATGGCCAGCGCCGCCGACATGGTGGTGGCGAGGATGAGCTTGTCTTCGTTGTAGGTCGGGATGAACACGTCGACGCTGGGCTTGTCGGCGTCGGACAGCTGGCGGGCACGCGGCCGCTCGATGGGATCGGCGACGATGAACATGCTGATGGCCAGCATGAACAGCGTGAACAGCTCCATGATGTAGAGCCACAGGCCAGGGATGAAGTTGATCAGGCTGTCGGGCGAGGGCAGCGTCGAGGTGGTGCGCCAATAGAAGTAGCGGATGACGATGGTGACGGCGACGCCGACGAAGACCAGCCGCCACGGCCCGGTGCGGCCGCAACGCCAGACCACCAGCAGTACGGCCAGCAGCATCAGCCCGGTCGTCAACTGGGTCGAGGTTCCCACTGGTTGCGCGGCGACGGCGCCCAGAAGGATCGCCGAAAATACCCAACCCCAGAAAGAGAGTCTGTCACGCGTCATGCCATGTACTCGCATGTTGTCTGCGCTGCAATTAACGACAGACTCTAGAAAATTGCGAGATCTCAAATGGCTTTATGATGCCTATTGTGGGAATCTGGGTTTAATTTATGTGAATCAAAACCTCAACGTTAAGTATTAGATAGGGTTAAATCCGCATTAACGGTCGGGTATATTTCGGTTTTATTTTGGTTAATAGATCACTAACTGCCTGTATCAGGCGTGAGCGGAATCGTCGACGCGAGGAAACGGGCCAGCCGATCTGCATCAGGCTGATACGCGCGACCGTCGAATGGTTGTCAATGTGAAGGGAATGGTGCGTCGGGACGTCTCGTTTGGAGACGGATGGTGGCGCCTTGGTAAGGCTGCGTCTGGCCCGACTGCGGCCAAAGCGGGAGCGGCGCGGCAAAAAGGGCCGGGGCAGCGGCCGGGCGACCGCCGCGAGGCGCGTGGGGGGAAGCCCCCCCAACGCAAAGGTCAAAGCCAGCTCGACGGCTTCAGCCGCGCGGCTTGCCGGGGGCCAGGAAGCCGACGCGGGCGACCGAACGCTCAAGGGCGCCGTTGTCGACCGTGCGGCCGGCCTTGGCCGGGCGATGCGCCGGCTCGGGGCGGCGGGCCGGCTTGCCGGCGGCGGCCGGAGCGTTGTCGGCCTTGGGGGCGCGGCTGTCGCCGCGGCTGCCGTTCTGCTTGCCAAACGGCGGGCGGCCGCCGGCCTTGTGGTTGCCGGGGCGCTGGCGGCGACCGGCCGGAGCGTGCTCGCCACGGCCATCGTCCGAACGCTCGGCGCGCGGGGCCAGCGGCAGCGTGCCGCGCCGGTCCTCGGCGGCGATCTTCTGGCGCGTCAGCTTTTCGATGTCCTTGAGGTAGTCGCGTTCGTCCTCGCCGCAGAACGAGATGGCGATGCCGGACGCGCCGGCGCGCGCCGTGCGGCCGATGCGGTGGACGTAGCTCTCGGGGATGTTCGGCAGGTCGAAGTTGATGACGTGGCTGACGCCGGTGACGTCGATGCCACGGGCGGCGATATCGGTGGCCACCAGGATCGGCGTCGAACCGTCCTTGAAGGCGGCGAGTGCCTTCTCGCGCTGAGCCTGGCTCTTGTTGCCGTGGATGGCGGCGGCGTCGACGCCGTCCTGGCCGAGCTGGCGGACGACGCGGTCGGCGCCGTGCTTGGTGCGGGTGAAGATCAGGGCCCGTTCCGGCTTCTCGGCGACGATGACGTCGAGCAGCAGACGGCGCTTGGCGGCCGTCTCGACGTGGATGACGCGCTGTTCGACCCGCTCGACGGTGGTCGCCTCGGGCGCCACCTTGACGGTGATGGGATCGATCAGCAGTTCACCGGCCAGCGAAGCGATCTCCTTGGGCATGGTGGCCGAGAAGAACAGGCTCTGACGGGCCTTGGGCAGTTCCTTGACGATCTTGCGCACCGGCTGGACGAAGCCCATGTCGAGCATCTGGTCGGCTTCATCGAGCACGAACACTTCCGTCTCGTGCAGCGTCACGGTGCCGTTCTGCATGTGGTCGATCAGCCGGCCCGGGGTGGCGACGAGGATGTCGACGCCGCGCTTCAGGCGGTCTTCCTGCGGCCGGTAGCCGACGCCACCGAACACCACGGCGATCGACATGTGATTCATGTAGTGGGCGTAGGCGCGGAAGCTCTCGCTGATCTGGGTGGCGAGTTCGCGCGTCGGCGACAGGATCAGCGCCCGGACGCGGCGCGGCGCCGCCGGCTTGCCGGGGGCCAGGCGCTGCAGGATGGGCAGCGCGAAAGCGGCCGTCTTGCCGGTGCCGGTCTGGGCGATGCCGAGCAGGTCGCGGCCCTTCAGCAGTTCGGGGATGGCCTGTTCCTGGATGGGAGTGGGACGATCGTAGTTGGCGTCAGCGAGGGCACGGACGAGCGTTTCGTTGAGGCCGAATTCGGAAAAAGAGGTCAAGCGACACGTCTTTCAAAAACCACAGGCAGGCCCGCGGCGCAACGCCGGGACCTA
The DNA here is from genome assembly GCA_937868725.1 of uncultured Pleomorphomonas sp. Classification (GTDB taxonomy): domain Bacteria; phylum Pseudomonadota; class Alphaproteobacteria; order Rhizobiales; family Pleomorphomonadaceae; genus Pleomorphomonas. The sequence goes on from CALMMQ010000044.1 coordinate 83,409, forward strand.
GTGCGGGACAACCGGCCCCGCGTGATCATGGGCCAATTTCAGGGGGAAGAGAGCCGGTCTGCCGGGGCTTTAGCCCGCCGTTTCACGCGACCGGTACAGTCGTAGGCGCCGAGCGCCGACGCTGGGTATATGACGGCCGGCGGGTGAAAAGTCAAGCGCGGTGGTGCATTGCAGCCCTACACCGGGTGGGTGACGACTGTCAGGCTGGCGCGCAGTTCGTTGAGCTGGTCCCTGAGCTGCATGAGGTCAGCCACCGGCTTGCCCATGGCGGTCGCCATCTCGCCGGGGATGCAGCGCGCCATGGCTTTGAGGTCGCGGCCGGTGCCGGTCAGGGTGACGACCACCTGGCGTTCGTCGCGGGCCGAGCGGCGGCGGCTGACGTAGCCGGCCGCTTCAAGACGTTTCAGCAGCGGCGTCAAGGTGCCCGAATCGAGGATGAGGCGGGCGCCGATGTCAGACACCGACAAGCCGTCCTGTTCCCAGAGCACCAGCAGCACCAGGTACTGCGGATAGGTGAGGCCGAGGGGTTCCAGCATGGGCCGGTAGGCCCTGGAGATGGCATGGGCCGTCGAATGGACGGCAAAGCACAGCTGATTGTCGAGATTGAGAGCGTCGGACATGGATGGGATGGCGGCTTCCTGGCGGGTGTTGGCGAAATGATAGCGATCTTGCCGGCGAATGGCAGGGGAAACCCCTGGCTATCACAAGAATGTGAATTGAACAAAATTAGATTGTGCGCAATTTAATTGGTGTCACGAAATTCACCCAGGCAATCGCCTGCAACTCGATCCGAGGTCATGATGAAGGTTCTCTATACTGCCAAGGCCACCACCACCGGCGGCCGCACCGGTCATTCCAAGAGCGAGGACGGCCGGCTTGAGGTCGACCTGTCGACCCCCAAGGAGCTCGGCGGTGACGGCGGCAAGGGGACCAACCCGGAGCAGCTGTTCGCGATCGGCTATTCGGCCTGCTTCCTCGGCGCGCTGAAGTTCGTTGCCGCCAAGGAAAAGGTGGCCATTGCTGCCGAGACGTCGATCGTCGGCGAAGTGGGCATCGGTGCCCGTGACGACGGCACCGGCTTCGGCATCACCGCCAAGCTGACCATCACCATTCCTGGCCTCGACAAGGCCAAGGCCGAAGACCTGGTCAAGAAGGCCGACGTCGTCTGCCCGTACAGCCACGCCACGCGCGGCAACATCGAGGTGACGCTGGTCGTCGCCTGATCCGACGCTGCATTTCTCTCCTCCCGACTTCGGTCCTCCCATGACCGCTACGGCGTCCGGTTCGCTCCGGACGCCGCTTTTTTGTTGCCGCATCGCTGTGCCGATCGGACTGCTCAAATCGCAGCCAGGAGCGCCCGCGGCTGCCGTCTTTTTCGGCACCGCGCGGCACGTTCGTGGCGCTGGGACGGCAGATGGCCGGCGTTCGGCCTTTGGCAGTTCTGGCACGCAACCTGCAACAGGATCGTCAGCGTGGGCCACGAGGCGCACCTTCTAGGGGAACCAGGGTCCGGCAAACGGGCTCGACCAGACAACGCCGTCGCCAGTGCCGCTTTTTCCTCCCAGGCGGTTGCAGGTGACGGCGTTTTCGTTTGGGCGCCGTCGCGCGAACCGGGAGCATCGGCGTTCCTCGCCGGGCCGGCGCCGAGCATTTCGTTCCCGCTTCTCCGACCGGATTGGCAACGAACGGCTTCGCCGCCAGCGCGCGCCGTGCGATATTGCCCCTCCCTGTCGCCGCGCCAACTGGACAGACGCCGGGCCGGTGTGCGATCGGACGGTCGGAAACCCCGTGCAGAGGATGAATGGATCGATGGCAAGCGAGCCGCGTGCCCCGAGCGCAAGCGCCCCGGCGCGAATGCAGCCGTTGGCGCGCCTGCCACTGTTCGTCGATCTCAACGGCCGCCGGGCGCTGGTGGCCGGCGCCGCGCCGACGCTGGTCTGGAAGGCCGAACTCTTGGCCGCCGCCGGTGCCGACGTGACGGTGCTGGTGCCCTTGCCCGACGACGATCTCCTGGCGCTGGTGGCGCGCGGCAGCGCCGCGGGACGGCTGACGCTGGAGCGGCGGCGCTGGCAGGCAACCGACTTCGATGGCGTGGCGCTGGCCGTGCTCGACAGTGCCGACACCGCCGAAATCGCCACTTTCCGCGCCGCCGCGCGGCGGGCCGGCGCCCTGGTCAACGTCGTCGACCGGCCGGAGGACTGCGACGTGCAGTTCGGTTCGGTGGTCAATCGCTCGCCGGTGGTCATCGGCATCTCCACCGACGGCGCCGCGCCGGTGCTGGCCCAGGCCATCCGCCGCCGCATCGAGACGCTGTTGCCGCCGGCGCTGGCCGAATGGGCGCAACTGGCCCGCCGCATCCGCGAGCGCGTCACCGAGCGGCTGCGGCCGGGTGCCGAGCGGCGCGGCTTCTGGGAGCGGCTGGCCGAGCGGGCCTTCGGGCCGCCGCCCGATGCGGCCGACGAAGCACAGCTCATCGCGACCGCTGGCCGGCTCGGCGCCGATCAGGCGGCGCAGGGGCGCGTCATTCTGGTGGGTGCCGGTCCCGGCGAAGCCGAGCTCCTGACACTCAAGGCGGTGCGGGCGCTGCAGTCGGCCGACGTCATCCTGTTTGATGATCTGGTGTCGCCGGAAGTGCTGGAACTTGCCCGCCGCGAAGCCCGGCGGATGATGGTCGGCAAGCGCGGCGGTCGCCGCTCCTGCCGTCAGGAAGACATCAACGACCTGATGATCTCGCTTGCCAAGGCGGGCAAGCGCGTCGTCCGCCTCAAGGCGGGCGACCCCATGGTGTTCGGCCGGGCCGGCGAGGAAATCGACCGGCTGGCGGCCGAGAACGTGCCGGTGGAGGTGGTGCCGGGCATCTCGGCCGGCATAGCGCTCGCCGCCGCGCTCGGAGTGTCGCTGACCCATCGCGACCTGTCGCACTCGCTGCGCTTCGTCACCGGCCACGCCAAGAGCGGCGAGCTCGACGAGGGGCTCGACTGGCGCGGTCTCGCCGACGCCGATTCAACGCTGATCGTCTACATGGGCGGCCGCACGGCGCCACGCCTCGCCGCCCGACTGATGACCGAAGGGCTCGACCGCCACACGCCGGTGGTGCTCGGCTATGCCATCGGTCAGGCCGGCCAGCGGCTGGTGCCGCTCCGGCTCGCCGATCTTCTGATCGAGGGCACGGTGGAGGCCGGGCCGCCGGTGGTCATCGGCATCGGCCGGGTGTTCGGCGCCGCGCTCGCTGTTGCCGCCCACGACGGCGCGGTGGCCGGATCGGCTCGAATTTAGTCGCCAGGCGGTGGCCGGAGTGGCTATAACGGTGGTCCGCTTCACGACTGCCGGATGTCATCTCATGGAAAAGACGATCGAATTTCTGGGTGGCGATACGCCAGGCCTCGGCTACAGCCTGACGGTCCTGACCTTCAAGGGCTGCGATCCCAAGGCGCCGAGCGTCTACATGCAGGCGGCACTGCACGGCAATGAACTGCCTGGCGCGGCGGCGCTGCACGTGCTCATCCCGCAGCTTGTCGCCGCCGAGGCCGAGGGCCGGCTCCGCGGCGACGTCACGCTGGTACCGCTCGCCAACCCCATCGGCCTCGGCCAGTACGCCTATGAAGAGCACATGGGCCGTTTCGCCATGGGCAGTCGCGTCAACTTCAACCGCAACTTCCAGCGCCTCGAGCGGCCCGCCGTGGCCCTGATCGAGGATGATCGCGACGGTGTGCCGGTGGAGCGTCGGCTCAAGGCGCGGCTGCTGCGCCACTCGATCGGCAAGACCATCGTGCTCGATCTCCATTGCGACGACCAGTCGCTGCCCTATCTTTACGTGCCAGCCGAGGTGTGGCCGTTCATGAGCGATCTCGCCGCCGCTCTCGACGCCGAGGCGGTGCTGACCTTCGAGGGCGGCACGGACGGCTCGTTCGATGAGGCGAGCATCCACCCCTATCTCCAGGCGGCGCCCGAAGTGGCCGACTTCCGCAACCGCGTCGTCACGACGGTGGAACTGCGCGGCCGCGCCGATGTCGATGCGACGATTGCCGCCCACGACGGCAACGGTCTCTATCGCTTCCTGGTCGGTCGCGGCGTCGTGGTCGACGCCGCGGCGGCCCCGGTACCAGCCTATGACGCTGTGGCGGTGCCGCAGACGCATGTGGAGATGGTGCGGGCGCCGAGGGGCGGTCTGGTGCTGTTCCACGCCGGCCCGGGCGACAAGGTGGCCGCCGGGGCCCTGATCGCCGAGGTCATCGGCGAGCCGGGCAATCCGGAGACCGTGACGGCGGTGCATGCCGAAGCGGCCGGCCTGGTGCTGACGCGCGTTTCGGCCCGCTCGGTGCGGGTGGGCGATGACCTGATGAAGATCGTCGGCGAACACCGCTCGCGCACGGCCAAGGACGGCGGCGCCCTGGAAAGCTGAGGCGCCGGCTGCGCCCTTGGTCCATCTTCATCGATTGATGTGCGGTCCGGCTTGCATTTGCCGGACCGATCTCATAGGCGACGGCAAGACAGCCCCGCATTGAGGAGTACCGACCATGGCCGCTGAAATTATCGATGGATTTGCTGCCGCCGCCGCCCTGCGCCAGGAGGTGGCTGCCCGCGCCGCCGAACTGCAGCGCAGCCACGGCGTCGTGCCGGGGTTGGCCGTGGTGCTGGTGGGCGAGGACCCGGCCTCGGCCGTCTACGTGCGCAACAAGCTCAAGGCCACGGCCGAATGCGGCCTCAAGAGCTTCGAGTTCAAGTTGCCGGAGACGACGGGCGAAGCTGAACTGCTCGACCTCGTGGCCAAGCTCAACGCCGATCCGGCCGTGCACGGCATCCTGGTGCAGCTGCCGCTGCCCAAGCAGATCAACACCGACAAGGTGCTTGGTCTCATCGATCCGGACAAGGACGTCGACGGCTTCCACCCGGTCAACGCCGGCCGGTTGTCCGTCGGTCTGCCGGGCTTCGTGCCGTGCACGCCGCGCGGTGCCCAGATCCTGATCGACAAGCTTATGCCGTCGCTGGCCGGCAAGCATGCCGTGGTCATCGGCCGCTCCAACATCGTCGGCAAGCCGATGGCGCAACTGCTGCTGCAGCGCAACGCCACCGTCACCATCGCTCATTCCAAGACAGCCGACCTGCCGGCTCTCTGCCGCACCGCCGACGTGCTGGTCGCCGCCGTCGGCCGCGCCCGCATGGTCAAGGGCGACTGGATCAAGCCGGGGGCCGTGGTGATCGATGTCGGCATCAACCGCATCGAGGAAGACGGCAAGGGCAAGCTGGTGGGCGACGTCGATTTCGCCTCGGCCGCACCGGTGGCCGGCCACATCACGCCGGTGCCGCGCGGCGTCGGCCCGATGACCATCGCCTGCCTGATGCTCAACACGCTCGATTCGGCCGCCCGCGCCGCTGCGGCCAAGTAACGGTCAGCGGTCGTCGAGCCAGTCCATGAGGCCGCGCGCCGCCGCGCGGCCGGTGGCAAGGCATGCCGTCAACAGATAGCCGCCGGTCGGCGCCTCCCAGTCGAGCATCTCGCCGGCGACGAAGGTGCCGGGGCGGGCTCGCAGCATGTAGGCGGCATCGATGGCGGCGAGGGCGATGCCGCCGGCCGACGATATGGCTTCCTCGATCGGCCGGGGCCGGACAACGGGCAGGGGCAACGCCTTGAGCGCGGCGGCGAGGCGGGCATTGTCCTGGCGCGTCGCCGCGTCGGTGAGTTCGCGGACGAGCCCCGCCTTGACGCCGTCGAGGCCGGCCCCCTTGCGCAGTCGTGTCGAGAAGCTGGCCTTGGCCGGCTGACGGCCGAGATCGTGTTCCAGTCGGTCGATGGCGCGACCCGGCACGAGGTCGAGCGTCAGCTTCGCCGTGCCCGTCGCCTCGATGCGGTCGCGTAGCGCGGCGGCGTGGGCGTAGACGAGGCTGCCCTCGATGCCGTGGCCGGTGATGACGAATTCGCCGGCCTTGCCACCGGCATCCGAGGTGGCGACGACCGACTTCACCGGCGTGCCGGCGAAGTGCTCGCGGAAGAGCGCGCTCCAGGCGACATCGAAGCCGCAGTTGGCGGGGCGGAAGGGCCGCACGTCAACGCCGGCGATGCGCAGCCAGGGCACCCAGGCGGCGTTGGCGCCGAGGCGGGGGTAGCTGGCGCCGCCGAGTGCCAGCAGCGTGGCGGCGGGCGTCATGGTGAGCGGTCCGGTCGGCGTTTCAAAGCGTAGCGCGTTGCCATCGAAACCGGTCCAGCGGTGACGGGTATGGATGGTGACGCCGAGGGCGGCGAGGCGCGCCAGCCAGGCGCGCAACAGCGGCGACGCCTTCATCGCCTTGGGGAAGACGCGACCGGACGAGCCGACGTAGGTCTCGGCGCCGAGGCCATCGGCCCAGGCGCGCAGGTCGGTGGGCGTGAAGGCATCGAGCGCCGGGCGCAGCGCTGGCTGAGCGGCGCCGTAGCGGCTGACGAAGGCACCGTACTCTTCACCGTGCGTCAGGTTGAGGCCGCTCTTGCCGGCCAAGAGCAGCTTGCGCGCCACTGTCGGCATGGCCTCGAACACCGTGACGGGCCGGCCGCTGGTCGCGATGACCTCGGCTGCCATGAGGCCGGCGGGGCCGCCGCCGATGATGGCGATGTTGTGCATGTCTCTCCCGCCGCCGTTGTCCGTTGCCGTTCTGGGCCAGCCGTCGCGCTGTCGTCAAATGAAAATGGCCGGAGCTGAGAGCTCCGGCCAATTTAAAAACGCTAGGTCAACAGGATGAACAGGGCCCTTGGGGCCTAGTGCTACGTGATAAAACCTGACCGTGCCGTGCAGATAATGGTGGTGCCGGCAATTTATGCGCTCACGGGTTGCCATTCTGGCCGATGAAGGCCGGCGACGGAAGCTCAAAGAGTCGGCGGTCATGCCTGCTTTTTGGCCGCCCTCGCTAATATTGCCGGGGGATGACAAGGCGGTGACGCTGCCAGGATGGTGGTCCCTCCGGTCTTATTCCGCCGGCGCGCGCGCTATACATAAATATACTTAGTTCGTGCTGCGTTTGCCGTTTCCAGACGGGCGGATTTCTGCTATCTGCCCGGCATGATGGAAGCTGCCAAACCGATCTTCTCCTACAAGCGCTACTGGGCTGCCCGCTTCGGCACGGCGCCGTTCCTGCCGACGAGCCGCGCCGAGATGGACGCTCTCGGCTGGGACAGCTGCGATGTCGTGCTGGTCACTGGCGACGCCTATATCGATCACCCCTCGTTCGGCATGGCGGTGATCGGTCGTCTGCTCGAGGCGCAGGGCTTCCGCGTCGGCATCATCGCCCAGCCGGACTGGCAGAACGCCGCCGCCTTCAAGGTCCTGGGCAAGCCCAATCTGTTCTGGGGGGTAACTTCCGGCAACATGGATTCGATGGTCAACCGCTACACCTCCGACCGTCGCATCCGCCACAACGACAGCTACACGCCGGACAACGAGGGTGGCAAGCGGCCGGACCGCGCCGTCATTGTCTACTCGCAGCGCTGCCGCGAGGCCTACAAGGACGTGCCGATCGTGCTCGGCGGCATCGAGGCGTCGCTGCGCCGCATCGCCCATTACGACTACTGGTCGGACAAGGTGCGGCGATCGATCCTGGTGGACAGCAAAGCCGACATCCTCATCTACGGCAATGCCGAACGGGCGCTGTGCGAGACGGCCCATCGCATCGCCCGTGGCGCCGACCCCACCACCTTCGACGACATCCGCGGCGTGGCGCTGATGAAACCGGCGGTGCCGGAGGGCTGGACGGAAGCGCACGCCGACGACATCGACAGCCCCGACGAGGGGGCGCGCCAGCTTGGCGAAAAAACGGTCATCCGCCTGCCGGCCTTTGAAGTGGTGGCGGCCGAGCCGGAGGCCTACGCCCGTGCTTCGCGCGTGCTCCATCGCGAGAGCAATCCCGGCAATGCCCGCGCTCTCGTGCAGCGGCACGGCGACCGCGAACTGTGGGTGACGCCGCCGCCCATCCCGCTCACCACCGAGGAGATGGACGGGGTCTACGAGCTGCCCTACGCCCGGGCGCCGCATCCCGGCTACGGCAAGGCCAAGATCCCGGCCTGGGAGATGATCCGCTTTTCGGTGACCATCATGCGCGGCTGCTTCGGCGGCTGTTCGTTCTGTTCGATCACCGAGCACGAGGGCCGGGTCATCCAGAGCCGTTCGGAAGGCTCGATCCTCAAGGAGATCGAGAAGGTCCGCGACAAGACCGAGGGGTTCACTGGCGTCATCTCCGACATCGGCGGTCCGACGGCCAACATGTACCGCATCGCCTGCAAGGACCCGGCGATCCAGAACGCCTGCCGCAAGCCGTCGTGCGTCTATCCCGACGTCTGCCCCAACCTCAACACCAGCCACGAGGCGCTGATTGAGCTCTACCGCAAGGTCAGGGCGGTGCCCGGTATCAAGAAGGTGATGGTGGCTTCCGGCGTGCGCTACGACCTTGCCGTCAAGAGCCCGACCTACATCAAGGAACTGGTGCGCCACCACGTCGGCGGCTACCTGAAGATCGCGCCCGAGCACACCGAGGCCGGGCCGCTTTCCAAGATGATGAAGCCGGGCATCGGCGCCTACGACCGCTTCAAGCAGCTGTTCGACGCCGCCGTGCGCGAGGCGGGGCAGAAATATTTCCTCATCCCCTACTTCATCGCTGCCCACCCCGGCACCAGCGACGAGGACATGATGAACCTCGCGCTGTGGCTGAAGCGCAATGGCTATCGCGCCGATCAGGTGCAGACCTTCCTGCCCTCGCCGATGGCGCTGTCGACGGCGATGTACCATTCCGGCGTCAACCCGCTGAAGGCGGTGCGGCGCGGGGCGTCCGAGGCGGTGGAAACCGTCAAGGGGCTGCGCCAGCGGCGGTTGCACAAGGCGTTTCTGCGCTATCACGACCCGGAAAACTGGCCGCTCCTGCGCGAGGCGCTCAAGGCCATGGGACGGGCCGACCTGATCGGCAACGGCAAGGCGCATCTGGTGCCGAGCTTCCAGCCGGCCGGTACCGGTCAGACCGGCGGCGAGGGGCGGCGGCTCGGCGCCAAGCACGGCGGCCAGAAGTTCCTGACCAAGGGCGTGCCGAGCCCGCGCAACCGCGTTTGACCCGGGTTGGGGCAGGTCAAATGCTCGTCTGGCGGGTGTCAACCCGCTGGAATCGTCCATGGCGTTCTGAATCGGTTTTCCGAACGGTCGGCACGACTACGTGCTGACGCGGAAGGGCTTTACTGTAGCCGGCGCGACACCGGTGGCGGCGGCGCTGAAACGGTTTTGGCGCGCCATGCGCGCCGCCCTGCTAGCCGTTTGATTTAAGAACGCTTTCTGTTGTGCATGACGCAACTCACCTGATGCAGGCTGGTCGACAAGTCATGGCCGAGGGGCGGGCAGAGCAGAAGGCGGCGCCAGCATCCCCTCGGACGCTTACGACATTACGCTTACAAAATGAGGGAAGATGAACGGTTGGAACGGCTTAGCGCTCTGCAGTGCTGCATCTAATTCGATCTAGTAGCGCGAGCTATGCATCTGAACCCATTAAGGCTCGAAAGGGTCTGAAACCTTTCGTGTTTCTACGGAAGATTTTCCATGCCAAAAGGGGCACTAAGTGGCGCGGAAAGCCACCATATCGACCTTGGTACAAGTCGTTCGAACGGCGGGATCGGCTGGGAGAGAGTTGCCCGGCGGCCGGCGTGGCGCGCGACCAAAAAAAGAGGAACCCCATGACTGAGCAGACCTCCAAAATCAGCGCTGGCACCACGCCCGCCGAAGCCATTCTGAACAACCCGCTGCTCAACAAGGGCACCGCCTTCACCCAGGCTGAACGCGACGCCTACGGCCTCAACGGCTACTTCGGCGACGTCGTCGAAACGCTCGACACCCAGGTGGTCCGCACCATCGAGGCGATCCGCGCCCTGGCGACCGATCTCGACCGCTACGTCTTCCTGCGCGACCTGCAGGACATCAACGAGACGCTCTACTTCGCGGTGATCACCCGCTACACCGAAGAACTGCTGCCGAAGATCTACACGCCGACCGTCGGCGCCGGCTGCCAGCAGTTCCATCACCTGTTCCGTCGTCCGCGTGGCCTGTTCGTCTCCTATCCGAACCGCGCCAAGATGGACGAGATCCTGGCCAACCCGCGCTACGACAACGTCGAATGCATCGTCGTCACCGACGGCGAGCGCATCCTCGGCCTCGGCGACCAGGGCGTCGGCGGCATGGGCATCCCCATCGGCAAGCTGGCCATCTACACCGCCTGCGGCGGCATCGCGCCGGAAACCGTCCTGCCGATCACCCTCGACACCGGCACCAACAACGCCGACCGCATCAACGACCCGCTGTACTTCGGCTGGAAGCATGAGCGCGTCCGTGGCGAAGAATACGATGCCTTCATCGACCAGTTCGTCCAGGCCGTGAAGAAGCGTTGGCCGAACGTGCTGTTCCAGTGGGAAGACTTCCACAAGAACAACGCCAACCGTCTGCTCGACAAGTACCGCGACGAGCTGTGCACCTTCAACGACGACATCCAGGGCACCGCTTCGGTGGCCACCGGCACGCTGCTGGCCGGCATCCAGATCACCGGCAAGCCGCTCTCCGAGCAGCGCGTCGTCATCCTCGGTGGTGGCTCGGCCGGTATCGGCATCGCCGACCTGATCCGCATGGCCATGGTCGCCGAAGGTCTGCCGGATGAGGAAGCCCGCAAGCGCTTCTTCATCGTCGGCCGCTACGGCCTCGTCACCGAGAAGACCCCGAACCTCGACACCTTCCAGCTCGGCTTCCGTCAGGACAGCAAGATCATCGACGGCTGGGACGTCGCCGAAGCCGGCAAGGCCTCGCTCTACGAAGTCGTCAAGAACGCCAAGCCGACCGTGCTCGTCGGCGTGTCCGGCCAGCCCGGCACGTTCACCGAGGCGATCATCCGCGAGATGGCCTCGCACACCGAGCGTCCGATCGTCTTCCCGCTGTCGAACCCGACGTCCTGCGTCGAAGCCCAGCCGGCCGACATCATCAAGTGGACCAACGGCCGCGCCATCATCGGCACCGGTTCGCCGTTCCTGCCGTTCGAGCATGAGGGCAAGACCTACCACTTCGCCCAGACCAACAACTCGTACATCTTCCCGGGCGTCGGCCTCGGCACGCTGGCCGTCAAGTCCAAGCGCGTCACCGACGGCATGTTCCTGGCCGCTGCCCGTGCTCTCGCCGAGCTGTCGCCGGCCAAGGTGAAGGCGGGCGACCACCTGCTGCCGACGCTGGACCGCATGCGCGAGGTCTCCTCGTACATCGCCGTCGCCGTCGCCAAGCAGGCGATCGCCGAGGGCCATGCCGAGAAGCACAGCGACAACGAGATCAAGTCGGCCATCGCCGCCAAGGTCTGGCAGCCGATCTACAAGTGAGGTTGTGCAGCGGTCCGCTCCGGCGGACCGTGACGACCCGTTCGCTTGTCGAACCCGCTGAGGCGTCGCCTCCCGCTCGCGCGGGGGGCGACGTCCTTTTTGTATCTGTCAGACGCCGGCCAGTCCGGGGGTCAGAAGCACTCGCGCTCGAGACGGGCGAGATCGGCGATGGCCGCTTCATCCTCGGCGTCCTCGAACAATTCGCTCAGGTAATAGACGTGGGCGTGCAGCAGCAGCAGTCGGTCGGTCATGGGGTTGTCGGCCCGGTCGGCGTCGGCGAGGCGCTGACGGAAGCGCTGCCACAGGGCGTTGTCGCGGCCGGGATCGGCGAGCCGGCGCTCGAGATGGGCGAGCACGCGGGCCATATTGGTCTCGAAGTCGATGCCGCGAAAGCTGACGTAGCGGTCGGGCTGGGAGGCGGGGCGGTCCTGGGTCATGTCGGGGCGGCACTGTCGTTTTTGTTGCGCGTCTGTCGGAAAGCCGACGTCGCCCTGGCCTGTGGCGGGGGCGCTACAGCCCACCTTGCACGAGCCGGGCCAGCGACCGGCCACCACGGCAACGGTTGGAAATCCGAGGAAGCGGTATAAGCTGCCACCATGATATACGTGACGGATCACATCTATATCGACGAGGACGCGCTGTCGTTCACCTTCGTCCAGTCGTCGGGCCCTGGCGGGCAGAACGTCAACAAGGTGTCGACGGCGGCGGTGCTGCGCTTCGATCTGCTCAACGCCCGCGGCATTCCCTGGGAGGTGAAGGTGCGGGCCTCGCGCCTGGCTGGCGCCCGCCTCACCCAGGCGGGCGAGGTGGTGTTCCAGGCCCAGCGCTTCCGCAGTCAGGACCGCAACCGCGCCGACGCCATCGAGCGGTTGGCGGCGCTGATCCGCGAAGCGGCGGTGCCGCCGAAGCCGCGCGTCGCCACGCGCCCGACGCGGGCGAGCCAGGTGCGCCGCGTTGACACCAAGGCCAAGCGCGGCGCCATCAAGCGTGATCGCCAGCGGCCCGGCAGTGACGACTGACCGGTCGGCTCAAGGGGCGGTGGGCGGTGTCGCGCCGTCGGCGCCGGCCGCGGGGGACGGCAGGGCGGCGCTGTCGTCGTCGAAGGCGGTCTCAACCAGTGCGGGATCGAGTTGGCGCGTCGGCTTGACGCCGAGGCCCTTCAGCATCTCGGCCTGGCGGATGGCGTTGCCCTTGCCGCGGGCGAACTTGAGCGAAGCGCGGTCGTAGGCGTCCTGCGCCTGCTTGAGCCCCTTGCCGACCTTGTCGAGATCGTCGACGAAGCCAACCAGCTTGTCGTAGAGTTCGGCGCCGCGACGGGCGATTTCCTGGGCGTTGCGGGTCTGTTGCTCCTTTTGCCACAGCTGGGCGACGATGCGGACGACGAACAGCAGCGACGATGGGCTGACCAGCATGATGTTCTTGACCCAGGCGTGCTGCCACAGCTCGCTGTCGCGGGTGATGGCGACCAGGAAGGCCGGTTCGATCGGCACGAACATCACCACGAAGTCAAGCGAGGACAGGCCATAGAGGTCCTGATAGTTCTTGGCCGACAACTCACGGATGTGATTGCGCACGCTGTCGAGATGGCGCTTGAGGGCGGCATCCTTGCGCGCCTCCTCGTCGCCGTTGACGAAATCGTCGTAGGCGTTGAGCGACACCTTGGCGTCGATGACCAGATAGCGATCGCCCGGCAGGCGCAGCACCACGTCCGGCTGGGCGCGGCTGCCGTCGTCGCGGGCGTGGCTTTCCTGTGGCTCGTAGTGGATGCCCTTGACGAGGCCGCCGGCCTCGAGGATGCGCTCGAGCACCAGTTCGCCCCAGTTGCCCTGCGCCTTCGACTGGCCGCGTAGCGCCGACGTCAGGTTATGGGCGTCCTTGGAGAGCTGCTGGTTGAGGCCCATCAGCTGCCGGACCTGTTCGCCGAGGGCGGAGCGCTCCTTGGCCTCGTTGACGTAGACCTCCTCGACCTTGCCCTTGAAGTCGCTGAGCTGGGTGCGCAGCGGATCGAGGATGGCGCCGAGGGCAGTGTGGTTCTGCTCGGTGAAGCGGCGGGTTTTTTCCTCGAGGATGTCGTTGGCCAGCGCCTTGAACTGATCGGTGAGCTGAGCGCGGGCGGCCAGGAGCAGCTCGATCTTCTCGGCCGCCGCCTTGCGCTCTTCCTCGCCACGGCTGCGCAGCTCCGACAGACGCTCCCGCGCCTCGCCGAGCAGGCGGGCGGCGTCGTCGCGCTGTTCGGCGAGGCGGGCCACTTCAGCGCGCAAGCCGTCGGCCTCCGCGCTCCTCGCTTTGAGGGCGGCGTCGCTGGCACCGAGCTTCTGCCCGAGATCGGCGGCCGTCTCGCGCCAGTTCGCGAGCTCCTCTTCAGCCCTGCCGTGGGCGTCGGCGGCCTGGGCGCGCGACTGGCCGAGCTCCTGTTCCAGCCGGCGCGCCTCGTTGTCGCGCTCGCTGAGCGTGGCCTGCAGGCGGGCCGTCTCGGCCAGAAGTTCGCCCTGGCGGGCCTGTAGTCCGGTCATCTCCTCGTCGAGCCGGGCGAGCCGGGTGGTGCGCTCGGTGAGGCGGGCGAGTTCCGTCTGTGCCTCGGCCTCGCGCCGTGCCGCGTCCTGACGGTAGGCGGTCGTTCGACGCCAGGCGATCAGCAGGGCAACGGCGAGAAGGACGGCGACAGCGACCAGCCCAACGAGGCGCGGGTCCTGATTTTCCAGGGCGATCATGGTGTTCCAGACATGGGGTTCGATTCAGCGTTCACCCTTTGTTTACCATGTTTGCCGTTGTCGCGTCGACAGGCGATTGCCGGGCGCGAGGGGCTGGCGGGGGGATGGTTGGAGAAAGCGCGGAAATCCGCCAAACGTCGTGTCGGCAAGGCGTGGGGAGTTGTGATATTCCTAGTCGGTACAGCGAAAATTTCCCGGAAAACCGGGGAAAATGCCCCATATGACAGTTTTTTCAAAAACCTGATTGACAGGTGTGGGGTCGGTTTGTATAAGGCTGCTCATCGACGGC
>CALMMQ010000045.1 GCA_937868725.1 uncultured Pleomorphomonas sp.
TCAAGGCCGGCGACTGGGCCCGCATCGAGCGCCTCGCCCGCGAGGCGGCGGCGCTCAAGAAGGGTTGAGGCGCGACGGCATCCCTGCCAGACAGACAACAGGCCCGTGGTCGACATGACCACGGGCCTGTTGTCGTTGCCCCCGCCATGGCACAAACACCTAGTGGTGGCCGTGACAGCTTTTTGACAGCTCTCGCTCCCATAGATCAGCCAGACGGCGCCGTCGAGCCGTTCGGACCGTTCGTGCTAGAGTAGCTCGGGAACAGCGATCGGAGGGATCGCCAGAGGTGGGCATGCGCATCCTGCTCGTCGAAGACGCTGAAGACATCGCCGATGCCATCCGGGTGCGGTTGGCCAAGGCGGGCTATGCGGTCGACATGGCCGAGAACGGCGAAGCGGCCGAAGACCTGCTGGCCACCGAAACCTATCAGCTCATCGTTCTCGACCTGATGCTCGGGCGCGGCGTCGACGGCCAGACCATCCTGCAGCGCCTGCGCAAGCGCGGCGACACGACGCCGGTGCTGGTGGTGACGGCCCGTTCGCAGGTCGACTGCAAGATCAACGTGCTCGACATCGGCGCCGACGACTATCTGGTCAAGCCGTTCGATCTCGGCGAACTGGAAGCCCGCTGCCGGGCGCTGTTGCGGCGCTCGCGCGGCCACGCCACAGCGGCGCTGGAAATCGGCAATCTCGTCTTCGACACGTCGGCCAAGAGCCTTACCGTCGCCGGCGCGCCGATCGAGGTCGGGGCCCGCGAGTTTCGCCTCCTCGAAATCCTCATCGTCAACATCGGACGGGTGATGAGCAAGGAAGCGCTGATCGGCCATCTGTTCAGCCTCGATCAGGCGGTGGCGCCCAACGCCATCGAGCTCTACATTTCCCGGCTGCGGCGCAAACTGGAAGGGGCATCCCTTGTCATCCGAACCGTCCACGGCATGGGCTACATCGCGGAACGGCGCGGCGACGAACCGGGGTGAGTCGCTGCTGCGCTACCTGCTGGTCATGTCGCTGGCCGTGCTCGGGGCGCTGGCGGTGATCATGACGCTGTTCCTGCGCGCCATCTCCGACCACGCCGCCGGCAGCGCCTACGACCAGCTGATGTCGGCCGCGGCCCTGTCGATCGCCGACGCGGTGCGGGCCGAAGACGGCGCAGTGACCGTCGATCTGCCCTACTCCTCGCTGTCGATCCTCGGCATGGCCCGGCGCGACCGGGTGTTCTACAAGGTGCTCGACGGCGGCGGCCGACCGGTCACCGGCTATGACGACCTGCCGGGCGAGGCCACCGCCGTGGGGCGCATGGCGTTCTCCGATGGCCGCTATCGCGGCGTGCCGGTGCGGCTCGTCAGCCTGTCGCGCCTCATCGCCGGTGCCGGCGAGAACATGGCGGCCACCATCGTCGTCGCCCAGACCACCGAAGAGCGCGGCGCGCTGTCACGACAGATCTTTCTTTATTCGCTCGCCCCGCTGGTGCTGACGTTTCTGGTCGGCGCCGTGCTGTCGCTGTTCGGCATCCGCAAGGTGCTGTCGCCGTTGACCCGGCTCGAACGCCGCATCAAGGGACGGGCGCCCAACGACTTCAGTCCGCTCACCGAGCCGGTGCCACGCGAGATCAGGCCGCTGCTCGAGGCCATCAACGACCTGATGGCGCGCCTGGCCTCTAGTCTCGACACCGCCCGCATCTTCCTTGCCGACACGGCCCACGAGATCCGCACGCCGCTCGCCTCGCTGCGCGCCCAGGCGGAGCTGGCCGCCGACGAGGACGATCCGGCCCGGCTGGCCCACATCGTTGGCCGCATCCACCACAACGCCGTCCACGTCTCCGACCTGACGACGCAACTGCTCAATCACGCCGCCATCCTGCACCGCAGCGAGGTGCGCAACTTCGCCCCCGTCGACATTGCCGCCGCCCTCGCCCAGGTCAGCCGGCGCATTGCCGTGGTGGCCGAGGACGTCGAGATCGTCATCACCGTCGCGCCCGCCGACGCCACGGACGCGGCCGTGACCATCAACGGCGACGCCATCATTCTGAGAGAAGCCTTCGCCAACCTGATCGGCAACGCCGTCAAATATGCCCCCGGCCGCATCGACATCATCGTGCACGCCGCCACGGCCGGGCATGGCGTCATCGTCGAAGTGGCCGATCGCGGCCCCGGCATCGCCGCCGAGGAGCGCGAGGAGGTGATGAAGCGATTTGTCCGTGGCTCGTCATCGGCCGGCACGGCGGGCAGCGGCCTCGGTCTGGCCATCATCACCACGGCGGCCGAAGCCCATCAGGCGCGCTTCGCCTTCGCCGACCGGGATGGCGGTGGCCTCGTGGCCCGCCTCACGTTTCCGCCGCCGAGTCCGGCAAGTGAAGCCAACACCGGTGGCACGCCGCGCCGGCCCTGGTGGCGGCGCCTGCCCTGGCGGCCGCTGTGCGGTCTGGCCTTGCTGTTGACCATGATCGCCGGGCAAGTGACGCCAACGCTCGCCGACAGTGTGCCCGCGCCCGACGGCCGGCGCCGCCTCAACCTCCACTCCTCAACCGACCGTCCATTCATCCAGTCGCTGGTCGATGACTTCGAAGCCCGCAACCCCGACGTCGCCGTCGACATCACGGTGATGATGACCGCCGGTCTCTACGCCACCTCGCAGAGCATCACGGCCGAGGTTGCCGGCGACCTCATCGTCTCCTCGGCCGCCGACCTGCAGATCAAGCTCGCCAACGACGGCTTCGCCCGAACGCACGTTTCAGCGTCCACCGCCCGCCTGCCGGCCTGGGCCAACTGGCGCGACGAGGTGTTTTCGTTCACCCAGGAACCGGCGATCATCGTCTACAACAGCAAGCTGCTGCCGGCGGCGCTGGTGCCGAAGACGCGCGCCGATCTCATCCGCCTGCTCAAGTCGCAGCGCGAGCTGCTGCGCAACCGCCTCGTCACCTACGACGTCTCGGCCGCCGGCTTCGGCTATCTGTTCGCCACCGAGGACTCGCAGATTTCCGGGCAATACTGGCAGCTCGCCACCATGTTCGGCGAGGTCGGCGCCCGTTACGTCGACACATCGGGCGAGATGCTCGACCTCATCGTCAACGGCAAGGCGCTCATCGGCTACAACATGCTCGGCACCTATGCCCGGCAGCGGCAGAAGGCGGGTGACCCCATCGGCATCGTGCTGCCGGAAGACTACACGCTGCTCGCCCCGCGCACGGCGCTGATTCCAAGCGCCGCCGCCAATCCCGATCTCGCCGGCCGCTTCATCGACTATCTGCTGTCGCCCGAAGGCCAGGCCATCGTCGAACGACAGACCGAGATCCCGCTGGAAGAACGGCGCTTCGAGGGCGACCTGCTGATGCCGAGCGCCCAGGAACAGCTGCCTGGCACGTCGTTCTATCGCATCAACCTCGGACCGGGACTGCTGGTGTTCCGCGACAGCCAGAAGCGGGCGCACTTCCTCGACCAGTGGCGGCAGGTCAGTCAGCCGAACTGATCAGGCCGGCGCGGGCAGCAAGGCGATTGAGGACGGCGAGGCCGTAGGCCCAACGACCGAAGCCGGCCTCGGCGTTGATGTGCCCGGCTTCGCCGAGATCGACCAGTTCGGCGCCCCAGGTGGCGGCCCAGTGGCGGGCGCGGGGGAAGGTCATCACCGGATCGTTGCGGCTGGCGACGACGACGGTCGGCAGGCCCAGCGGTTCGGCCGGCACCTCGTCCTCGACCTCAAAGCGGGCCGGTTCAGCCGGGGCGACCAGCATCAAGCCGGCCAGGGGGGCCTCGCGGCAGGGATCGAGGGTGAAGGCGACCGAAGCGAGGGCGCCGAAGCTGTGTCCGACCAGGATGGCGGGACGGCTGGTGCCAGCGAGCTGGCGGCGCAGCGCCGAGGTCCAGCGGCCGATGTCCGGCGTGTCCCAGCGCGAATGATTGAGACGCAGCCAGAAGTCATGGCGGCGCTGCCAATGACTCTGCCAATGCTCGGGGCCGCTGTCGTTGAGGCCGGGCACCAGCACCAGGGTGGCGCGGGTGGCGGCGTCGGCCAGGGCCGCATCGATCTGTCTGTCCGTCTCGTCCACTTCGGCTAGCATTCTGTTGCGCGATCGGTCGCCTCGCCCCGATGGTAGACGTTCGGTGCCAGGGTCGGCAAGGCGGAACAATCCCCATCGGCGAAGCGGCTCAGGAACCAGGTGACCGACAGGAGATCGGCGCTGCCGCCGGGGCTGAGATGGCGGGCGATCAGCGCGTCGTCGAGGCGGGCGAGGCGCTCGATATAATCGGGGCAGTCGATGCCGCCGGCCTGTCGCAACGCCCGCGCCTCGGTCTGCACGAACGCCAGCCCGTCGAGACCACCACGGGCGACAACGTTGGTGTCGGCGTTCTCGGCCATCAGTTCGAGCAAGGCGGCGTGCAGCGCCAACCGTTCGCCACGCCCGGCGGCCATGGCCCGGCGGAAGGCCGGCAACGCGTGAGCGCGGGCGGTCAGGAAGCCGGAGGCGGCTTCGCCCCGGGCCCCGGTCAGGCCGTGGCGCTGGAACAGTCGCTCGCCGGCGGTGCGCGCTTCGAGCGGCCGGCGCAGCTCGGTGCCGACGAGATGGCCCGAGATGGCCGCGACCTCGGCGGCCAGTGCCGCCACGGTCACCGCGCTGTCCCGCCCGCAGAGGCGGCCGGCGGCGGCGGTGAGCAGGCCCATGGCGAAGACGGCGCCCTTGTGGGTGTTGACGCCGCCAGTGGCGGCGAACATCGCCCGTTCGCAAACGATGCCTTCGCTTCGCAGCACGCTCATGAACGCGCGCCCCGGCAGGGCCGACATACGGGCGCCAAGAGCGTGGAAGCGCGGAAAGAACGGCGCCATGGCGCGGATCGAGGCGCGAAAGGTGCCGAGGTCCATGTCGCGATGAGCGCCGGTGTTGCGGCGGTCGACCAGGCCGGGCTTGGGGGTCAGCAGCACTTCGCGGGCGAGCGCGCCAACGGCGAGAGTGGCGATGCGCGCGCCGGCCCGGGCAGGCGCCGTCTCGGCCGGCGACCGCCTGGCCGCGTCGCCGCGATCAATGGCAGCGGAAGTGAGCATGGGCCGTACTTTCGATGATGGCGACGAGATCGGCGATCGGATGGGTCCGGGCGCGGGCGCAGGCGTGCGCCGGACCGCCGCAGACGAGACAGGAGCGCGGCGGCAGGCCGTAGTCCTTGCGCGACAGAATGGCGACGGTCCCGCTCACCGGATTGATGTCGAGCACGTCGATGTCCCACAGCCGGCCGAGGGCGTGGTCTTCCTCGATCTCGATCAGCGCCCGCTTGAGCGCCCGGGCCGGGGCGGCGACGGCCAGCAACACCTCGGCACCAGTGGGGCCGCCGTGGTCGAGACGTTCCAGCACCGGCCAGCCGGCCAGTGAGACCGCTGCCAGCACGGCATCGACGCCGGCCGCCACGGTGGCACGGGTGAGTGGCGTGTCCTTGACCGGACCCGGCATCACCGCCGTCAGCGATACCACGGCACAGCGGTAGCGGGCCAGCAAGGTCCGCTGGCCGGCGGCCCGACGATCGCGGGCGGCCAGCATGTCCGCGACCTCGACCGGCCGAGACGCGGATGCCGAGGTATGGGAGGAGCTGACGGCGGTGAGCTGCATGTCAGCCTGCCACCTGCCGGATGACGTCGATCAGACTGCCGTCGCGGAAGCGGACGAGGCCGACGACGCGATCGGTGAAGGCGATGGGCGCCGGCGTGCCGGTGATGGCGACGGCGCGGGCGTGCAGCTCCTCGATGGAGAGGAGCGGCAGACCGGCCGCCTTGAGCTTGCCGGCGACGTCGGGCCGGCGCGGATTGACGGCGATGCCGTGGTCGGTGACCAGCACGCCGACGCATTCGCCCGGCGTCACCACCGTCGTCACCTTCTCGCACACCGTCGGGATGCGGCTGCGGATCAGCGGAGCGACCACCACCGACAGATTGGCGCCGGCCGCCACGTCCGAGTGACCGCCGGAAGCCCCGCGCATGACACCGTCCGAACCGGTGATGACGTTGACGTTGAAGTCGAGATCGATCTCCAGCGCCGACAGGATCACCATGTCCATCTGATCGACGTAGGCGGCCTTGGAGGTGGGGTTGGCGTAGAGGTTGGTGGAGATTTCGATGTGGCCGGGATTGCTGCGCAGCGATTCGGCGGCGTCGGCATCGAAGCTCTGGGTGTCGATGATCTTGTCGATCAGCCCCTTCTTGTGCAGGTCGACGATCGAGCCGGTGATGCCGCCGAGGGCGAAGGCAGCGCGGATGCCGGCCTTGCGCATGCGGTCTTCCATGAAGCGGGTGACGGCGGTGGCCGAGGCACCGGATCCGGTCTGGATCGAGAAGCCGTCCTTGAAGTAGCCGGCGTGTTCCAGCACGTCGGCGGCGTAGCGGGCGATCAGCAGTTCGCGCGGGTTGGAGGTGATGCGGGCGGCGCCGACGGAGATCTTGGAGGGATCGCCGATCTGGTCGACCTTGACGACGCAATCGACCTGATCCTGGCGGATCGAGGCGGGAGCGCAGGGGAAGGCGACGAGGTCTTCGGCCAGCACTATGACATAGTTGGCGCGATCGGCGTCGACCATGGCGTAACCGAGCGAGCCGCAGCGCGACCGGCCACCGGTACCATTGGCATTGCCGAATTCGTCGGCGGCCGAAGCGCCGAGGAAGGCAACGTCGACCTTGAGCTCGCCGCTGTCCATGAGGTGGACGCGACCACCGTGCGAATGAATTTGCACCGGCTCGTCCATCAGCCCGTGCGACAGGGCGTCGGCGAGTTTGCCGCGCATGCCGGAGGTGTAGATGCGGCTGATGACGCCGGAGCGGATGTGCTCGATCAGCGGCGCGTTGCAGGAGAGTAGCGAGGAGGAGGCGAGCGTCAGGTTGCGGAGACCGAGACCGGCCAGGAGGTCAACCACCGTGTTGATGGTCTTGTCACCCTCGCGGAAGGCATGGTGGAAGGAAATGGTCATGCCGCTTTCGAGGCCCGAGCGGCGCACCGCCTCCTCGAGCGAGGCGGCGAGCTTGCGCCGGCGCTTGGTGACCGGGTCGGCAAGGTGCGGGGCGTAGCGGGCGAAGCCCTCGAAAGGGACGATGCCGCGGGCAGCGGCGACCGGCGCCACGGCCGGCGCCTGCGATTGAGAGGTTGTCACTTGGCTTCTCCGGGACTCAGACGCTGACGCCGGACGCCGCGGCGCGCTGCAGCACGCGCTCGGCATGGGCGATCACGGGGGCATCGATCATCTTGCCATTGAGGGCGATGACGCCGAGGCCACGCCGTTCGGCATCCTCGGCGGCGGCGATCACCCGATGGGCGTGATCGACGTCCTCCTCGGTGGGGGCATAGGCGCGGTGCAGGAGCTCGATCTGGCGCGGATTGATCAGCGACTTGCCGTTGAAGCCGAGGCGCTTGATCAGGTCCACTTCCTTGAGGAAGCCCTCGTCGTCGTTGACGTTGCCGTAGACGACATCGAAGGCGTCGATGCCGGCGGCGCGGGCGGCGTGCAGCACGGCGCAACGGGCGTAGAACAGCTCGGTGCCGTCGCCACGCTCGGTCTGCATGTCCATGACGTAGTCGAAGCCGGCGAGCGCGATGCCGATCAGGCGCGGCGAAGCCTTGGCGATGGCGACGGCGTTGACGACGCCGGAGGCCGATTCGATGGCGGCCATCAGCTGCGTCGAGCCGACCGACCGGCCGCAGGACCGTTCGATGGCCTCGACGGCGGCTTCGAGCTCGTGCACGTCCTCGGCGCAATCGGTCTTGGGCAGGCGGATGACGTCGGCGCCACCACGCACGGCGGCCTCAAGGTCGGCCTGGCCGAACGGCGTCGACAGCGGATTGATGCGCACCACCTTCTCGATGTCGCTATACATCGGCAGGCGCAGCGTGTGGAAGACCAGCAGGCGGGCCGTGTCCTTCTCGCGCAGCGACACGGCGTCCTCGAGGTCGAACATGATCGAGTCGGGGCGGAAGACGAAGGCGGTCGACAGCATGGCGGCGTTGGCGCCGGGCAGGAACAGCATGCTGCGACGGAGTTTCTTGGTCATGACAGGCGGCTCCAGTCGATTTCGGCACCGCTCGAGCGCAGGATCGCCGCCTCGACACGGGCGCGGATGGTGCAATCGAGCGCGCCCTTGTCCTCGATGATGACGACGCCCGACTTGACGCCGAGGCGGTCGAGCTCGTCGTGGACGGTCGCCTCGATCTGGGCGCCGAACTGGTACATCACCTCGGAGATGACGTGCACCTCGAGGCTGGCGTCGAGGCTGGGCGAGACCTTGACCAGCAGGTCATTGGACTCGAGCGTCCCGGCGATGCTTTCCTTGGCAATGTTCATGGGCAGTACTCCCTGGGGCTTTGGCTTGGTCGGGTCGAGTTCAGACGGCCCGCATCAGGATGGGATCGGCGGCGGGCGCCGGCGCGTACTTTCGGGTGAGCAGATCGAGGGTGGCCGGCGGCACCAGCCGGTCGATGGCCTCCATGGAGCCGGCCTTGAGCAGACGCCGGACCTCGGAGGCGGAAATCGGCGTGCCCGCCGTCTCGACACGGGGAATCTCGACCACGGCAACGGGCGGAGCCCCCGACAGGTCGGCCTGCAGCCAGTACTTCATGTCGGCGTTGTACTTGCGCGTCGTCGGGCAGAACGGTTCGGTGCCGACGAAACGATGGGTGATGCCGAGGGCGGGAGCGATGAACTCGCGGAAGATCAGCAGGTCGACGGCGGTGCAGCAATCGCCGACCACGCCCTTGTCCTTGAAGAAGTAGCTCGAGAACGTGGCGCGCGACACCATGTAGGGCGAGCCGTGGTGCAGCGTCAGACGCGGCAGATGGCCGATGCCCGCCGATACCAGGGCGTAGCGATCGGCGTAGGAAAAGAACGACACGTCCTCGGCGACGACGAAAACGTGCAGCCAGTCGCAATGTGCGAGCGCCTGGTGGACGAGGTATTCGTGGCCGTGGGTGAACGGGTTGGCGTTCATGACGATGGCGCCGATGCGTTCGCCATCGTGGCGCTTGGCCTTGAGGCGGTTGCAATAGGCGCGGATGCCGATGGGCGTGTTCTCCATCACCGTGACGAGGCCGGGGACCTCGACAATGGGATAGAAGCCGCAGCCGGCAAAGAAGGCGATGTTGTTGGGGCGGGTGTAGAGAAACAGGTGGGCGTGGCCGCGCTCGTAGGCGAGATGGACCACCTCGCTCACGACCTTGAGGCTGATGCTCTCGCCCCGGCAGAGCGGGTCGGTGGCGACGCACTTGACGATGTTGGCCTCAAGGCCGGCGCAAGCCAGCAGGCGGCGCCCCCGGCGGCAGACGACGAAGGTGTCGACGCCCTCTTCCATGGTCAGGCCGCACTTGGCCAAGAGCTGGACGATCTCCTCTCGTTCGCCGGGCTGGCGCGACAGCTCGATCGTCTCGAATGCCAGCTCTTCGCATTCCTCACCCATGGCGGGGTTCCTCGCAGGCTCGGTCCTGAAACGGCTTGGTACGGGCAGGCGCGCCACCCGCTTGCGAGAGGCGCGCCCGTCGATGGCGGGGTTGATTAGGTGAGGTGGGCCAGGAAGATCAGCGTCAGCGTGACGGTGATGGCACCACCGATGCGGGTGGCGATCTGGGCGAAGGGCATCAGCACCATGCGGTTGGCAGCGGTGAGGATGGCGACGTCACCGGTGCCGCCCTGGCCGGAATGGCAGGCGTTGATGATGGCCGATTCGATCGGGTACATGCCGATGCGGCGGCCGGTCAGGAAGCCCACACCCATCAGCGTCGCCACCGTCGAGACGATGATGACGAGGTTGGCGACATTGAAGGCTTCCATCAGCTTGTCCCACGGCGTCATCGACACGCCGATGGCGAACAGCAGCGGGTAGGTGACGGCGATCTGGAAGAACTTGTAGACGGCGGCACCACCCTGCTGCAGCTTGGGCGAAATGGCCCGGGTCAGTTTCATGGCCACGGCGATGAACAGCATGGCGACGGGGGCCGGCAGGCCGGTGACCTTGAAAGTGACGGTCCCGAGCAGGTAGATGGTGATGGCGGTCAGCCAGCCGGCGGCGACGGTGCCAACGTCGGCGATGCCGGCGGCCTTCTGCTCGGTCGGGTTGATGTCGTTGGCCACGCCCGGCTGCAGCTGGCCTTCACCGGTCAGGTGCGGGTAACGCTTGCCGATGTAGTTGAGCGTGCCGGACAGCAGGATGGCGGTGAGGCTGCCGAGCATGACGGCGGGCAGCACGGTGGCGAACATGTGGCCCTGATCGGCGGTGAGGATTTCCGAATAGCCGATGGACAGCGGGATGGCGCCTTCGCCGACGCCGCCGGCCATGATCGGCACGACGATGAAGAAGAAGGTGTCGTAGGCGGTCTTGCCCATCAGCATGCCGACCAGCGTGCCGACGACGCCGGCAGCGACCGAACCGATGGCCAGCGGCACGAAGATCTTGAAGAAGCCCTTGATCAGCACGTTGCGGTCCATGCCGAAGATCGAGCCGACGATGATCGCCGAGATGAACAGGTAGAGGAACTGCGAGTTCTTGGTGAACTCGCCGGTGACGCGCACCACTTCGGCCGGCAGCAGGTTGTAGAAGGCGAGCGCCGAGGGAATGAAGGTGGCGAAGATGGCGGCGGCGCCGACATTCTTGAGAATCGGCGTGCGCTTGCCGAGCTCGGCGCAGGTGAAGCCGAAGATCGCCAGCATGGGAATGACGTAGAGGAGATTGCCCGGCAGTTTGTCGGAGGTGAGGAGCGTGTAGATCAGCACGCCGACGAAGGCGACATACACCGGCAGCGGCACGATGCCGATGCGGAAATCCATGATCTTCCACCAGCCGTAGGGCCAGAAGGCGGTGCGTTCCTTGGCGATCGTCGCGTCGACGATCGGGTTCTCTATCGTGGTCATGGGGCAGACTCCTCCTGCTGTTTCAGTGAGGTCCGCCCGCCCTCGTCCTCCGTACCGCGCAAGACTCTCCCGTCCCGGGACGCGACCCAGGCGGAGAAACAACGCCAAGACATTGATCTTGCAGAACAGGACCTCAGCACCGTTCCGGATGTCGGACGGCGTTAGCCCTGCACGGTTCGCCCTGGAAAGGCAGTCAGACCGTTCGCTTCAACCCTTTGGAATACCGGTTCATTGGCAGACGGAGCGACCGAAGCCCCTGCGTTTGCCGGACGGTGGCCAAACTAGCGCCCAGTTCTGTCATCGCGCTGTCACCGACGCCGGCAAACCATATGTAGTAAACCGGTCAGGCCGGCGCGCAGCGAGCAACCGGCGCGTCCTGGACCTGCGCCAGGCGCCACGGCCCGCCGGGCGATCCACGGTGCCGGTCGCGGCTCAAGAGCGTTTTCCGACCTGATGGAAGCATCAGGTCGATGAGAAATCGCTCCAGATTCAATAAGTTGAGCAGCCGCTTGTCGATCATGTTGTTTCAACATGATCGGCGGATGCTCTAGAAGGTGGCTATGACGGCGTGGTCGTCCCGCTTGGGGAGGGTCAGCCGCCCAGCACCGACATGCAGCGCTTGAGGGCCGGCTCGTCGCCGGGCGTGGTGCCAAACTCGTGCGACTGAGGCTTGGCAGCAATGGCCTGACGGATGGCGGTCTCGAGGCTGCCCATCGGGCGCGGACTGCGCAGGATGGCGCGGAAGTCGGTGTAGTCCTCATGGCCGAGGCAGGTGTAGAGGGCACCGGTGGCGCTGAGGCGGACGCGGTTGCAGCCCGCGCAGAAACACTGGCTGAGCGCGGTGATGAAGCCGACGCGGCCGCCGGTCTCGGCGATGCGGGCGTAGCGGGCCGGACCGCCGGTGGTCTCGTCGGTATCGACCAGCGTCCAGCGCCGGCCGATCAGCTGGCGGAGTTCGGACAACGGCAGGTAGTGATCGGCGCGGCTGGTTCTGATCTCGCCGAGCGGCATGGTCTCGATGAACGTCAGATCCATGCCCCGCTCCTGGGCATAGGCGATGAGCGCTTCGGCGTCGTCCTCGATGCAGCCTTTCTGCGCCACGGCGTTGAGCTTGATGGCCAGCCCCGCCTGCTGCGCCGCCGCGATGCCGGCCAGCACGTCGTTGATGTCGCCGCCACTGGTGATGGCCGCGAAGCGCTCCGGGTTGAGCGTGTCGAGGGAGACGTTGAGGCGGCGCACGCCGCAGTCGGCGAGGCCGCGGGCAAAGCGCTTCAGCAGGATGCCGTTGGTGGTCAGGCACAGTTCATCGAGGGCGCCGGTGGCGAGATGGCGCGACAGGGCGCGCACCAGTTCCATCACGCCCTTGCGCACCAGCGGCTCGCCGCCGGTGATGCGCACCTTGCGCACACCGCAGGCAATGAACGACGACGTCAGCTGATCGAGTTCCTCGATGGTCAGAACATCACGACGGGGAGAGAACGTCACCTCGCCGGTCATGCAGTAGCTGCAGCGGAGATTGCAGCGATCGGTCACCGACAGACGAAGGTAGTCGATCGTGCGGCCAAAGCCATCGACGAGTTGCTGCGACATGATCAGAGACTCCGACTTTCTCGACGCTGACCGCCAGCCTGAGCCGCGCACAGGCGGGCGATGGTTACTGCAACCTCATGGGAAAGGACGATTCCCAGGTAAAATTGTCCCGGATCACTATCGACCAAAGACAAATTGACGGGCAAAAGTGTCGCATCTTGCAACATGTCGCGCTTTGCACCAACTTACACGGACAACCGAAGGCATTCAGATAGCCGTTGCATACCTTCAATCGATTTTCTGCGTCCTCATATAGATCGTTCTCTCAAGTGTTTTACATGACACAAATCAATGTTGCGCTTTATACATCCCTTCGTCTAAGACAACGA
Organism: uncultured Pleomorphomonas sp.; assembly: GCA_937868725.1. GTDB lineage: Bacteria > Pseudomonadota > Alphaproteobacteria > Rhizobiales > Pleomorphomonadaceae > Pleomorphomonas. The sequence continues at coordinate 12,778 of CALMMQ010000045.1, forward strand.
AGACGGATCCGTTGAGTAGCCCGTGCCGTCACCACTTTTTCGTTATATATTTTTATATATAGCGCCTTGATCTTGGCGCTACACAACCGTCGGCGCCGTCATTTCTCGCCATGGCTTTGCCCAGCCCAGTCCGCCCATGCCCGGCCGCATGGCGGCGAGTTGGCATAAAGCCGAAGGGACAAATAAAGGTTCTGTTAAGTCGTCCTCGTGAAAATAGACAAGGGTATCTACTCGTCAAAGTGAATCATTGCCGCTGATAACAAATACAGATCGACGGCCGAATTTTTGATTTTGACCTACCAGGATCCAAACCGACTGAGCTCGGGGGAGGAAGTGGGGAACGACATGTCCATTCGCGGAAAATTATCTATTGTCGTCTTGTTGTTACTGCTGCCGCTGGGAATGATGACTGGATTGTTCATCAATCAAAGCCAGAAGGACATGTCCTTCGCCCAAGCGGAGATCACGGGCATCAGCTGGATGCGCCTGACCTGGTCGTCGCTGACGGCCTGGGCCAACAATCCCGCCAGCGCCGACGATACCGTCCTCAAGGACGCCAAGACGCTGGCCACGCCGGACCTGCCGACCTCGGTGCGCGAGGCGGCCGGCGCCCTCGCTCTGTCCGGCAAGCTGCCGTCGGAAGCGGGCGCTCTGTTCCGTGACCTCGCCAATGCCGTCGGCAACGACAGCAATCTGCTCCTCGATCCCGATGTCGACAGCTACTACGTCATGAACGTCATCGTGACGAACATGCCCGACCTTCTGAGCCGCACCGCCGAGCTTGACATGCTGGCCCGCAACCTCGCCAGCCAGCCGACCCTCAGCGAAGATTCGCGGGCCACCTTCATCATGGGCCTTGGCCAGATTCGCGCCGATCTCGACTCCATCCGCTCGGCGATCGCCGTCGCTGCCAAGAACAATCCCGATGGCACCGTGTCGGACACGCTGTCGGCGGCCACCTCGCGCCTGGCCACCAGCGCCGCCGCCTTCAACGCCGTGGTGCGGCAGATGGCCGTGGCCATGCGTGACGACACCAGCCGCAAGGCCATCGACCTCAACAAGCTCTCGGAGGCCCGCAAGGTGCTGGTCATTGCCTCCGATCGCTACTGGAAAGCCGCCGCCGACGAGCTCGAACACCTGCTTGGGCTGCGTCTTGCCGGCTTCTGGCTGCGTGTCGAGCTGATGCTTGGCTTGGCGCTCGGCGTCACCGTTCTGGCGCTGGCGACGGCGGTGCTGCTGTCGCGGTCGATCGTGCGCTCCATCGCCAGCCTCGACAGCCACATCCGCGAGCTGGGCGACGCCGACATCAACGCCGCGCTGGCGGAGGCCCGCCGCAGCGACGAAGTCGGCCAGTTGGCCCGTGCCGTCGCCTATTTCCGCGACCGGACCATCGACAAGCTCAACGAGGCCAACTCGGAAGAGCATCGCCGCGAGATCATCCAGAACGAACGCAAGGCGCTGGCCGGCGTCGCCGACCGGCTCAGGGTGTCGGTGAATTCGGTGGTCAACGCCATCGAAGAACTGACGCGGAACGTCGGCGTCGCCATCGACACCGTCGCCACCAACGCCACCACGACGTGCAGCGAGCTCGATCAGTCGCTGTCCCGACTCGACGCGACCAACAACGACATGAACGTCGTCGTCTCGGCCGTGACGGAGCTGGCGTCATCGGTGTCGGAAATTGCCCAGCAGACAGCCGCCTCGGCCCAGGGCGCGGCCACCGCCCGCTCGCAATCGGAAGGCGCCAAGGCGCTCGGCATCCGCCTGTCGGAAGCCTCCGAGCGCATCGGTCAGGTGACGACGCTGATCTCGACCATTGCCCAGCAAACCAATCTCCTCGCCCTCAACGCCACCATCGAGGCGGCGCGGGCGGGCGACGCCGGCAAGGGCTTCGCGGTCGTGGCTGCCGAGGTCAAGCAGCTGGCCAACCAGACGGCCAGCGCCACCGAGGAAATCGCCCGGCAGGTCGAAGACATCCGCAACGCCGCCCACGAGGTGACGTCGTCGCTCGGCCAGATTACCGGTTCCATCGAGCACATGTCGACGATGAGCGCCACCATCGCCGGCGCCGTCGAGCAGCAGAGCGCCGCCACGGCGGAGATCAACGCCAGCCTCGAACGCTCCACTTCAGCCAACCGCGAAGTTGTGGTCAGCCTCAACCGGCTACCGACACTGGCCAGCGGCACCGAGCAGGCGGCCGGCCGATTGGCCGACATGAGCGTGACGCTGGCCGACCAGGTCCAGAGCCTGGAGCGCGAAGTCGACGCGCTGGTGCGCGACCTGACCGATCAGCGCCACTACGTCCGCAAGGAAGCCGACATCGTCCTGACGCTGGACTTCGCCGACGGCAGCCAGCGGCCGCTGCGCCTGCACGACGCCTCGCGGGCCGGCATGCGCTTCACCCAGGCCGCCGGCATCCTCCCCGGTGCCGAGTGCCGCGTCAACCATCCGCGGCTGGGTCAGCTGCCGGTCAAGGTCATCTGGAGCAACGACGAGGTGATGGGCGTGCAGATGCTCGGGCGGCTGCTGAGCGACGACGAAGTGGACATGCTGGTGGGCGAACGCCTCGCAGCCTGATCGGCGGCGCCCGCCGTCGCCACGAGGGGCCGGCTTGACTTGCCGGCCCTTTTTGCATGGCATGGGCGGCCGCCCCGCACGGGGCCGTATAGATTAGCGGCGGCGCGGCATCCGCGTGGTGCCGAAACGTGAGGAGCCTTCACATGGTCTTGCTGGAATTTGCCATGTATCCCGTCGGCCAAGGCGAAAGCCTCAGCCCCTATGTCGCCCGCTCGCTCGACATCATCGACAAGAGCGGCGTTGCCTATCAGCTGACGCCGATGGGCACGATCCTGGAGGGGGAGTGGGCCGAGGTGATGGCGGTGGTCACCGCCTGTTTCGAGGCCATGCGCGCCGATTGCCCGCGGGTCGAGGTGGCGCTCAAGGTCGACTATCGGGCCGGCGACGGCAGCCGCCTCGCCGCCAAGATCGCCTCGGTCGAAGACAAGCTCGGCCGCAAGCTGTCGACCGGCTGATCGCGCCGCCCGGATACGACAAAGCGCCCGATCCGGTCAGGATATCGAGCGCTCGACGTCGTTGCGGTCTGGCCGGTGCCAGCGGCTTTCAGAAGCCGAAGGGCCGGTTGCGGCCGCCGAGAGCGAGGTTGCGCTCGCGGGCTTCCAGGTCGTAACGGTCGCCGGCTTCGTTGAGGTAGGCCATGTCACGCTCGGCGGCGGTGGGGGTGCGGAGGAGCTTGGCGGTACGCTTCAGGGTGGCGAACATCTTGATCTTCCTTTCGTGACCGGAGGTTTCCGGCCTCTTTCTCTCATTTCTTTCGACGCCCTAAATATAGTCGAACGCACCGCCATCGCCAAATCGCATCTTCTGAACGTCGCTTTCAGTTTTTCTGTAGGTCATTTACCGCCGGTGCTGCGTCCACATCACCTCGCGGGCGATGTCGTCGAGCGGCAGCACCCGGTCGACGCCACCCCGGGCGATCGCCTCCTTGGGCATGCCGAACACCACGCAGCTCTCCTCGTCCTGGGCGATGTTGAAGGCGCCGGCCTCTTTCATCTCCAGCATGCCGCGGGCGCCATCGTCGCCCATGCCCGTCAGGATGACGCCGACGGCATTGGGGCCGGCGGCCCGGGCCGTCGAACGGAACAGTACATCGACCGACGGCCGGTGGCGCGACACCAGCGGACCGTCGCGCACCGACACGAAATAGCGGGCGCCGGTGCGCTCGAGCAGCAGGTGGCGGCCGCCCGGAGCGATCAGCACGTGGCCGCGCAGCACGGGATCGCCGTCCTCGGCCTCCTTGACCGACACCTCGCACAGGCCGTCGAGGCGCTTGGCGAAGGCGGCGGTGAACTTTTCCGGCATGTGCTGGACGATGACGATGCCCGGTGCGTTGGCCGGCAGCGCCACGAGAAAGTCCTTGAGCGCCTCGGTGCCGCCGGTGGACGCACCGACCGAGATGACGATCTCCGTCGTCTTGGCCATGGCGTCGCCAGCGCGCGCCCGGGCCGGTGGCAGCATGGCATCGGCCGTCAGCTTGGGGGCGTGTTCGCTTGGCGCCGCCGACGCCGAGCGTGGCGACCGGCGCAGCCGCGCCTTGGCCGCGCTCTTGACGGTGTCGCAGATCATCAGCGCCTGTTCGGCCAAGTGGTCGGAGGCACCGATCTTCGGCTTGACGATGATGTCGACGGCGCCCGCTTCCAGGGCCTGCAGCAGCGTTTCCGAACCCTCCACCGTCAGCGACGAGCACATGACGACGGGAATGGGGTGCTGGGCCATCAGCTTGCGCAGGAAGGTGATGCCGTCCATGCGCGGCATTTCCACGTCGAGGGTGATGACGTCCGGAATGTCCTCGCGCAGGCGGTTGGCCGCCACGTACGGGTCGGAGGCGACGCCGATCACCTCGATTTCCGGGTCCTGGCTCAGGAGGCCGGCCAAGGTCTGACGCACGCTGGCGGAATCGTCGATGATGAGAACGCGAACCTTCTTGCCCATGGCCGGCGGTGCCTCCCCTGTGGATGAGCATCCCCGGTGGCCCCTGCCCGCCCGCGACCGGGCCCGGCGCAAACGCCGGCCAACGGCAAGGCCACCACCCCCTCGTCTCTCCGCTGGCGCCGCCGCGACTGTCTTCGGCCCGGCACCCTCGCCGGCCGCGACTCAAACCGCGGCGCTGCGCCACCACACTGCAGATACCGCGTCCAGGTTAACGCGGTTTCACCTTTGCCCTCATCCTTTCCGCCGTGACGGTCAGAGCTTGCGGAACACCGTGTTCGACACCGTGCGCAGCGGCAGATTGAACCCGGCCACGGTCTCGGAATGGCCGATGATCAGGAAGCCCCCCGGCCGCAGACAGTCGCAGAGGCGAGCGAGCACCTGCGACTGCGTCGGCTTGTCGAAATAGATCAGCACGTTGCGGCAGAAGATGACGTCCATCGCCTCGCCGACGGGATAGAAGCTGTCCATGAAGTTGAGGCGGGCGAAGCCAATGCGGGAGCGCAGCATCGGGGCGATGCGGACGCTGCGGCTGCCCGGCTGGCGCGCCAGGTTGACGTACTTGCGGCGCAACGTGGCCGGCACCGGCGCCAGCATGCTTTCGGGGTAGATGCCCTTCTGCGCCGCGGCCAGCACGTCGGTGCTGAGGTCGGTGGCCAGGATGAAGTACGACAGCGGCCCGTAGCTGTCGGCGAAGTCGTCGACGACCATGGCCATCGAGTAGGGTTCGGCTCCGACCGAGCAGGCGGCGCTCCACAAGCGCAACGACGTTCGCCCCTCATCGACGATAGCCGGCAGCGCCACCTCGCGCAGGAAATCGAAGTGCTTGGCCTCGCGGAAGAAGTCGGTCTTGTTGGTGGTCACCACGTCGATGAGGTGGATGATCTCCGTCCCAAGTCCGTCCTGGTCGAACAGATAGGCGCAATAGGCGTCGAGGCTCGGCAGACCGGTGGCCCGGAGGCGACGCCTGAGGCGCCCCTCCAGCATGGTCTGCTTGTTGGGCGGCATCTTGATGCCGCTGTAGTCGCTGATGAACTCCGACAGGCGCCGAAAGTTCTTCGGCGACAGCCGGTCGACGGAGGAGACGTCTTTGCGCATGGCCGAGGAGGCCGTCATGATGATGCCCTCCCCGCCCGGCCATCCTGGAGGCGCAGCCCCGCCCTCATGCCACCGCCTCGTGCGGGCGAGCCCCGGCCAGAATGAGAGCGTCGCGCGCCGACAGCAGCTTCGGCAGGTCGATCAGGACCACGAAGCCGCTCTCCCGCCGCACCACGCCTTCGATGTAGTCGGAGTTCCAATGGATGCCGATGTCCGGCGCCGCTTCGATCTGCTCGCCCCGGAAGGCGGCCACCTCGAAGACGCGGTCGGCCACCAGACCGAGCGTCAGGGGACGCTCGGTGACGGTGATGTCGACCACCAGCACCCGCGTCTGGGGCGTCGGCTGGGTGGGTGTCAGACCGAGCTTGAGACGCAGGTCGATCACCGGCACGCCCTGGCCGCGAACGTCGCGCAGCCCCATCAGGTAGTCCGGGCCGTTGGGGATGCGGAAAGCGGTCTCGAAGTCGAGAATCTCCCGCACCACGGCCACGGGGACGGCGAACACCTCACTGCCAAGGGCGAAGGTGACGCATTGCGTCTCGGTCGTCGGTCTGGTCATGATCAGGCACTTTCGCGGAAGTCGGCGTCGTCGGCGTCGGGACCGCCCATCGACAGATCGAGAGCGAAGCCGCGTACGGCGTCCTGCTGGGCGGCGACCGTCTGCCGCTTGGCCGCCGGCGCCGGCTTCTTGGCGGCCGCCGGCGCCTTGTGGGCGACAGGCTGACTGACCGGACGGCTGGCCGCCGGCTTGGCCGGACGGGCGGAGCGGCGCATGTCGCTCGCCGCCGACTTGCCGGACGCGGCGCTGTCGACCTTGAAGAAGGCGATGGACGACTGCAGTTCCTCGGCCTGGGCGGCGAGTTCTTCGGAGGTGGCCGACATCTCTTCCGAGGCGCCGGCGTTCTGCTGCGTCACCTTGTCGAGCTGCTGGATGGCCAGATTGATCTGCGAGGCGCCGATGTCCTGTTCGCGGCAGGCGGCGGAAATCTCCGACACCAGTTCGGCCGTCTTGCGGATGTCGGGAACGAGACGGTTCAGCATCTCGCCAGCCTGCTGGGCCGACTTGACGGTGTCCGACGACATCTGCGAGATCTCGGTGGCGGCGGTCTGCGAGCGTTCGGCCAGCTTGCGCACTTCCGAGGCGACGACGGCGAAGCCGCGCCCATGCTCGCCGGCCCGCGCCGCTTCAACGGCGGCGTTGAGGGCCAGGAGGTCGGTCTGGCGGGCGATCTCCTGGACGATGCCGATCTTCTCGGCAATGGTGCTCATGGCCTTGACCGCCTGGGCCACCGCGTCGCCGGACAGCTCGGCATCCTTGGCCGACTGGCGGGCGATCTTCTCGGTCTGGGCGGCGTTGTCGGCATTCTGCTTGATATTGGAGGCCATCTCTTCCATCGAGGACGAGGCTTCCTCGGCCGACGAGGCCTGCTCGGTGGCGCCCTGAGCAATCTGCTCGGATGCCGACGACAATTGCTGCGAGCCGGCCGACACGTTGTCGGAGGCCGTCAGGGCGTCGGCGACGACGGCGCGCAGGCGCTCGACCATGTTGAGCAGCGACTGGCCGAGGATGTCCTTGTCCGACAGCGGCTTGGGCGTCACGGTCAGGTTGCCGGCGGCAATCTCGGAGGCCACGTCCGCCGTCTCGCGCAGATTGGCGGTCATGCGCTGCATGGCGCCGATCAGGTCCTTGATCTCGTCATTGGCCCTGTGTTCGACGTCGTGGGTCAGGTCGCCGATGGCAACGGCTTCTGCCAGTTCGACACCACGCTTGAGACCGCGGGCGATCGAGAGCGACATCCACAGGGCGATGGCCACCGAAAAGATGGCAACGAAGGCGATAAAGGCCAGCATGAAGTTCTTGGATGCTTCATACTGATCATTGGTCGCCTGATCAGTTGCCTTCATGTCGGCAATGATCTGGTCCGACATTGATGCCAACTGAGCGATAACCTTGTTGTTCAGATCACGCCCTGCATGCATGCTGATGTCGGCCGCCTTGGCATTGGACTCTGCCGTGTTTTCCTGGCCCAACGCGATCATCTGTTTCCGCACGGGCAGGACCTGATCATAGAGATCAGAGAATACGGCGGTCGCCTGCGTCACTTCCGGGTTTGTCGACGCCTTGAGCTTGCCCATATAGCTACGAACATCTTCTTCCGACTTTGCCGCCGTATTGGCGAAGCCTGAGATCTCATTGGCATCGGTGTTCATGATAATGTTCTTTTCGGCGCGAACACTATCATTATAAGCAACACTGAGACCCCGAACGTTGTTGAGGTCCTCTGCCGGACCGGCAACCAGATCAGTGATGGCCGTATTGAGCGACGAGAGATTTGTGATTGCCATAGTTGCCATCGCGCCGACGAGGGCTATGACGAAGGCAAAGGAAAGCGCAAGCTTCAACTTGATTGTGATACGCATGGACTTGACTTTCTCAAGTGAGATACTTGTCTGATGACCCTGTTTTCTTGATGCTATTTTTTGGACTCCGGCCTACCTGTCACCAGTCAGTCGGCGCGGCGCGTCGAGGCGAAGATCGCCCGGAGATTGGGAAGGATGATGAACTCGCCATCGCGCTTGATCAGGCGCTCAATGAACTCGGGCGGCCATTTCATGCCGATGCGCGGCGGCGGCTCGGAGGCCCGGCGCGACAGCGTCGTCACCTCATTGACCTTGTCGGTGCGCAGGCCGACCAGCGATTCCACGCCGCCGAGCTCCATCTCGACGACGACAATCCGGCTGTCGATGGTGGCGCTGGCCGGCTCGACGCCGAGCGCCACGCGGATGTCGGCGAGCGGGATGACCTTGCCGCGGAAGTTGATCACGGCGTTGACGAAGGGACGACTGCCCGGCACCTTGGTTTCGGGCACGAGATCGAGGATCTCGCGCACGATCGCCGCTTCGAGGGCGAAGGTTTCGCCGGCGATGTTGAAGGTCAGCACTTCGAGCTCGCCGTCCTCCGACCAGGCCAGCGCGGCATTGTTCTTGGCAAGATTGCTCATGCGATCGAGCGCAACTGCGCCTCCTGCTGCTGGCCGACGGCCACGAGATTGGCGACGTCAAGGATCAGGGCGACGCTGCCGTCACCGAGGATGGTGGCGCCGGTGAAGGTCGTCACGTCGTCGTGCAGCTTCGACATGGACTTGATGACGGTCTGGTGGTCGCCGATGATCTGGTCGACGACGAGGCCGACGCGTTCGTTGCCGGTGGACACCACCGCCACCTTCTGCAGCGGATCGGGGCGGGTGCCGGTGGCGAACAGCTCGCGCAGGCGGATGAACGGCACCAGCGAGCCGCGCAGGCTGAGGAAGCTGCGGCCGCGCGAGCGCAGGTCTTCCTCCAGCGACAGTTCGAGGCATTCCTCGACCGCCGGCAGCGGAATGACGTAGCAGCCGGTGCCAACGCGTACCAGCAAGCCATCGATGATGGCCAGCGTCAGCGGGATGCGCAGGGAAACCGTCGAGCCTTCCCCGACCTTGCTGGCAACGTCGATGGTGCCGTGCAGAGAATCGATGGTCTTCTTGACCACGTCCATGCCGACGCCCCGACCGGAAAGGTTGGTGACGGCGGCGGCGGTCGAGAAGCCCGGCAGGAAGATCATCTGCAGCAGTTCGCTGTCGCTGAGCTCCTGGCCCGGCTGAACGAGACCGACGGCTTCGGCCTTGGCGCGCACGCGACCACGATCGATGCCACGGCCATCGTCGGCAACGGTGACGATGACTTCGCCGCCGACCTGATGAGCCGACAGCGTGATGCGGCCGACCGGCGCCTTGCCGGCAGCGTGCCGCTCCTCGGCCGTCTCCAGGCCATGATCGGCGGCGTTGCGCACCAGATGCACCAGCGGATCGGCGAGACGCTCGATCACCGTCTTGTCCATTTCGGTGCTTTCGCCGTCGGTGTGCAGCTCGATCTGCTTGCCGGTATCGCGCTGGAGATCGTGGACCAGCCGGCGGTAGCGGTCGAACAGCGTGGCCACCGGCACCATGCGCAGCACCATCATGGTGATGCGCAGCTCGCTGCACAGGCGCTCCATTTCCTCGGAAACGGCGCGCAGCTGGGTATCGGCGTTGCCGGCGGCGATCTGCGACAGGCGCGACTGGGCGATCACCAGTTCGCCGACCCGGTCCATGAGTTCGTCGAGCCGCTCGGCCGGCACGCGCACGCTTTCGCTCTTGCGACGGAAGCGGGTGTCGGAAGCCGGGGTGGCGCGGGCGGCTTCGGCGTTGTCGCCGGGGGGCGGCGACGGCTCGCTGACCGGTGCGGCGACGACGACCGGCTCAGTGGCGGCATCGGCGGCGACCGGATTGTCCTGGTCCTGTTGCGGTGGCAGCGCGGTCTCGGTGTCGCCGGTGAGGTCCTCGACCTCCAGCGTCATCTCGTCCATGACGAAGATGAAGACATCGTCGATGTCGGCGCGCGACCGATCGGTGGTCAGTCTCACGTCCCAGGCGAGGTGCAGCTCGGTCGGCACCAGCCGGTCGAAGGGAGGGACGCGGCTTAGGTCGACCTTGACCTGGCAGTCGCCGAGCTCGCGCAGTTCATCAAGCAGCGCCAGCGGGTTGGTACCGTTGACGAGCGAGTTTTCCGGCAGAATGAAGCGCAGGTGGTAGGTGCGGCGGAGCGACGGCGCCCCCGCCGGCACCGGCGCGACCTCGGCGATGACAGGCGGCGGCGCTGCCGGAGTTTCGCCGCCGCTGACGGCGCGCTGCAGCTGGGCCAGCAGCTGCAACTCTTCCTCGGCGTGATCGTGCTGCTTGTCCTCGACCAGCGCCCGCATGTGGTCGCGCGCCGACAGGATGGCGGCGATCAGCTCTGGCGTCGCCGGGGCGAGCCCCTTGCGCACGCGGTCGAAAGCCGTTTCGCAGTGGTGGGTGAAGGCGGCCAGGGCGTCGAAGCCGAACATGGCGCCCGACCCCTTGAGGGTGTGCAGGGCGCGGAAGACGGCATCGATCAGCGAGCGGTCGTCGAGCCGGTGTTCGAGGTCGAGCAAGCCCTGTTCGATCTGCTCCAAGAGTTCCGCCGCTTCGGTCCGAAAGATCTCCGAGGGGTCAGGATTGCTCATCGCCCAAGCACCTTCTTGACTAGCTTGACCATCTGGTCGGGTTCGAAGGGCTTGGTCAGCCAGCCGGTGGCACCGGCGGCCTTGGCCCGACTCTTCATGCCAGGATCGGATTCGGTGGTGAGGAACAGGATGGGCACGCCGATCTGGTTGGGCAGCCGCCGCAACTCCTCGATCATGCGCAGACCGTCCATATTCGGCATGTTGAGGTCGGTGACGATCAGGTCGAAGCGCGTGGTCCTGGCCTTGTTGAGGCCATCAAGGCCGTCAACGGCTTCGGTCACCTTATAGCCAGCCCCTGTTAGCGCTATCCTTGTCGTCATGCGAACCGAAGCGGAGTCATCAACAGTCAGAATGCTTGCGCTCACGACACTTTCTCCGTCTGTAGCCAGAATTGGATATCGCTGTCCTTGGCATCGGTGAGCAAACCGCCACGTTCAAGCACGTCACGAAGCTTTCCTGTGGCAGGAGCTTCCATGCTGATTGTTTTTCCGTGAGCGATTGCCTGGGTGCGGGCAGCTTCGACAAGCTGAACGAAGCTTATATCCACGCTGGCTTCAGGCGGGACAGATATAACCACGGGCTCTGTGCCTGACAGTGCCTGTGACAATTTTGTGTGCACGGCAGTAATGTCGCGCACCGTCAAACTGGTATCCAGTTTTACAACCGATCTGGTCGCCATCCCCAATGCTCCCTGGCTGTAGAGCTAAGGTCACACCCATTAACTAACATTTTCTTTATGACTCGCCGTGGTTGCCCCCGACCCACGCAAATAGTTGAGAAAACCGCCGATAAATTCCCCCAGCTTTGACTTAGCATTTCGTCTAATAATTCGACGATTCTACTGCTATTTCGCGGTCTTTTTTGATTCAACTTCGCCGAGTCAAGCGAATGACTCGCGATATCCAGTTTTTGGCGATACTAAACAATATGGACACCACATGGTTGCAAGGCGTTAACATCGGCCACTCCGGCTCTGAACCGTCGCGCAGGCGCCGATGGTGCCAAGCAGGAGCACGCGCCGAAGGTCAGTCGCCCGCCTGGTGGCAAGCCGACGCACATGAGCTAGCAATGATGGTAGCGGTCACGGACGGACTGGCGTCAACGCTCGGACGGCATCTCGCCGCCGACGAAGTCGTCGGTCATGCCGGCGACTTTGCGGATCTCGGGCCACTTCTGGCAGAACACTTCGACGCAACGCGGATCGAAATGGCCGCCGCTGCCCTTGACGATCTCGGCGTAAGCCTGCTCCGGCGGCCAGGCCGGCTTGTAGGGCCGTTCCGAGCAGAGGGCGTCGAACACGTCGGCCACGGCGGCAATGCGCGCCTCGATGGGAATGGCCTCCCCCCTCAGCCCGCCGGGATAGCCCGAGCCATCCCACTTCTCGTGATGACCACCGGCAATGCCGGCGGCGATGCGCAGCAGCTCCGACGAGCCCTTGTCGAGCACGCGGATGCCGAGATTGACGTGCTCGCGGATCTCCGCCATCTCGTCCGGTGTCAGCCGCCCCGGTTTGCCGAGCACGGCGTCGCGGATGCCGATCTTGCCGACGTCGTGCAGCGGCGCGGCGAGGTAGATCATGCGACAATAACGCTCGTCGAAGCCAAGGCCGCCGGCCAGCAGACTGCAGATGGTGGCAACGCGCGAGACGTGGGCGCCGGTGCCGCCGTCCCGCATCTCGATGGCGCGGGCCAGCCGCCAGATCACCTCTTCCTCGCGCAGAGCGATTTCCGCCGTCGCCTGACGGACGGCGGCGGCCAGGTTCTGGGCGTGCTCGGCCAGTTGCACCTGCGCCTGGCGCAGGGCCAGGAGGTTGGTTACCCGCGCCTGCAGCTCGACCGGGTCGAACGGCTTGTTGAGGAAATCGTTGACCCCGGCGACGATGGCCTGCAGGCGGATGTCGCTGTCGAGTTCGGCGGTGACCATAACGATGGGGATGGTCTTGTAGGCCTCGCGCTGGCGCAGCGCCGCCGTCACCTCGATACCGGTCTTGACCGGCATCAGGTAGTCGACCACCACCAGATCGTATTGCGTATTTTCGCTTTGACGCAACGCTTGCAACGGGTGCTCGAACAGATCGGTCTGAAGTCCAGCGATGCCGTGCAGCACATTGCCCATCCACGCCAGCACAGAGCGGCTGTCGTCGATGATGAGGGCGCGCATTTCCCTGGTACCACTTGGGGTAACCGAATCATCAGCCAAGCCGGTGGCAATGCTCATCGGGGGCGCATCCCTGCATTTGCCGAAAGAAGCCATGGGCACTACGGCACAAACCGGATGCTACTGTGGGGCCGGTTACCAAGGTCACAACAACAACACTATAGTCATCATCATAACCTATCGACGCATACACAAGCGCCAAGGGCGGCGGCGCCAGCCGCCCCGCTCATCTTTCCACGCCAGAGAAAATCACCGCAACGTCGCCGCCCATGTCCGGACGAGCGATGACGCCGGCCAGACCAGCGGTGCCGGTGGCTGACGCCGGGATGTCGGTGTGGGCCCGACCGGCGGCGTAGGCGGCGGCCACCTGCCCCTCGTCGACGACGACGGTTCGGCCACCGCTTGCCCGCATGCCTTCGGCAATGGCCCACCAATCATAGGTCTCGTCATCGAGAATGCCGTGGGCCAGACTGACCGGCGGTGTTTCCCAGGCCCACATGAAGCGCGAGCGCGTCTGCGCCGCCTCGCTCAGGTCGAGATCGCCGAGGCGGTCCCAGGCGCGCGCCAGCGGCGCGCAGCCGGCCGTCTGGACGGTGACGAGACGCGGCAGGCGGGCGATCAGGCCGCAGGCGCGGGCCAGGGCCAAGCCCTGCGCCAGGCCGCTGGCCAGGGCGCCACCGCCGACTTGAACGAACAGAGCGTCGGGCACGGCGGCGCCGAAGGCTTCGGCCATCTCGAAGGCCAGCGTCCGGCCACCTTCGATGGCGAGGCCATTGTCGGGCCCCTGCACGCCAAAGGCCAGCGCACCAGCGGCCACGGCCTCGCGGAAGCGCCGGTAGCAGGGATCGCCGACCTCGCCCGGACGGCGGTCGCAAATGGTGATCGAGGCGCCGAGATCGATGAGGCGCGCCTTGACCGAGGCGTCGGCATCGGGCGGAATGAACACGTCGAGCGGCCAGTTGGCGGCCCGCGCCACCACGGCGGCGGCCAGCGCGGCATTGCCGCACGAGGCGATGGCAAGACGCCGCGCCCTGAGCCCGTCGCCGGCTGGCAGCCGGGCCGTTTCCAGGACGCGCAGATAGAGCATGACGCCCATCAGGTGGCGGGCCTTGTGCGAACCGGCGACGTTGCCGGTCTCGTCCTTGACCCAGAGAGCCCCGGACCGACCAAGGGCCGCCGCCAGCGGCCGCCGGTCGGTCATCGGCGTCAGGCGGAAGCCGCGGCCGTCGACGGCGACCAGCGCCCGATCGAGCTCGCCGACCAGATCGCCCCAGGTGCCATCGGCGAGGCCGGCCGCCCGGGCCAGTCGATAGGGCGACAGCCAGGCGCGGTAGCGCAGGAAGGGATCGTCCTCGCGGCCGATCTGCGGCGCACCGGCCTCGGCGGCGGCGACGAGCACGTGATCGATCTCGTCGCCCGCCCGGCCGGCGTTGGGGCAGACAAAGGCCAGATGCTGGCCGACATCGACCCGGGCGCCGCAGCCGTGACAGACGAACGTCACCATGGCGTCAGAGGCCGAGCTTCTTGGCCGCGCCGCTCCGGGCGTTGACGGCGGCGATCATCTCGTCCCAGGCCGGCACCAGATCGAGCAGGCCATCCCAATAGGACTGGTGCATGCGGGCCTTGAAGTCTTCGAGCTCGACGCCCTGCTGCTCGACCCAGGTGAAATAGCCGAGATTGAACACGCGCTTGCGGTCGACGTGGGTCATCTCCAGGAGATCGCTGGTGGACGCCGCCGCCAGCGACCGACCCCAGGTCTCGCCCGCCGCCACGGTGTCGAAGCGGTTGCCGAAGTCGCGCTTGATGACCTTGTCGATCTCGCTGCCGTACATGGCGGCGCCGTCGGTGGCCAGCGTGACGATGACGTCGTCCGGCCCCATGTCGTAATACTTGGCGGTCTTGATCGCCGCCAGCATGTTGCAGATCGAGGAGATGCCGAGATTGCCAAGGCTGTCGACCAGCGCCCGGTCGAGCCCACGCCGCTCGACCAGATAATTGCGGCCGACCTCGGTGTTGAACAGCACGATCAGCCGATCGGTGTCGGTGTCGCTGACGCCGGCCACCATGTCGGTGTTCATGACATTATGAATATAGGGCACGTGCTTGTCGCCGATGCCCTGGATGTTGTGCTCGCCGAAGCCGTTCTCGAGCAGCGTCGGGCACTCGGTCGCCTCGACGACGACGATCTTGGTGCCGCGCTTTTCCTTGAGGTGGTCGCCGGCGGCCAGCGTGCCGCTCGACCCGGAAGCCGAGACGAAGGCGGCCAGGCGCGAGGCCGGGCGATCCTTGGTCAGGGCGACGAAGAGCTTGTCGAGCGCCGCACCGGTGCAGGTGCGGTGGACGAGGTAATTGCCGAACTCGCAGAACTGGTTGAAGATGATGTTGTTGGCGTCGGCGTCGAGGCGGGCGCACTCGTCGTAGATTTCCTTGACGTTGCTCTCCGAGCCCGGCGTGCGAATGACGTCGGACGCATCGATCACCCACTTGTCGAGCCAGTCGAAGCGCTCGCGGCTCATGTTCTCGGGCAGCACGGCGACGCCACGGCAACCGAGGATGCGCGAAATGGCAACGCCGCCACGGCAGTAGTTGCCGGTCGAGGGCCAGATGGCCTTGTGGTGGCTGGGGTCGAACTGGCCGGTCACGAGACGCGGCACCAGGCAGCCGTAGGCGGCCAGCACCTTGTGGGCGGCAATCATCGGAAACGTGTTGCCGAGCGCCAGCACGATGCGGGCCTTGACGCCGGTCAGCTCGCGGGGCAGCTCGACGTAGGCGGGCACGTCGGCGAGGCCACGGCGGGCAGCGTCGTTGAACCAGTGGACGCGGAACAGGTTGAGCGGGTTCGCGACGTCGGGGTCGACGCCGGCGAGACGGGCGCGCACGCCGGCGGGGATGGTGGCGGGATCGGCGAGCTGACCGAGCGTCGGCAAAAGCACGCCTTCCTGCCCGAGGCTCGCGATGGTCCGGTCGAGAACCGCGCTATCGACGACGTTACGCTCCAAACCCAGCCGCGCCATAGTCCATATCCTTTCAAAGCCTGATTGCCGGTGTGGCGCTCCCACGGGAGGCGCCGCGACCGCCGGGCGCCAAATTCCCAGCGCGGCCAGTCAACATTCAGTGCAATGAAATAGGCTGGATCGGCTGACGGCGCAACGGCATACGAAGTTGGCCCGAGGCGCGCGCCCAGCGCAGCGATCAGAGACGGCCGATGGCGTCGATGAGCAGCTTGGCGAACACGGCCCAGCCGGCGCCGGTGAGCCAGACGAGCGTGAAGGCACCGACGATGCCGCCGACGACGCCGGCGACGGCGCCGATGACCACGGCACGCCAGAAACCGCCCCAGACGCCGATCAGCGTCGCCGCCGGCTGGTCCTCGGCCTGCTGCCGCGACAGCACCGGCAGGGCGCGGCCGGGGGAACCGGCGTCGATGCGGTCATCGGGACCGAGCGTCAGCCCGGCCTTCGGTCGCGGCCCGGCATCGAGGCGAGGCTCCATCTTGCCGTCGCGGCGGTCGGCGACCTCCAGGACGTCGTCATCGGTGTCGAGAAGCGACCCGAAGTCCGGCTCGATGGTGCGCGCGTGCATATTCATGATTTCGCCCTGACTGTTCAACCAGGCCCTGATAGCCCCGGTTTGCGGCATTTCTGCGAGCCGTCGAACCGATGCGGGGCAAGGGACCGGCGCGGCTCGCCGGCCTGTCGGCGGCGGCTGTCCCGTACTTCTACTGTGTCGCGCAATAGCGACAGTCGTCGGAGCGCTTGTAGCGCTGGCGCTCTGGCATTGTCCGATGCGGCTTGCCGTCGCCGACGGAAAGCCATGAACTGCAAGATAGAGACTCAAGCTGGGCCAGGGATGGAGGGGCAGGATGCCAGGCAAGGCGGTGAGAATTTTGGCCGTGGGAGCGGTTGCAACCACACTCGGCCTATCTTGCACAGCAATGGCGACCGGCGATGCTGTGGCCGCGGACCTTGCGGCGGGGCAGACCGCCGGCCCCGACACCGGCGGCTGGCAAATCGACATTGCCAGCTACGGCTGGTTTTCCGGGTTCAAGGGAAAGACGGCGACGCTGCCGCCGCTGCCGGCGGCCGACGTCGACCTCAGCTTCGGCGACATCCTGTCCAACCTCGACGGCGCGCTCATGGGCGTCGCCTATGCCCGCAACGACCGGCTGATCCTGTACAGCGACCTGATGTACTCCCGCCTGTCAACCAGCGAGAACTTCGCGACGTCGATCTCGACGTCGCTCAAACTCTCGACGACATCGCTCATCGCCTCGGCCGGCATTGGCTACAATCTGGTGGACGACCCTTCTTATGCGATCGACCTCCTGGCCGGGGCACGTCTTTACAACGTCGACACCAAGGCGACTCTGAGCCTTCCAAGCATCGGTATCAGCAAATCCGGGAATACCAACGAAACGTGGGCTGACCCGATGGTCGGGGTGCGGTTCAATGCCAGGATCACCGACAGCCTGTACCTGACGTCATGGGCGTTTGCTGGCGGGTTCGACGTCGGCTCGAAGTTCTCGTGGGATCTGTTCGGCGGCGTCGGCTACAAGATCGACGAGAAGTACTCGCTGATCGTCGGCTACCGCGGCCTTGGCGTCGACTACACGCACGGCGACTATGTTTACGATGTTGTGCAGCAGGGCCCGATCGCCGGGCTGAAGGTCCATTTCTGAACGAAAGCGCCGCGAATAGACAACCCCGCCGCATCATATGGACGCGGCGGGGTTCGATCTGTTTCGTCTGCAGCGATTTCCCGTCGACCGGACGATGCCGTCAGGCCAGACAGCGCTCCAGCTGGTTGGCCGCGATGGCCAAAAAGTGGCTGGCGCCATCAGACCTTCGGGTAGAGCGCCTTCAGCTTGGCGGCCATCTCCGGGCTCAGCTTCTTGACCAGCTTGGCGTTGTACGAGCCTGACGGCATCGGATGGATGGTCGGGTCCTTGGTCGGGTTGAAGTTCCGGAACTCGGGCCTGATGATCTGCTGGGCCGCCACCGCGTACCGGCGCGAGATCGCCGCCGGCGAACCTTCCTTGACCGAGGGATCGACGTTGATGGTCTCTATCGTCACCGTGTGGTCGCTGTTGAGATAGATGTCGAAGGTGCGCAACTGCTGGGGGAAGTCGCGCAGCGAGCAGGTTTCGACATGCCAGAAACCCTTCTCGGGCGCCTTGACCGGATCGGGCGAGATGAACGCCTTGACGGTGTTGAGGTGGCGGTGTCCAGCGAGCCACATCAACAGGTTGGGGTGGCTGTGCAGCTCTTCGAGCAGGCCGTCGATCGTCACGGCGTTCTGCGGATCGAGCCACCAGCACATCTCCGAACGCGGTTCGCTCGGCTCGACGCCGATCGGAATGTGAGCGGCGATGATCATCAGCTGACCGGCGGCGTCGCCGTCCGCCAGTTCCTGCTTGAGCCAGGCCCAGCGGGCTTCGTCGAGGAAGCCGTGGCCGTGGATATCGAGCGACTTGTCGTCGTCCTTCTGCGTGTTGTCGAGCGAGATCACTTTGATCGGCACGTCGGCCTTGGGCACAAAGCTGAAGCAGCCGAAACCCTTCTCGGCGTTGGCCTTGTCGAAACCGTGGCCGACCGGGTTCGACGTGGTGTTGAAGAACTCCGTCAGCCACTCCGCCGTGGTCAGCGAACGACGGTCCGGGTCGGGCGCGACCTTGGGCGCGCTCGGGAAGTCCTTGACTTCACCGGCGAACTTGACGTCGCCGAACGGCTTCGAACCATCGAAGACGCCCATGTAGTAATCGTGGCCGGTGATTTTCCGCGGGTCGGCCAGCACGTCACCGGCGGCGAACATCTCGTCGGCGACATAGGACTGCCGGAGATCGGCGCGCGGGCCATGATCGACCGAAACCGAGCCGAGCCAGAAGTGATCGTGGTTGCCGAGCACCTGATACCAGGGGATGGACTTGTCGAGGCCGACCGCCTTGAACGGCTTCTGGAAGTCGACGCTGTCCTCGCCGAGGTGGGCGCCGGAGCTTGGATGGATCATCTTGCCGTCGAGGACGTCGATGTACCACCGGAGTTCGTTGTACTGCGTGCTGTTGGCGGCGTCGCCGAGCGAAATGCCGAAGTCGAACGGCTGCGTCTTGTGCATGGCGTTGACCGTCTGCACGGCCGCATCAAGCACATGGGTCGTATAGAGCATCACGCCCGAGCACAGCGACTGCGTAACCGAAATCTCCGGATGCAGACGCTGGATGTAGATGCCCTGGTTGGGCGCTTCCTTGTCGGTGATGTGGATGTCGCTGATCGAGAAGAACTTGAGCAGCCGGTGCTTCTGGTCGACAGCCGCCGCGTCATAGGCTGACGGCATCAGGTCGAGGCGGGTCACCGGCTTGTCGGGCGCGCCGTAGGTCCACTTGCCAAAACCGTGCTCGTCATACTTGGCCAGCTCGAAGACCTCGACCTTGGCGGTAGGCGTGGCGCCGACGACAATCGTCCGCTCGGCCGTCGTCAGGACGTCCGGGTCGATGGGAAATTCGCCAGCCGCGTTCTGACCGACCGCGCTCCTGGTCGCGGCTCCGAGCCTGCTGATGGCCAACGCGGACACCGATGCCGCCAACACACCAATGCCGAAACTACGGCGGGTCATGCTATTCAAGACGAATCTCCCTTACGGTTGTCACCCGGTCTTTTGTCAGCGCCCGTCTCGATCAGGAGAGAAAACGATGGGCCGGGTTTGATGGTGCGCCTCTGCCCCCTGGGGGGCGGAGGTCCGGCTCGCGGTCAGGTAGGCAGGAGTTGAGCGACCCCGGCATGGTGACGGCGACCCGGCATGAGCGTGCGTGCGCATCTCGGCTTGATAAGCGGCGCAGATGCAAAAGACTTTGACCGTCGGAGGACACGCACTCAAAAGTACATAGACTTGACGACCCGCAGGCTATTACCCAACTACTTTACGAATTGTAACGATTTTAGCTCGATGCCCCAGGAAACACGCCGCATCTTCTTAGCATAAAATACCTATAACGCTTTCCAATATACATGACTTTCTAGAGCATCCGCCGATCAGGTTGCACCAACCTGATCGATAAGCGGCTACTCAAGCCTTTGAATTTGGAGCGATTTCTTATCGACCTGACGATGCAGTCAGGTCGGAAAGCGCTTGGCCGACAAGGAATCGTGTCCGACACAGGAGAACGATCCCCGCCGAAGTCAGGAGGGCAACCATCAAGCCATTATCTTGTTGGCTTTTGCCGATCATGCGCAGCCGCGCCTTGGGTCTGCCGGGCCACAGATGCCAAACCCGCCTTGCCTGCGCTCAGGGACCATCCGGTCTCGCCGCAGCCTACAAATCGGTGCCGAACCACTTCAACGCACCTCATTGCCTTGGTGAAGCCCATCACGGAAAGAAGACCTCCACCTTGCCGGGATCGCGAGCCGTTTCCTCAAGAAGCATCGCAAGATGCGAGGGCTCTACTTGCGGAATGGCAACACCGGCAGGCATGTCCAGCTTGACGTGTCCGCCCTCAACCGCCTGATGAAACGCACTGGAACGGATAATAGCGCTCACCGTGATCAGGCCGACTTCGATGTTTTCGCCCACCAGTTCGCCCTGCAGGGAATAAAGATAGTTGCGCGCGGCCGCCATGGCCGGCCCGGGTCCGCTGAGGAAGGGGGCCGGATACGCCGCCGATCCGCCGAAGCCGGCAAGAATCGTTCCGCCACCCTGTTTGCGCAAGTACGGCAGAACGGCCTGAACGACGCCGACCAGACCGAGGAACATGACCCGAAGCGTGGTCAGCATAGCCTCCGGCTGGATAGCCTGAGCGGGGGTAAAGCCGCCATTACCGTTGGGCGAATAATGGACAGCATCAATGCGGCCATAGGACGCGCGGATCGCATCGACCGCAGCCGCGATACTCGCCTGATCGGCCAGATCGACTTGGAACGTTTCCGCTTCAAATCCCTCCGCCAAGAGCCCGCGCCGCAGCTCGGCCAGATTGTCGGGATTTCGCGCCAGCAGAGCGACACGGTATCCCTTCTGCGCATAATGGCGAGCGACGCCGAGACCGAGGCCTGGGCCAGCGCCGAACACGGCGATCACTTTTTCCATAGAATGTCCCTTTCCGTTACCGATCGTAACGTCGTATATGACATGCTGAAGGAGGCGCACAAGACGTGCCTTTTTCCGCATGTCGTAACCGCAAAGTAACGTGATGGAAAAGCATTCGCTGGCAGACGCTTGCTACGTTCGGGACCTTCTCAACCGCGTCATCGGCGGTTGGGCACCGCTTGTCCTTCGCGCCATTGGTGCCGAGGAGCGGCGCTTTTCCTATCTCGAAAGGGAAGTGGAGGAAATTTCCCGCCGCATGCTGGCGAAGACGTTGCGCGTGCTCGAGGAAGACGGACTCGTTCTCCGGCGGGTGCATGCCACGAAGCCGATCAGCGTTACCTATCGTCTGTCCGAACTCGGGGCCGAGCTACTTCCGCTGATGGAATCGATTTCGCAATGGGCGTTGACGAACGAACACCGCATTCTTGCCGCTCGCGCTGCCTATCAAAGCGTTGAAGCGGTGACGGAATTGGCGAGCCGATCAGCAGGTCGATGAACATATCCTCGGGTTCACGGTCCTCGGGATCATCATCTGCCTCAAGATGAAAATCGAATCGCTGAACTGTCCGCTGCAAACGTATTCCATAATGGAATCATGTATTTATCTAAGCAATGAAATTTGGATTAAATAGTAAATAAGCTGAGGAAACCGATCTCAAATAACGGTCGATGCCATCATAAGTGAATGGCCTGCATCAACCGAAAGGTTTCTTCGATCTCCGTGGACGATTGTTTAACCAACAATCCGAATGAACAGAACTGAAATGTAAAATCCAGACATGAGCCTTCGTAGAAAAATATTCTAATCAACCGAAGACTATACGAACATTTCTAGCGTCAAACGCCGCCGTTTCTACGTTTAGCTCCGCACCAGACTGCCTCTGCCGGACGCAACTACGTATGGTCGGCGGCTTTAGCGTACCACAGAGTATAATCGGCGGAATTTGGCGCGCCCGGCGAGATTCGAACTCACGACCTTCGCCTTCGGAGGGCGACACTCTATCCAGCTGAGCTACGGGCGCACTGCTGATCGCGGCAACGAAGCACCGCAACAAGTGAAGGTCCGTATACCCGATGTCGTCGCCGAGGCAAAGAGGAAAGTTGGCCGCCGGACGGGAGCAATGGACCGCTCAGTTGAGGTGGTCGCGGATCGACTTGAAGCGGAGGGCCAGTTCGTCCTGGTTGTTGCTGGCCGCCGCCTTGTTGGTGGCGACGTAGCCAGGCACCTCGATGCCCTGGCGCATCATCTCCTCGACGGAGATGCGGCCGCCGTCGATCATCCGGCCCGTCTTGGGGTCGGTGTAGTAGTGATGATAGATCTCGTGGGTTTCCTGCCAGTAGGTGTGCGTCACCTTGGCGGCGAGGTCGGCATCGCCGGACTGCTGACCGGTGGTGACGATCGGCTGGGCCAACGGCTCGCTGCGCCGCTCCAGCATGACCCACACCGCCGCCACCATCAGCATGGCGACGATGGCAACGCCGGCGACGATGGCGAACGACTTGATGTCCTGGTGACCGAACAGCGCCTGCTGGCGCGTTGATGCCGACATGGCGCGACCGCCAGCCTTGCCCCGGGGACTGCCGGCGGCCAGCGTTCCCGCCGCAAGGCGTGTCGTCGTCTTCTGATTGGCCAGCCGGGACATGGTCGTCTCCCTGCCCCCCCGACCGGAACCGGTCGGGCACGGATAAACATCAACAACAAATATATGGGTCCAATAGTTGCCAAATCAGTAGCGACCGCGGCGGAAATCCCGACGGCGGCGCGGCTTTCAGCGGGATTGTCGGCCGATTGGTTAACGGCAGGCAACCACGATCCGGGCAATTGTCGGCGTTTGGCCGGGCCAGCGGGCGCCTCAGCGCCCGGCGCCCTCGAGATGATAGCGCGCTTCCTTGACCAGGGCGGCGCCGCGGCTGGTGCCGATGCGGTTGGCGCCCGCTTCCAGCATCGACATGGCGTCGCTGACCGAGCGGATGCCGCCCGAGGCCTTGACGCCCATGTCCGGACCGACGGTGCGGCGCATCAGCGCCACCGCCTCGGCCGTGGCGCCGGTGCCGACGAAGCCGGTCGACGTCTTGACGAAATCGGCCCCAGCCGCCCTGGCGGCGAGACAGACGGCGACGATCTCGTCGTCGGTCAGCAGACTGATCTCGATGATGGCCTTGAGACAGAGCGGGCCGCAGTCGGCCTTGAGAGCGGCGATCTCGGCCCCGACCGGCCCGGCGCCCTCGCTCCGCAGCGTGCCGACGGAGATGACGGCGTCGATCTCACTCGCCCCCTGCTCGATGACCCAGTCAAGCTCGGCGCGCTTCAGGGCCGTCGGGCTGGCACCGAGCGGAAAGCCGATGACCGAACACGTCCGCACCGCCGAACCGGCGAGGCAGGCGGCGACGCGCGGCACGTGGATCGGGTTGACGCAGACGGAGGCGAAGTTCCATTCGATCGCCTCCTGGCAATATTGCTCGACCTCGGCGGCGGTGACGTCCGACCTGAGGGTGGTGTGATCGATGAGCCGCGCCAGCTCGGCTGAGGTCCTGACGATCATGCCTATCTCCCCTTTTGTCGCGATCACACCACAGCGCCGGCGATGGCGCCCAGGAAAATCACCCAGATTCAACTCGCTAGAGTTTGCCCCCGGCTTCGGCGCCGGTCAACCGGCACCGTCGGAGCGCCCGACACAAACACCATCTAGACGAAACTTCCATGACAGCGGCGCAGCCGCGCGGCCGGTGACTGATCAGGCCCCGTCATCGTTAATATGCTGTATAAATTCATGTTTTCGGCGCAGTAGAACATTTCTTAAGACTCGCGCAGCAGTATGGGCGGCACGCCGACATTTACCGAGAGCGGTTCTGCCATGGTGAGTTCCCCCCAGCCAACGCGTCGTGAAACCACCTTTGCGCCCGACGAGATCATCGTCTCCAAAACTGATCTCAAGGGGCGCATCACCTACGCCAATAACGTGTTCGTGCGCATGGCCGGCTATTCGCGCGCCGAGCTGGTCGGAGCGCCGCACTCGATCATCCGCCACCCGGACATGCCGCGCGCCGTCTTCAAACTCTTGTGGGACCAGATCGGCGCCGAGCAGGAAATCTTCGCCTATGTCAAGAACATGGCCAAGAGCGGCGACTTCTATTGGGTGTTCGCCCACGTGACGCCGTCCTACGACGAGGCCGGCAAGGTGGTGGGCTACCACTCCAACCGGCGCGTGCCGGAGCGGCGCATCATCGACGGCGTCATCACGCCGCTTTACGCCGATCTTCTGAAGATCGAACAATCCTTTGCCAACGCCAAGGACGGTCTTGCTGCCTCCTATGGTCGTCTTGTCGAAATCGTGAAGTCGAAAGCCGCCAGCTATGACGAACTCATCTTCTCGCTTTGAGGCGGTTGCCGTCCAAATCGTCGCCCTTGCCGCCATCGTCGCCGCCGGCGCCTGTGCCGGGTTCGGCCTGCCGCTCGTGGCCGTCGCCAGTTCGGCCGTGGCGCTGGTCGCCACCGGCTTCGGCTTCTACCGTCTGCTGAGCTGCCAGAACGCCATTCTCAGGGCCATCCGCACCGCCGATGCCCTCGGGCGCGGCGACTTCGAAGTGCGCGACCCGACACTGGCTCCGCACGGCCTGCCGGGCCGGCTCACCAACGCCATCAACGACATGGCTGACCACATCGACGCCTTCGTCCGCGAATCGAGCGCGGCCATGGAGGCGGTGCGCCAGAACCGCTATCATCGCCGCATCCTGCCGCATGGCATGCAGGGGGCGTTGCTGCGGGCTTCGACCACCATCAACGATGCCACCGACGCCATCCAGGCGCGGACCAAGACCTTCGAGGCCTCGACCGACAGTTTCGCCGCCACCATCAACTCCATCGTCGAGGCGCTGGTGGCCTCGTCGGTGTCGGTGAGCGACGTTTCCGAACGTCTGGGCGCCGCCGCCAACGCCACGACCGAGCAGGCGACCTCGGTGGCCACCTCGTCGCGCGACGCCTCGTCCAACGTCGAGCGGGCCACCGACGCCGCCCGCAACCTGTCCGACCGGGCGCGCAGCATCGGTGTCGAGGTTGACCGCTCGGCCAATGCCGCCCGCACCGCCGTCGAGCGCGCCAAGGAGACCGAAGCCATCGTTTCCTCGCTGTCGGAGGCGGCCAAGCGCATCGGCACCGTCATCGGCCTCATCGACCAGGTGGCGAGCCAGACCAACCTGCTGGCCCTCAACGCCACCATCGAGGCGGCGCGAGCCGGCGAAGCCGGGCGTGGGTTCGCCGTCGTCGCCAGCGAGGTCAAGCAGCTCGCCTCCGAGACGGCGAAGGCGACGCAGGAGATTGTCAAGCACATCGGCCAGGTGCAGGCGGCGACCAACGAAGCGGTGAACAGCATCATCGGCATCGGCGGCACCATCGCCGAGATTGACACCATCACCGCCTCGATGCGCCAGTCCATCGAGGGCCAGATCGCCGCCTCCAACGCCATCGCCGAAAACGTCGGCAGCGCCCACGGCGAGACGCGGGCCGTCAGCGAACGCATTGCCGACATCAGCTCGATCTCGCGCGAAACGGCGGGACTGGCCGGTGGCTTGCGCGGCACGTCGTCGACCGTGTCTTCCGAAGGCGAGCGGCTCGCCGCCACGGTGCGGGACTTCCTGTCGAGCTTGCGGCGCGGGCCCCTCGACCGCCGTCAGTCCGCCGAGCCGCGCTACGCCGTCAACATTGCCGTGGAAGCGCAGGAGCAGAGGTTCACCTGCGCCGAGCTCAGCTCCTCGGGGGCCCGGTTCATCGGTTTTGCCGGCAAGGTCGCCAAAGGCAGCCGGCTGGCGGTGCGGATCAACGCCGGCATTGTGCTGCCCGGTGTCGTGCGCTGGCAGGACGGTAGCAGCTTCGGCATGGAGTTCCTGACCAGCGAGTTCAGCGCCGACGTCATGAACTGGCTAAGCGAGCGGATCAAATCGTCCACGGCCATCGCGGCCTGAGGGCACGCTAAACCTCTCACCGGTCTAAGGCAGCGCCCACCGCAGTCGGGCGTTCAGAGCGACGCGCGACAGCTGCAACGCAGCGACAAATCAATGCCAAAATCAAAGGGATGAATGGTACAGCTGGTTGGTCTCGAACCAACGACCTTCGGAGCCACAATCCCCGCCCTAGCGCCACTATAGAAGTGTTTAGGGATTTTTCTGCCGGCAAACCACAGGGCCGAAATCAAGCACTTAGCGGCGCTTTGTCAAACCACCATGGCGCCAGCGATGAGCTTCGCTCGATCGCCCGCGCCATCGAGCGGCTTGGCTGTCGCATGGGCGAAGACCCCGAGCGGACCATCCTGCGCAAGGAAGCTCTTGCCGATCGTGTTCGGGCTGTCGCCGCCCAGATCGGCGGTGCGGCATGATGACGCCCAGCACCGAATGGCTTTGGGCCGTCTTTGCTTGCCAGAGCCTTTCGTCCACTCAGAAACTGGTAGGCGCAGTGATCGCCTACAGCATCGACGCCGGCGTCGCCCAAATTGGCCATCGTCAACTTGGCGAGGCATGTGCGGTTTCTCATCGATCTGCCATGCGTGCTGTTCGCGCCATGGCAGCCCTCGACTGGCTTGTCGTCAGGCGGGTAACAGGCGAGGCCAACGTCTACACTCTGGCCACTCCCGAGCCTTCCCAGACGGCCCAGATCGGCGGTGCGGCATGATCGACGTCCGCTATCGCACGATCTGGCAGAACGCCGTTCTGGCCTGTCCCGATCTCTCTGCAACGGTCTGCCGGGTGGCGCTGGCCATCAGCCAGCATCTTCACCCGGGCAATGACTGTTTTCCTTCCTACGAACTGCTTGGCAAGAACGCGGCCGTTAGCCGGGACACGGCCATGCGAGCCGTGAAAGGGCTGGAGGCGGCTGGTTGGCTCGGCGTGATGCGCACCAAGGGGCGCAAGAGCAATACCTTCATGCTGCTCATGCCGGCGTCGCTGGCGATCCCCGAGGCACCCGCCTTGATGACGGGCAACGACGCCGTGCGACCGTTGGCAGTGTCCCAACAGTCGCAGGCTGGTGCGACCGTTGCTCAGCCTGAACAGTCGCAAGCTGGTGCGACCGTTGCCCTGTCTGAACAGTCGCAAGCTGGTGCCACTGTTGCCAAAATGGAACAGTCGCAAATTGCGGCTCCAACGGTGGCACAGCTCTGCGACCCTAAAAATAGTAAAAATATATCCCCCCTAAATCCCCCCACCCAAACCGGCAACGACACCGACGCGGCGTTCGAGATGCTTTGGGAAATTTGGAGCAACGACGCCGACAAGGGCAAGGCGCGGGCGGCCTTCCATCGGGCGACCAGTGCCAGCGGACTTGGCGTCTCGCCCGAAGCGATCATCGCCGCAGCTCGCGAACGCCGTCTCCGGCGCCTCACCGCCAACGCCTCGGAAGCGGTGCCGTTGGCGCGATGGCTACGAGGGGAAGGCTGGTCGGGCGAGGCCAAGCCAGCATCGGCTCACGAGCGGAAGCCCGCCCAGGCGGCCAAGCCTCAGGTGTTCGTCGAGGAAGGTTCGCCGGCCTGGATGGCCTGGAGGACCTACCGCCAGCGGCAGGGCAAGAGCACGCCGTCGTCAACCTTCGCCTCGCAACGCGGCCGTCGAGGCTGGCACTTCGAAAGCGAATGGCCTCCCGTGGAGTAGTCTCGTCTAGGCTGTACTGCAGAAGTACAACCTTACGAGGTGGCGTAGGGTCCTTCCCCGTCGAGCCGGAGCGGGTAATTCGCTCCCCGGATTTTAGTTACACTGAGGGTTGTTTTAGCCTAAATTCCAGATGCTTGGAGCGGATTTGATGAACCTGTTGGATGGCATGGACGCGCAAGAGTTGCAGCCGGAAACCCTGTCCAAGAAGGGCTTCGCCGAGCATCTCGGCATCACGCCGGGCCGCGTCTCGCAGCTCATCGCCCAAGGCCTGCCGGTCGAGCCCAACGGTCGCGTCAACGTCGACAAGGCAACCGGCTGGTACCGCCGCAACGTCGACCCGAACCGCCGGCAGGCTTCCGCTGGCGATCGCCTGCCCGTCTCCAGCCGTGGCGAGTATGACCGCATCCGGGCCGAACGCGCCCGCCTTGCCCTCGACCGGGAAAGCGGCGCCCTCGTCGATCGCGCCGCCGTCGAACGGGCGGTCTTCGACCGGGCACGCGGCGAACGCGATAGCTGGATCGGCTGGAGCTCGCGCGCCGCCGCGACACTGGCCGGCGAACTCGGCATCGAGCCGGGAGACGCCTTCGCCGTCCTCGATCGTCTCGTCCGCGACCAGCTCGCCGCCCTCGCGTCCCGCCCGCTTTCGGAGTTCTGACCGATGGATGATCTCGCCTCCGAAACCCGCGCCTTCGTTGATGCCGTCTGGCGGCGTGGCCTGGAGCCGGAACCGCAGCTCACCGTTTCGGAGTGGGCCAACCGGCACCGGCTGTTGCCGCAGGCCTCGGCCGAGCCGGGACCATGGCGAACGGCCCGTGTGCCCTACCTCGCCGCCGTCATGGACGCCCTGTCGGTGTCCTCGACCGTCGAGCGCGTCGTCTTCATGGCCGGCGCCCAGGTCGGCAAAACCGAAGCCGGGCTGAACTGGCTTGGCTACGTCATCGCCCATGCCCCCGGCATGATGCTGCTGGTTCAGCCAACTATCGACATGCTTCGCCGCAACAGCCGCACCCGCATTGATCCGCTGATCGAGGAGACGCCAGCCCTGCGCGGCCTCGTCGCCCCGCCCAAGGCGCGCGAGAAGGGCAACACCATCTCGCAGAAGGACTTCCTCGGCGGCTCGCTGATCATGACCGGCGCCAACGCGCCGACCGGCCTGCGCTCGACGCCGGCCCGCTACCTGTTCCTCGACGAGGTGGACGCCTTCCCGGTCGACGCCGACGGCGAGGGCGACCCGATCGACCTCGCCATTCGCCGCACGGCCACCTTCCGGGGCCGGCGCAAAATCTACCTCTGTTCGACACCGACGCTGGCCGGCGCCTCGCGCATCGAGAAGGCCTACCTTGAGAGCGACCAGCGGCGGTTCTTCGTGCCCTGTCCGCAATGCGGCGAGCTGCAGCCGATCACGTGGGACCGCATCGCCTGGTCAGAGGGCGAGCCGGACAAGGCGCACTTCGTCTGCTCGGCCTGTGGCGGCATCGCCGAGGAGCGCCACAAGCCCGCGATGCTGGCTGGCGGCGCCTGGTGCGCCACGGCGGCCGGCGACGGCCGCACCGCCGGCTTCCACCTGCCGGGGCTCTATTCGCCGTTCGAGACGTGGGGCGAGATGGCCCGCGACTTCCTCGACGTCCGGAACGATCCGCCCCGCCTGCAAGCGTGGGTCAACACCCGCCTCGGCGAACCGTTCGAGGATCGGGCGACAGCGCCTGTCATCGCCGACGAGCTGATGGCCCGCGCCGAGGATTGGGGCGAGGGCCTGCCGGCCGGCGTGCTGGCCATCACAGCCGGCGTCGACACGCAAGACAATCGCCTTGAGGTCGAGCTGGTGGCGTGGGGCGCCCAGGAAGAAAGCTGGAGCCTCGCCTACGAGGTGCTATGGGGCGACCCGGCCAAGCCCGAGGTGTGGGGCCAGCTCGACCAGGTGCTCGGCCAGCGCTTCCCCAGTGCCAGCGGCGAGCAGGCATTGACCGTCGCCGCCACGGCGATCGACAGCGGCGGCCACCGGACGGCCGAGGTGATGCGCTTTGCCCAAGGGCGCGCCAGCCGGCGCGTCTGGCCGATCAAGGGGCGCGGTGGTCCGGGCGTGCCGCCGTGGCCGAAGCGGCCGCCCAAGCTCAAGATGGGGGCGCCGGCACCGGTGTTCATCGTCGGCGTCGACACGCTCAAGACGGCGCTCTATGCCCGCCTCAGGCTCGATGGTGCCGGCCCCGGCCGGCTGCACTTCCCCGAGGACCGCGACCTTGATTGGTATCGCGGCCTCACCGCCGAGCGGCCGGTGCGCAAGTTCCACAAGGGCGTGGCCAAGATCGAATGGATTGTCGATAGCGGTGTCCGCAACGAACCGCTCGACTGCCGCGTCTACGCCACGGCGGCACTGCATGGGCTCTACGCCACCGGCTACCGGCTCGACGCGCCGATCGGCGGGACGGCGGCGCAGGCGGCGAGGATGGTGGTCAAGAGCCGGTGGCTAGGGGGATAGACGTTGTGATTGGTGGAGAGTGGCACGTAATCGAGGGAGCAAATATAATAAAGCTACGAATTTTGGCGCAGCAAATTGAATGGTATTTCGAATTCTGTGGCATCGGGCGCGCCGATTTTTTCTGCCGCCATAATTATTTTAGTAGCTTTGCAGATGTTTTCTTGATCCACATCGTCATTATTTAGGCTTTTTTGAATTTCTACCAGAAGTAGTTCTTCCAATTCATCAATTAAATCAGGAAAAATTCTAGGTCCTGAACTTTCTATAACTTCTTCTTTAGATGGAATTGCAGTTTTCATCATGTTGAGTAGTGGCTTCGGATCAGCTAATATGCTTGAACCAACGCCTGTTCGCATGCAATTTAGTTGTATAATTGGGTGCGAAAGGCTGTGCCGGTATGCCGTGAATAGAGCCCAAACGTACGGAGAGACAAATGGGCGCTCAACATCTATGCTTTCCGCAGCTTTATACTTATCAACACCAAATGTTTTCCATATAATGTCTGCTAACTCTCTATATTTCGTTCCTTCGGCATCCGCTTTTGACGCTACGGTAATCGCATATTCGATGTTCATTGCGCCAACAGCTTTTGCCGCCAATTTCAACTGGCCTAGGTGAATAGCTGTACCCCATACTTTTTCGGTTGCCTCTAGTCGGCGCTTATCTAGAGCTGCATGGCGAGTTGCTAGCCCAGAAAGGGCGCTAGATCGCAAAGCCTCAATCTGCGCCTCCTTCGATTTGAGATAATTCTGTAGTTCTATCTCGCTTTTTCGAAATTCACTGCGGATTGTTTCAATTTTTATGTCCATACCATTTTGAATACCCTTTTCAATGGATGCTTTGAAAAGAGTAGCGAGGATGAAACAACCCGCCGTCACTAACAGTGACCCTACTGCGGATGTAGTTATCGCTGCTTGCCATTCCGGAGGAAGCCAATTCATCATCCTCTTTTCCTCAACCGTACTCCCTCTCCGCCACCATTTTCATCGATGAATTCAACGCCTGCCTCCTCTAGCGTGGCCTGTATCGCCGAGAGATTGTTCGCCATCGGGTTGCGCCGCCCCTTCTCAAAATCCACGACAACATTGCGTGACACGTTCGCCCGCTTGGCAAGCGTTGCTTGGTCCATTTCGACAAGCGCACGGCCTGCCCTACATTGTGCCGGAGATAGTGTCATAAAGCCCAACGTTGCGCAAAATGTTTGACATGAACACCAAGGTAGAGCATGGTGCGCAATGTCTTACACTGATAGCACACGGAGTGCGTCATGAACATGCTTTTGCGTGAAGGGCGGAGCTATGCCCGCGAGTTCGTCGAGGTGCCCGGCGGCTTCCGGCGTTCGGTCGAGGACGCCATAGAGGGCTTGCTGGCCGTTCTCGACCAGCTCGACGGCGATCCGGACCTTGAGGACGACGGCAACGCCGAGCCGACGCTTGGCTGGCCCCAGCAGTTCGGTATTGCCCAGGTTATCGCGGCAGGCCGTCAAGACGACGGTGAGCTTGAGGACGGCGGCGACGGCGAAGAGGACAAGACCAATTCAAGTGGCCAACTTGGCCACTTGAACGGCTTCGCCCGCGCTGCCAACAACAACGGTGAAGTCTTGCAGCTGCGCGAGCAGTTGGCCCCTCATCTCGGCTTTCGCTGGCGGCGTCGGGCTTCTTCATTCCCCAAGCGCGAGGCCTGAGAATGGACGTCGGAACGCTCATCACGCCCCGCCGCAACTTCCTCATTCGCGCCCTCGGCTTCACCGCCAGCGGCGCCACGCTGGCCGTTCCCATCGTGCCGCTCGCTTCGCCCGAAGAACGCCTGGCGCACCACATGAAGGGCGCCGAGCAGGCTTTCCGCGACCTGTTCCCGACAGCGCACGTGAACCTGCGCGGAAACTGCCTGAACGGTGGCGCCACCTACTACGCCGACCTATTCGCCAAGCACCCGGAAGACTGCCACGGCTTCGGCGCCTGCATGATGCTGACGGCCCTGGTTGGGGAGGCGTGAGGCGGATGTGATCGCCGTGGCGCTATTCGCGGTGGAAATCGCTCAGCCTAAAATGTAAACCTCGAACGAGGCTCTTGACATTCGGATAAGCCTCGCGCGAGGATTAGCCATGGACATCAACGAACCCATCTTCACCCAAGCCGAAGTCCTGAAGGTCACCCGCATTTCTGCGAAGACCCTTCAGAACTGGATAGACCCGTCACGCGGCATTTTCAAGGTTGGCGGGCATGGCATCGGCAAGGGCAATCGCCGGCTCTATTCCGCCGTAGATGTCATGGGGCTGGTGCTCATGGGTCACCTCGTCGCGCTTGGTGTCGCGCCGACGATCATCTCGGCCCTGTTCTACCAGGACATCAGGTCATGGCTGGAACAGGCATCACAGGATGGCGCTGGTTTGCACGTCTGCCGCATCGAGTTTGACGAGGAAGGCCCGGTTGCCCGCCTGCTGCTCGGCGATCGTGACTTTCGGCGTTGGCTGGCCG
Source organism: uncultured Pleomorphomonas sp. (assembly GCA_937868725.1). Classification (GTDB taxonomy): domain Bacteria; phylum Pseudomonadota; class Alphaproteobacteria; order Rhizobiales; family Pleomorphomonadaceae; genus Pleomorphomonas. The sequence goes on from CALMMQ010000045.1 coordinate 45,263, forward strand.
ACCACCAAAACCCGGAACTCCGTCGCTTCGCCCATATCGAGGTGAACCTCACCGACATATCGGCTTACGTCCGTCAGCCCCTGCAAGACATCCTGGATGACGAGAAGGACGAGGCTTCGTTGACGGCGTCCGAGAAGGCTGTGCGCGGCATGCGTCGTGCGCTTCTCAACCCGAAGGAATGAAGACTGATGCTCTCCCGCCTCGCCGCCCTGTTCCGCCGCTCTACCAGCCTTACGCCGGCAACCCGTTCGCTCGACGCAGCCGGTGGCGGTCGCCGGTGGGCCGATGATCGGCAAGCGGTGAGCCCCGGCGTCGTCTACAACGGCGCGGCGACCATCGCCGCCCGTGCCCAGCACCTCGCCCTCAACACGGCTATCGGCGCCAGGATCACCGATAGCCTCGTCGGCATGCTGATCGGTGCCGGCATCGTGCCGCGCTCCAAGCATCCTTCGCCGAACCTCCGCGAAGCGCTCCAGGCGGCGTTCCTTGCCTGGACCGACGGCGCCGACGCCGACGGCCGCACTGACTTTTACGGCCTCCAGGCCCTGTTCGCCCGTGATCTCGTCATCCTCGGCGAGGCTCTTGGCATCTGGACCGAAGACCCGCGTACGGGCGCGCCGCAGGTCCGGCGTCTCCACCCCGAACAGCTCGACCGTTCGGTGAGCTGGCGCAAGGCCGGCGGCTACGCCCTCCAGGGCGTCGAATTCGATCTCTCCGGGCGCATTGTCGCCTATCACATTCGCCCGGCCATGCCGGGCGATGCGCTGGCCGGGATGGCGCTTGCGCCCGAGCGCATTCCGGCCAGCGAAGTCATTCACGCCTTCCGGCCGCTGATGCCCGGTCAGGTGCGCGGCCTCAGCTGGTTCGCAACGGTGCTGCTGACGGCGAAGGAACTCGACGCCACGCTCGACGCGATGATCCTCCGGACCAAGATTGCCGCCCTGCATGCCGGCTTCATCACCGACAACGAGGGCGGTTCGCCCTATGACGGCGCCAGCGCCAACGGTGCCCAGGAAGTCGCCCTTGAGCCGGGCTCCATGCCGGTGCTGCCGGCCGGCAAGCACGTCGATTTCTTTCCGCTGCCCGACCAGGGCGGCGCCTCGGCGCTGGTCACCGACCTGTTCCGGATGATCGCCGCCGGTTGCGGCGTCACCTTCGAGGCGGCGACCGGCAACTACAGCCAGGTCAATTATTCCTCGGCTCGCATGGCCAAGATGGACCTCCGCCCCTTCATCGAAGGCGTGCAGCATCAGGTGATCGTCTTCGGTCTCTGCCGCCCCGTCTGGAAGCGTTTCATACGCTGGCAGGTGCTGACCGGCCGCATTGCCGCCGCCACCTACATGCGCGACCCCGCCGCCTTCGAGGTGGCCAAGTGGTTGCCGCCGGCCTGGCCGTGGATCGACCCCGAGGGCGAGGCCAAGGCGGCCCAGGTCGCCTTGCAGATGAACCTGCGCTCGCGCTCGGAGATCATCGCCGAACGCGGCTACGACGCCGAGGAAGTCGACGCCGAGATCGCCGCCGACGCGGCCCGGCTCAAGCGGCTTGGCGTCACGCCGGCCGATGCCACCCAGGCGCCGGCCCCGGTTGCCCGTGCCGTTCCCGAGATGCTGTTCCGGGCCGATTTCCGGCCATCGACTGTCAACGAACAGGCCCGCACTGTCGAGCTGATCGCCTCGACCGGTGCCGGCGTCACCCGCTACGACATCGAGGGGCCGTTCCGCGAGGACCTGGCCGTTTCGTCTGCCGCCATCGATCTTGGCCGGCTCGACGGGATGCCGCTCTTGGACAGTCACCAGCAAGACAGCCTCGACCGGGTGCTCGGCGCCGTGCGCGCCGCCCGCGTCGAAGGCGGTCAACTCATCGTCACCGTGGAAGTATCCGGCCGTGCCGAAGCCATCTGGCGCGACATCAAGGCCGGCATCATCCGCAACGTTTCTGTCGGCTATCTCCCGCTCAGCTGGAAAGACGGTCTGGACGCGAAGGGCGCTCGCGTTCGCACCGTCACCCGCTGGGAACTTCGGGAAGTCTCGCTAGTCCCGGTCGGTGCCGACCCGGCCGCCCAGATCAGAGGAAACCAGAATGCAGCATGAAGCGCCCATCCTGACGCGCAACGCCCCCGAGACGACCGTGCCGCCGTTCCAGCGGTCGGCCGACCCTGTCGTGTCGCCCGTCGTCGAGACGCCGCCGGCCGTCACCACCCAGGCTCCGGCCACCGAAACCCGCGCCGCCGTCAACGGCGAAATCCGGGCGATCGCCACCGCCTTCGACCTCGGTTCGGATTGGGCAAACAGTCTGATCGACCGTGGCGCCAGCGAGGGCGAGGCCCGCGCCGCGGCGCTGGACGCCCTGCGCCCCAGGTCGCAGCGAGTGCCGACCATCACCGCCACCGTCGGCTCGGTCGGTCTGCATGATGATCCCATGCAGTTCCGCAGCCTCGCCGGCGAAGCCCTCTATGCTACCCGAGCCAACCCGCGCCACCAGCTCCCGGAGCCGGCCCGCGCCTTCGCCACCATGACGACGCTGGACCTTGCTCGCGAGTGCTGCCGCCGGTCGGGTGTGATCACCATGGGCCTGTCGCCGGCCGAGACCATCACCCGGGCGCTGACCACCAGCGACTTCCCGGCCATCTTCGCCGATACGGCCAACCGCACCTTGCGCGCAGCCTACTCGGCAGCGCCGGCGGTGTTGAAGCGCCTCGCCCGGCAGTCGACGGCCAAGGACTTCCGGGCCAAGACCAAGCTCCAGGCGGCCGACCTGGCCAAGCTCGAAAAGATCCTCGAAAGCGGCGAGTACAAGCATTCGGCCTTCGTCGAGGGCAAGGAGAGCTACAAGATTGGCACTTACGGCACCATCATCGGTGTCAGCCGGCAGATGCTCATCAACGACGATGTCGGCGCCTTCACCGACCTCTCGGCCAAGCTCGGCGTTGCCTCGTCGGAGTTCGAGGCGCAGTTCCTCGTTGATCTGCTGGTTACCAACGCCGGCGCCGGCCCGACGGTGGACGATGGCAAAACCGTCTTCCACGCCGACCATGGCAACGTCGCGGCCGCCGGCACGGCTCTGACGGTCGCTTCGCTGTCGGCCGCTCGGCTCGCCATGCGCCGGCAGGTCGGCATCAACGGCCGGCCGATCGCCGTCGCGCCGAAGTTCCTGCTGGTTCCGCCCGAACTCGAAACGACGGCCGAGCTGGTGCTCGCCAGCGTGCAGGCCACCCGGACCGAGGATGTGAACCCCTTCGGCGGCAAGCTGGAACTCTTGGTCGAGGCGCGGCTCGCCGACACCGGCCGCTGGTACGTCGCCGCCGATCCTGTCAGCGCCGAGGGGCTGGAATACAGCTATCTCCAGGGACAGGAAGGCCCCCAGACCGAAAGCCGGCCCGGCTTCGACGTCGACGGCGTTCAGGTCAAAGTGCGCCTCGACTACGGCGCCGCCTTCCTCGACTGGCGGTCCTGGTACATGAACGAGGGGGCGTGATGGCCGATCTTGTCGACCTCGATGCGCGCCTCGCGAACCTGAGAGCGCTTCGGGCCAAGGGTGTTCGGATCGTCGAGTACGGCGAACAGCGCGTCGAGTATCGCTCCGATGCCGAGCTCGCAGCGGCGATCGCCGACTTGGAACGGCAGATCGCCGCCACCTCAGGCAAGCCGGTTCGCATGGTGCGGTTTGCCTCCAGCAAAGGGCTTTGAGGCGCCAACGGCGCCGGCCCACCCGATAGCAGGCGAGTCTTCCCTTGGTGGGGAGGCTCGCAAGACCGGAAACAGTTGGAAGAGGATACAATGTCGACCGCAACGCTCAATCTTCGCGTTTCCCCGCGCCGGATGCTCAAGCCGGGCGAAGCGGCCGAGTATTGCGGTCGCCCATCAAAACGCTTCCAGGCGGAATGCCCGGTGTCGCCGGTGGAGTTTCCGAACGGCGACCGGCTCTATGACATGCGCGACCTCGACGCTTGGCTCGACTGCCTGAAGGGCAGCGGCGATGCCGACGACATCATTGCGAGGCTTGGATGATGACGGCAATTCGCGTCAAGGGGTTCAAGATATTCAAGGACCGCCACGGAAAGATGCGGTGCTATCACCGCAAGACCTTGACGCCGGTCGACCTTGTGAAGGCGCCGCTCGGCTCGGCCGAGTTCTTCGCGGTGTGCGCGGCCATCTCGGCCAAGCTCGCCAAGGAGGTCGAAGCCAAGCCCGGAACGCTCGGCATGCTGATCAGGAAGTACCGGGCATCGCCGGCTTTTCTTGATCTCGCGCCCCGGACGCGCGCCGACTACCAAAGGGTGTTCGACTACCTCAAGGCGATCGACGATACCGCCCTGACCCGCTTCGACCCGCCGACCGTGGCGCGCATCCGCGACAAGGCCGGCAGCAAGGGGCATCGCTTCGGCAACTACGTGCGACAGGTGCTGTCGCTGCTATTTGCTTGGGGAGCCGAGCGAGGGTTCACCTCTTCCAATCCAGCCGCCTCGGTGAAGGGGCTCAAGCGGCCGAAGTCACTAGCGGATGCCAACCGCCCATGGACGGACGAGGAGCGCGCGGCCATCCTCGGTGGCGCCACGCCCGAGTTGCGGGCGATCCTAGCGCTCATGGCCTACACCGGCCTTGGCCCCAAGGATGCCGTCTCCCTGCCCCGCTCGGCCTTCAGAGACGGCGAGATTGCGACGCGACGCACCAAAACCGGTGAGCCGGTGTTCTGGCCGGCCCCGGCCTTGCTCAGGGCCGAGCTGGCGGCGATGCCGCACCACGACGCCATCACCTTGTGCGCCAGCTCCACCGGGCGCCCTTGGAGCCAAGACGGGCTTCAGTCGTCATTCCAGCGCCTCAAGCATCGCCTGGAGGATACCCAGGCGATCGGTACGGGCCTGACCCTTTACGGCCTCAGGCATACCGTCGCGGTCATTCTCAGAGAGACAGGCGCGGACGAGCGGACCATTGCCGACGCACTTGGGCAAAAGACAATCGAGATGGCGCGGCACTACGCCAAGGGCGCCGACCTCAAGCCGAAGATGCGAGGCGTGGTTGCTCAGTTCGATGCGGAGATGAACAGGCGCGGAACAAAATCTGTCAAACCGCACGCCGAAAAACGGCAAACCCAATCAAACGGCGATGGGAGCCGATGAAAATGCGCACGCAAATCAAAGGGATAAATGGTACAGCTGGTTGGTCTCGAACCAACGACCTTCGGAGCCACAATCCGACGCTCTAGCCAACTGAGCTACAGCTGCACAACGGCGCGGAACCTAGTTCGAACATTCTCACAAAGCAAGCCCCCGGCAGTGCTTTTTTCACCCCTGGGGATAGATCATCGGCCGGGCGCGGCGCGCCCGTGCTTAACCAAGACGAATTAAGGTTATTATTAAGTGTGCATTGATCAAATTGGAACAAACATGGCGTTGTCGGCGCTGCCACACTATTAACATATCCTTGCCGGAACATGTTGTTCCCGAGCGAGACTAAGGCGCACCGGCCGATGCGTCGATCTCATTTGGGGAAAGCGTTCCGAAGTTTGAGCCGCGCGGGCGTCTGGTTGTCCGGCGGAATTCGGGAGTGATCGGCATGGCCGATGCAACGGGTCTGTACGCAGAAGCACCGGAACACGCGGCGTTGGCCGCGCTTGTCGCCGAGCCGCGCCCTGCCCTCGTCTTCGATCGCACCGGCTGCTTCCTGAGGTGGGTCAACGCCGCCGGCGCCGCCCTGCTCGGCCTCCGCACCGTCGCCGCCGCCGTCGACTGGCGCTTGCCGTCGAACCATCCGCTGGCCCGCCGCGTCGGTACGCTCTATGAAATCCTGCCGGCCGGCCAGGAGCGCGTCGAGCGTCTGGCGCTGCCCACCGGGCCGCTGCCGCGACCGGTGATTACCCGGGCCCGCCGCCTGGCCATCGACGCGACCAAGACCGTGCTGCTGGTGGTGGTCGACGGCGGCCCCGCCGTCGGCGACGACCCCGTTGCCGCCTATGCCCGATTCGCCGGCCTGATGACCTCTCCTTCGCCGCAGCCGATTGCGGCGGCGCCGGCTGCCGCGACCGCCGAGCCAGAGATCGCCGAGCCCGAAGTCGTTCCGGCTGCGCCGATCGCCGCCGTCGAGACGGCAGCGACCGAATCCCGACCTGAGCCCGAAGCCGTTGTCGCGCCAGCTGTCGAGACGACGGTCGAGGCCGAGCCCGCGGTCGCCGAAGAAGCCGCGCCGGCCAACGAAGCAGCGGTTCCGACCGACAAGGCGCCGCTCGCCGCCGCCGTGACCGACGCCATTGCCGCGCCGACCAGCGACGCGCCGTCGGCCTTCCGCTTCCCCGACCACGGCCGAACCGTGCGCTTCGTCTTCGAACTGGCAGCCGACTTCAGCGTCCGCTTCCTGTCCGACGAACTGGCCCAGACGGTTGGCGCGCCGACCGCCGACGTGGTCGGCCGGCGCTGGAACGAGGTGGCCGAGCGCTTCGACCTCGACCCGCGCCGTCGTGTCGCCCAAGCGCTCGAGCGCCACGACACCTTCACCGGCCTTACCGTCGACTGGCCGATCAGCGGCCACGCCCTGCGCGTGCCGGTCGATCTGGCCGGCATGCCGGTACTGGGGCGTGACCGGTCGTTCTCCGGCTACCGCGGCTTCGGCGTCATCAAGACTGGCGCCGCCTTCCCGGCCGAGATGCTGGCCCTACCCGCCTTCGAACCGATCGTCACCGCCATGCCGGAGCCGATGGAGACACCGTCTGCGCCCGTTGCCGTCGAACCGGAACCGGCCGCTGCGGCGCCGATCGCCACCGCTGCGGCGCCGATCGACAATGCTGACCTCGCGGGGGAAGCGATCGCCGCGCCGGAACCGATCGACGCCCGGGCGGAAACCGACGCGACGGATGCCGCCGAGGTCGAGGCGGTCGAGGCTGAGGCGGTCGAAATCGAGACTGTCGAGGCTGAGGCGGTCGAGGCGATCGCCGAGGTGGAACTGCCCGCGGCCCCGATCGAGGCTGTCGAGACGGAGCCGGTCGAGGCCGTTGCCAGCGAAATGGCAGAAGACGAGGCCATTGAGGACGAAGACGCCGCCGTGCCGACCACGGCCGAGATTATCGCCTCACCGATCATTCCGCGCCCCATTCCCCAGGATGACGCCCGCGCCGCGCTGTCAAAGCCGGAGCGCGACGCCTTCGACAAGATCGCCGCCGCCCTGACCGAAGCCTTCGGCGGCCGTCTGGCCGAGCCGGCAGCGCCGCCCGCCGAGCCGCCCCTCGTCGAGACGGCCGAGCCGGCGCCGCAACCGGCGCCAGCGGGACCGAAGAGCCTCGACGTGGCGCTGATCGACAAGCTGCCAGTGGCCATCGCCATCCTGCGCACCGGCGACATCATCCACGTCAACCGCGCCTTCCTCGACCTTGCCGGCTATGCCGACCTCGACGAGATCAACGCCAGCGGTGGCCTTGCCGGCGTGTTCGAAGGCTCGGCGCTGCCGCGCGACGCCTCCATACCGGCCATCCGCCGCAAGGACGGCGTCGAGGTGCCGGTGTCGGCCAAGCTGCACGCCATGGAGTTCGATGGCGGCTTTGCCTCGCTGCTCGTGGTGCAGGAAACGGCGGCCACCACCAGCCGCGACCGCCTCGCCGCCGCCGAACAGCGCGTCGAGGACCTCGAAGCCATTCTCGACACCGCCACCGACGGCGTGCTGGTGCTCGACCAGCGCGGGATCGTCATCGGCGCCAACCGCTCGGCGGAAGCGCTGTTCGGCGTCGAGCGGGCCGAAATGATCGGCGCGCGGCTGATCGACCATCTGGCGCCGGAAAGCCACCGTGCCGCCCTTGACTATCTCGACGGGCTCACCCGCAACGGCCTGTCGAGCGTGCTCAACGACGGCCGCGAGGTGATCGGCCGGGTCGAAGGCGGCGGCCTGGTGCCGCTGTTCATGACCATCGGCCGGGTGTCGTTGACCAAGTATTGCGCCGTGCTGCGCGACATCACGCAGTGGAAGCGGGCCGAAGAAGAGCTGACGGCGGCCAAGCGCTCGGCCGAAACGGCGTCGTCGCAGAAGTCCGACTTCCTGGCCAAGATGAGCCACGAGATCCGCACGCCGCTCAACGCCATCATCGGCTTCTCGGAAGTGATGATGGAGGAGCGGTTCGGCCCGGTGGCCAACGACCGCTACAAGGAATACCTGCGCGACATCCACGTGTCGGGCGCCCACATCATGAGCCTGGTCAACGACCTGCTCGATCTCTCCAAGATCGAGGCCGGCAAGCTGGAGCTCAATTTCGAGGCCGTGGGGCTCAACGAGGTGGTGCGCGAGTGCGCGGCGCTGATGCAGCCGCAGGCCAATCGCGAGCGCATCATCATCCGCACCTCGCTGTCCTCGAGCTTGCCGCCGGTGGTGGCCGACAGCCGCAGCCTGCGCCAGATCGTGCTCAACCTGCTGTCCAACGCCGTCAAGTTCAACACGTCGGGCGGTCAGGTCATCGTGTCGACGCTCTACGAGGACACCGGCGAAGTGGTGCTGCGGGTGCGCGATACCGGTCACGGCATGAGCGACAGCGATGTGGTCAAGGCGCTGGAACCGTTCCGCCAACTGGCAACGACGCGGACCGGTCAGGGCACCGGCCTCGGCCTGCCGCTGACCAAGGCGCTGGTGGAAGCCAACCGCGCCGCCTTCCGCATCGAATCGACGCCCGGCCAGGGCACGCTGATCCAGATCACCTTTCCGTCGACGCGGGTTCTGGCTGAGTGAACGGCCGGCGCGGCCGTGCCGGGTAGGTCTTAATGCGAGTAGTTCTCAACAAGGCTTGAATCGGCTCAGCCGGCTTGCTAGAACGTTGCCAGCGCCACACACGGCGCTGGCCAATAGACCGTGATCCGTTCGCCGAGCCTCAGCCGATGATCGTCTGCCATTGCAATACCCTGACCGACGCCGTCATCCGGCAAGCCGTTGATCAGCTTCTCGACGAAGACCCGCATCGGATGATGACGCCGAACCTGGTCTATCGACGCCTCGGCCAGCGCGGCCGCTGCTGCGGCTGCTTCCCGACCACCATCGCCATCATTCAGGAACAGATCGCGGTCTACATGCGCGCCCACCCCGGTGTCGACATCGAGCCGCCACCGCTGCCACAGGCCTGCTCCGTCGATCGCTTCGCCAAATTGGCGTCCTGACCCCACAAAAACAGGGCCCGGCGAGGGCGTGCCTCGGCCGGGCCCATTTGGTCGGAACCGATCAGCCTTCGGCGGCGTCGGTGCTGGCGGCGTTGAGCTGCATGTAGGCGGCTTCGCCGAGCTTGCCGTAGAGCGCCAGTTGCGTCTCCAGGAAGTCGATGTGCCCTTCCTCGTCGACCAGCAACTGGTCGAACAGCGCCATGGAAACATAATCGCCTTCGCTGGCGCAAATCTCGCGCGACGCCTTGTAGGAAGCGCGGGCGTCAAGCTCGCCGGCGAGATCGGCCTCGAGAATCTCCTTGACGGTCTGACCGATGCGCAGCGGCGGTATCGACTGGAGGTTGGGGTGGCCGTCGAGGAAGATGATGCGGCTGATCAGCTTGTCGGCGTGCTGCATCTCCTCGATGGATTCCTCGCGCTCCTTCTTGGCCATCTTGGCGAGGCCCATGTCGTCGAGCAGCCGATAGTGCAGCCAGTACTGGTTGACGGCGCCGAGCTCGAGAAACAGGGCTTCGTTGAGACGGGCGATGACCTTTTCGCTTCCACGCATGGCGCTTCTCCTTATTTAGAATGTTTCCAACATACACCGGAATGATGCTATTGCAAGCCATTATCAAATAAGGTCGCACAACTCAGACGAAAAGGCGAGCATGGTAGAATACCGAAGCCCCGGCAGCAGGCCATCGCCCCAGGCGACTGTCCGGGGTGACAAAGGACCGTGGCAGGGGACGGCTCAGCCGCCGAGGAAGACGGCGCGCTCGGCCTTTTCCTTCTCGACCTGGGCGCGGTGGGTGAGCACCGAGGCTACGATGACGCCGAAGGCGATCACCGAAATCAGAATGGTCGAGACGGCGTTGATTTCCGGCGTCACGCCGAGCCGGACCATGGAGTAGATCTTGATCGGCAGCGTGGTGGCGCCCGGACCGCTGCTGAACGAGGCGATGACCAGATCATCGAGCGACAGCGTGAAGGCCAGCATCCAGCCGGCGACAACGCCGGGCATGATCAGCGGCAGCGTGATGAGAAAGAAGGTGCGAAACGGCGGGCAGCCGAGGTCGAGCGCCGCCTCCTCGAGGCTGCGGTCGAGCGTGACCAGACGCGACTGGACGACGACGGCGACGAAGCACATGGTCAGCGTCGTGTGGGCGATGGTCACCGTCCAGAAGCCACGGTCCATGCCGACGGCAACGAACAGCAGCAGCAGCGACAGGCCGGTGATGACCTCCGGCATGACCAGCGGCGCGTAGACCATGCCCGAGAACAGGGCGCGGCCGTGGAACTTCTTGTAGCGGTCGAGCACCAGCGCCGCCATCGTGCCGAGGACGGTGGCAAACGTCGCCGAGAGAATGCCGACGCGGATGGTCACCCAGGCAGCGTCGATGATCGCCTCGTCATGGATCAGCTCGACGTACCAACGGGTCGAAAAGCCACCCCAGACGGTCACCAGCTTGGAGGCGTTGAACGAGTAGATCACCAGAATGAGGATGGGAATGTAGAGAAAGGCAAAGCCGAGAATGAGAGCGGTGAGATTGAACCAGGTGAGCGACTTGTTCATGGCGCGACCTCAGGCCTTCTTCTGCTGGTTCTGGAAGATGACGATGGGCACCACCAGAATGATCAGCAGCACCACGGCCACCGCCGACGACACCGGCCAGTCGCGGTTGTTGAAGAACTCGGCCCACAACGTCTTGCCGATCATCAGCGTCGAGGTGCCGCCGAGGATATCGGGAATGACGAACTCGCCGACGATGGGGATGAAGCACAGGAACGAGCCGGCAACGACGCCGGGCAGCGACAGCGGGAAGGTGATCTTCCAGAACGAGCGCAGCGGCGGGCACCCGAGATCGGCGGCCGCCTCAAGCAGCGTGTGGTCCATCTTCTCGAGGGCGGCGTAGAGCGGCAGCACCATGAACGGCAGATAGGAATAGACGATGCCGATGTAGACCGCCCAGGCGGTGTTGTAGAGGTGAACCTGCTGGTCGGGACCGTAGATGTGCAGGGCCTGCAGCAGCAGCGTCAGCAGGCCTTCCGGCTTCAGGATGCCGATCCAGGCGTAGACGCGGATCAGGAACGACGTCCAGAACGGCAGGATGACGGCCATCACCAGGGCGTTGCGCACCGACTTGGGGGCGCGGGCCATGCCGTAGGCGATGGGATAGCCGATGACGAGCAGCAGCAGCGTCGACACGGCGGCGATCGACAGGCTCGACAGGTAGGCCGAATAGTAGAGCGGATCGGAGCCGAGGAAGGCGTAGTTGTCGAGCGACAGCTGGCTGAGCTTGTCCCACAGCGTCGCCATGCCGTCGAACACCGGCGTGTAGGGCGGCTGGGCAATGGCCGTCTGCGACAGCGAAATCTTGAAGATGATGAAGAACGGCGCCAGGAAGAACAGCAGGCTCCACAGATAGGGAACCGCCACCAGCGCCCATTTGGCGAGGAACGGGCGAACCGAGGACAACGTGCGCTGGACCATGCTCGCTCCCCTCACTTGGTCAGGACGACGCCGGCTTCGTGCGGCCAGGTCAGGAACACCTTGTCTTCCCAGGTGATCGGCCGTTCGACAATGCGCGTCAGGTTGGCCATGGTCGCCTTGACGATGGTGCCGTTCTCGAGGCGGACGCGGAAGATCGAGATGTCGCCGAGGTAGCCGATATCCCAGACTTCGCCGCAGAGCACGTTGCTGGCGCCGGGCGGCGGCGGCTCTAGGCTGATGCGCACCTTCTCCGGCCGGATGGCAAAGCAGGCGTCGCTGCCTACCCGCACGTCACCGTCGTTGCTGTCGGCGACGATCTCCACCGCCTCGGCCGTGCTGGCCAGCGTCAGCTGCCGGCCGTTGACCGCCTTGACCTTGCAGTCGATGAGATTGATCTCGCCGACGAAATCGGCGACGTAGCGCGACGCCGGCTGCTCGTAGATTTCGGACGCCGTGCCGATCTGGGCGATGACGCCGTGATCCATGACGGCGATGCGGTCGGAAACGGTCATCGCCTCTTCCTGATCGTGGGTGACGATCAGGAAGGTCATGCCGAGCTCGACCTGCAGGTCCATGAGTTCGAACTGGGTTTCCTCGCGCAGCTTCTTGTCGAGGGCGCCGAGCGGTTCGTCGAGCAGCAGCACCTTGGGGCGCTTGGCGACGGAGCGGGCCAGCGCCACGCGCTGCTTCTGGCCGCCGGAGAGCTGATGCGGCTTGCGCTTGGCGTACTTCTCCAGCTTGACCAGCGACAGCATCTCGGAGACGCGGGTGTTGATGGCCGAGGAATCGAGCCCGTCCTGCCTGAGGCCGAAGGCGATGTTGGCCTCCACCGTCATGTGCGGAAACAGGGCGTAGGACTGGAACATCATGTTGACCGGCCGCTTGTAGGGCGGAATGCCGGCCAGGTCCTTGCCGTCGAGCAGAATGCGCCCCTCGGTCGGCTGCTCGAAGCCGGCCAGCATGCGCATCAGCGTCGTCTTGCCGCAGCCCGACGGCCCGAGCAGGGCGAAGAACTCGCGCTCGTAGATGTCGAGCGACAGGTTGTCGACGGCGGTGAAATCACCAAAACGCTTGGTGACATTTTCAAATCGGATCAGCGGCTTGAGCGTCGAATCTTCCCACGGAGCGAACTTGCGCTTGATCGGGCCCACAGCCATGGTCATCGTCGAATCCCCTTGTCGCGACACCGCTTTCCCGTGACAGCAGAATAGCGCGTCACATGCAAGCGCCCGACCATGGGGGCCGGGCGCCTATCACCTGATTTCAGCTTACATGCCGGTCTTGACCGAGGTCCAGACGCGGGTCAGCACCCGCTGGGCCTTGGCGTCGTAGGGCGTGGTCGAGAACAGGTTGGCCAGCACGTCCTTGGTCGGATAGATCGACGGGTCGGACAGGATGGCCGGATCGATGAACTTCTGCGAGGCCAGGTTGCCGTTGGCGTAGGAAACATAGTTCGACGACTTGGCGATGACGTCCGGCTTCATGAGGTAGTTCATGAAGGCATGGGCTTCCTCGGCATGCGGGGCATCCTTGGGGATGGCCATGATGTCGAACCACATGTTGGCGCCTTCCTTGGGAATGACGTACTTGACCTCGACGCCGTTCTTGGCCTCGGCGGCGCGGTTGCGCGCCTGCAGGATGTCGCCCGAATAGCCGACGGCCAGACAGATGTCACCATTGGCCAGCGCGTTGATGTATTCGGACGAATGGAACTTCTGGATATACGGCTTGATGGACGCCAGGAGCTTGCCGGCCGCTTCCATGTCGGCGGTGCTCTTGGAATCGGGGTTCTTGCCGAGATACTTGAGCGCGGCCGGGATGAGCTCCTCGGAGGCGTCGAGCACCTGCACGCCGCAGTCCTTGAACTTGGAGACGACTTCGGGCTTGAAGATCATGTCCCAGCTGTCGAGCGGGGCGTCGGGCATGATCGCCTTGATCTTCTCGACGTTGTAGCCGATGCCGGTGGTGCCCCACATGTAGTCGATGCCGTAGTTGTTGCCTGGATCGTACTGACCGATGCGGTTCATCACGTCCGGCCACATGTTGGCAAGGTTGGGCAGCTTGGACTTGTCGAGCTTCTGGTAGATGCCGGCGCCGATCTGCCGGGCCAGGAAGGGACCGGTGACCACCACGACGTCGTAGCCCGAACCGCCGGCCAGCATCTTGGTCTCGACGATGTCCTGATTGTCGAACACGTCGTAGACGACCTTGATGCCTGTTTCCTTGGTGAAGTCGGTGAGGACGCTCTCGTCGATATAGTCGGACCAGTTGTAGACGTTGACCACCTTCTCGCCCGCCGATGCCGCCGTCGCGGCCGCGGCGAGGGAAGCTGCCGCCAACACCATGCGCACTGCCTGCCTCATCATCTTGGTCTGCCTCTCAAACACAGTTGCACCCGTTGCGGTTCTTGAATGCAGGACTTGTGCCGCTGCGGGATGGTCGCTCCCGCCGCGCGCGGCATCAGGCATTCTACGGTGCCGGCCAACGGCAGCGCATTTATGCACAGCATGGGGGTGACCACAACTCCATTGTGCCCAGCAATTGGCGCCGCGGCGAACTTGCTTGTTCATAAGGCAGGACGACGGCATCAGGTGGCGCAAAAAAGATGGAATTCCCTCGCCGCTGCAACGCCTTACCCCGTCCAGCCCGCCACTGGCCGAGCCCGCCCGGGCGCGAAGCTGACGCCCGGATGGCCGACCGGGCGGGCAATCCGCCGGTTGCCGGTTGCATTTGACCGCAAATGTGATCACAAAATGGCCAGGACCGCCGTCGCGGTCGCCGCGCAGGCGCCGCGCGTGGCGCCAGGAACTGCCGCATGGACACCACCGCGCCAGCCGAACCGGATGGCACTGCCTCATCGCTCGGCAGATCGGGCGAGAGTGCCCGCAACCGCGTCACGCGGGCACTCCGGGAAAAGCTGATCATCGGCCGCATCCAGCCGGGGCGCGGCATGACGTTGCGCGGCCTCGCCGCCGAACTCGGCGTCAGCCCGATGCCGGTGCGCGAAGCCATTCAGGGTCTGGCCGCCGAACGGGCGCTCGACCTGTCGCCGAGCGGCCGCATCTGCGTGCCGCGCCTCGACCAGCGGCGCATCGGCGAGATCCTCGACGCCCGCGCCCTCCTGGAACCGCGCGCCGCCGAACTGGCGGCGCCCCACATCGATCGCGACTGCGCCCGCCAGCTCGCCCGCATCGACGACGACATCGACCGCAGTCTGCTCGACGGCGATGTCGAGCGCTACCTGCGGCTCAACCACGATTTCCATTTCACCATCTACCGCCGCTCGCAGTCGGATGTGTTCCTGCCGCTCATCGAGACCCTGTGGCTGCGCTTCGGCCCGTTCATGCGCATGATCTACGGCCGCGTCGGCACCACCGGCCTCGTCGACCACCACAAGCGGGCCATCGCGGCGGCCGAACGCGGCCAGGCGCGCGAACTGTCGGAGGCCATCCGTCTCGACATTCACGAGGGTATGCAGCTCATCGCCGAGGCGCTCAAGGATCAGGACGCGGCGGGCGCAGGCGGGCCGTTGCCGGTGCGGCGCCGGCGGGCGGTTTGACAAACCGCGCTTTTGTGATCACAAATATGACATTGCACCAGTTGTTCGATCGTCAGGCGCGCACAGGGCGGGCTGGCCCGAAGTGATGTCGGCAACCTCCCGCGCGTCCGGGGAAAGGCCTGAAAATGAGTTTGATCACCAGCGACAAGGAACCGACCCTCAAGCAGTTGCGTGGCGTCGAAGACCTCGGCGAAGCCCGTCTGTGGCTGAAGCAGCGCGGCATCGAGGACATCGAGTGCATCACGCCCGATCTCGCCGGTGTCGCCCGCGGCAAGCTGATGCCGGCCGACAAGTTCTTTTCCTCGCCCGTCATGGCCATGCCGTCGTCGGTGTTCACCACGACGATCACCGGCGAGTACCCGGAAGAGGACGACAGCTTCCAGCACGACCCCTCGGACGGCGACGTCATCATGCGGCCGGACTTCTCGACGCTGGCCGCCGTGCCCTGGGCGTCGGAGCCGACGGCGCAGATCATCCACGACGCCTATCACCGCGACGGCCGCGCCTTCGATCTCGGACCGCGCCAGATCCTGCGCCGCATCACCAACCTCTACGAGCGCGAGGGCTGGCGGGCGGTGGTGGCGCCGGAGATCGAGTTCTACCTCGTCAAGCAGAACCTCGACCCCGACTATCCGCTCGAACCGCCCATCGGCCGCTCCGGCCGGGCCGAGGCCAGCCGGCAGTCCTATTCCATCCAGCACGTCAACGAGTTCGACGACCTGTTCGACGACATCTACGAGTTCTCGGAAAAGCAGGGCCTCGAGATCGACACGCTGATCCACGAGGAAGGGGCGGCGCAGATGGAGATCAACCTGCGCCACGGCGACCCGCTGGCGCTGGCCGATCAGGTGTTTCTGTTCAAGCGCACCATCCGCGAGGCGGCGCTGCGCCACAACATGTACGCCACCTTCATGGCCAAGCCGATGAGCCGCGAGCCGGGCTCGGCCATGCACATCCACCAGTCGGTGGAGGACATCGAAACCGGCCGCAACATCTTCTCGGACGAGGACGGCAAGCCGACGGAAATGTTCTTCTCCTTCATCGCCGGGCTGCAGAAATACCTGCCGTCGGTGATGTGCATGCTGGCGCCCTACGTCAACAGCTACCGCCGCCTGACGCGTGGCACGGCCGCGCCGATCAACGTCCATTGGGGCTACGACAACCGCACCGTCGGCATTCGCGTCCCCGATTCGGGGCCGTCATCGCGCCGGGCGGAGAACCGGGTGCCGTCGTCGGACGCCAACCCTTACCTTGCCATCGCCGCCTCGCTGGCCTGCGGCTTCCTCGGCGTCAAGGAACGGCTGACGGCCGAGGACCCGATCGCCGGCTCGGCCCGCGATCTGCCGTTCGGCCTGCCGCGCGGTCTGCTGGAAGCGCTGGCGCTGTTCGACGACACGCCGGAGCTGACCGAGATGTTCGGACCGCGTTTCGTCGCCACCTACCGCGCCATCAAGCAGCAGGAATACGAGACGTTCATGAACGTCATCTCGAGCTGGGAGCGCCAGCACCTGCTGCTGGCCGTCTGACCGCATTTTTCGCAAGGCAAATTCCATGACCGCGTCAAACAGTTCCACGCTCCGCTATCGCCGCCTCGACGCCGCCCACCACCTGCACCCGTTCACCGACACCGCCGCCCTCAACGCCAGCGGTCCGCGCGTCATCGTCAAGGGCGAAGGCGTGTGGCTGACCGACAGCGACGGCAAGCGCTATCTCGACGGCATGGCCGGCCTCTGGTGCGTCAACATCGGGCATGGCCGGCCGGAGATCGCCGCCGCCGTCGAACGGCAGATGCGCGACATCTCCTTCTACAACACCTTCTTCAAGACCACCCACCCACCGGTGGCCGAGCTGTCGGAACTGGTGACCGGCGTGGCGCCGGACGGCTTCAACCACGTGTTCTTCTGCAACTCCGGCTCGGAGGCCAACGACACGGTGCTGCGCATGGTGCGCACCTACTGGGCGGCCGTCGGCCAGCCGGGCAAGCAGGTGGTGATCGCCCGCAAGAACGCCTACCACGGCTCGACCATCGCCGGCGCGTCCCTCAGCGGCATGAAGAGCCAGCACGCCGACATCGGCCTGCCGATCCCCGGCATCCACCACATCGCCCAGCCCTACTGGTTCGGCGAGGGCGGCGAGCTCAGCCCGGCCGAGTTCGGCCTCAAGGCGGCGCGCGCCCTCGAGCAAGCCATCGAAGAGCTCGGCGAGGACAAGGTGGCCGCCTTCATCGCCGAGCCGATCCAAGGCGCCGGCGGCGTCATCATCCCGCCCGACAGCTACTGGCCGGAGATCGCCGCCATCTGCCGGCGGCACGACATCCTGCTCGTCACCGACGAGGTGATTTCCGGCTTCGGCCGGCTCGGCACCTGGTTCGGCTGTCAGCACTACGGCGTCACGCCCGATCTGATGCCGGTCGCCAAGGGCCTGTCGTCGGGCTACCTGCCGATCGCCGGCGTGCTCGTCTCCGACAAGGTGGCGACGGCGCTGGCCGGTCATGGCGAGTTCCACCACGGCTTCACCTACTCCGGCCACCCCGTGTCCTCGGCGGCGGCCATCGCCAACCTCAACATCCTCAAGAGCGAGAAGCTGGTCGAACGGGTGGCCGAAGACATCGGCCCCTACCTGCGCCAGCGCTGGCTGCAGCTGGCCGACCACCCGCTGGTCGGCGAGGCGCGCATGACCGGCCTGATGGGCGCCCTCGAACTGGTGCCGGCCAAGCCGGCCCGGCACCGCTTCCCGGACAAGGCCGGCGTCGGCCTCATCTGCCGCGATCACTCGTTCAACAATGGCCTGATCATGCGGGCGGTTGGCGACACCATGGTCGTCGCACCGCCGTTCGTGCTCAGCCACGCCGAGGCCGACGAGCTGATCGCCATGGCCAGGCGCACGCTCGACCTGACGCTCGACGACATCAGGCGGCGCGGTATCGCCTGACCGGCCGGCCATGCGCAAAGTTCCCAAGCGCCGCAGCCGATCGGATGGTCTATCAAGATGAGACCTGCCGATGGACTGGGCATGCCCAGGCATTTTGCAGATATCCCAACCGAGCCCAACCCGTCAGGTCGCCCATGTATCCGATTTCCTTCATGCCGCCCGAGGGCCGCGCCCCCCACGCCGACAGCTGGTACGCGGCGAGCGCCGGTGACATTCCGAACTATCCCGAGCTCCGCGGCCACAAGCGCGCCGACGTCGCGGTGGTGGGCGGCGGCTACACCGGTCTGTCGGCGGCCCGATCGCTGGCGGCGGCCGGGCTCAAGGTGGTGGTGCTGGAAGCCAACAAGGTGGGCTGGGGCGCCTCGGGCCGCAATGGCGGCCAGATCCATCCCGGCCAGCGCATGGACCCCGACTGGCTGGCGGCCAAAGTCGGCGAAGCGGCGACGCGCGACCTGCTCAAGCTGGCCGACGAAGCGCGGCGCTTTCTCGACACCCTGGTGGCCGAGGAGGCCATCGACTGCGACCTGACGGGCGGCCTCATCCACGCCGTGCACAAGAGCCGGGCGGTCGAGGGCGAGCGCCGCCACATCGACCATCTGCGCACCAAGTGGGGCATCGAGCACCAGTTCCTCGACCGTGACGAGACGGCCCGCCGCCTCGGCACCGACGTCTATCACGCGGCGAGCTACGACCCGCAGGGCGGCAAGCTGCAGCCGCTGAAGCTGGCGCTCGGGCTGGCCCGGTCGGCGGCGGCGCGCGGCGCCGAAATCCATGAGGACAGCCGGGTCGTCGCCATCACCCACGGCCCCAAGGTCATCGTCCGCACGCCCAAGGGCGAGGTGATGGCCGACCACGTGCTGCTTTGCGGCAACGGCTATCTCGGCGGTCTCGATCCGGCCACCGACGAGCGGGTGCTGCCGATCAACAACTTCATCCTGGCCACCGAGCCGCTCGACGTCGACCTCATCCCCGGCCGGGAGGCGGTGTCGGACAGCCGCTTCGTCGTCTACTACTGGCACGTCACCGCCGATCGCCGGCTGATCTTCGGCGGTGGCGAGACCTACACCCACAACTTTCCCGGCGACATCGCCGCCTTCGTCCGGCCGCACCTGGCCCGCGTCTATCCCAAGCTCGCCAACGTGCCGGTCAGCCACGCCTGGGGCGGCACGCTCGGCATCACCTTCAACCGCATGCCCTACATCGCCCGCCCCAAAGCCAACGTCTGGGTGGCCGCCGGCTACTCGGGCCAGGGCGTCATGCTGGCGCCATTCGTCGGCCACGTGGTCGCCGAAGCGATCGGCGGTACCATGAAGCGGTTCGATGCCTTCGCCGCCGTGCCGACCATGCCGTTCCCCGGTGGCACCTTGATGCGCTGGCCGACGCTGGTCGCGGCCATGACCTGGTTCAAGCTGCTCGACAGCATCTGAGGACGCCAGCGCGGCCCGGGCAAGCCGTTCCGCCCCAGGCCGGCGCGCCGCAACGGCCGCCGGCTTTTCCACCCCGATCGGGGCACATTTTGCGCGCGGTGGCGGCAGGAGGTTTTTTTTCCGCCCCGCCCGGTCAAAACGCAAGCGGCGACCGCGTCGACCGCATCGGCTTCCGCTATTGATGGGCGCACAGTCCGCCAGCGCCAGCGATCAGGAACCGCCGATGCCGTTCGTCATCACCGCCAACCGCCTCGACACGGGGCTTGCCGTCTACCGCGACGCCGTCGGCGCCTGGTCCGTCCACCTCGACGCCGCCGCCCTGTTGACCGAGACCGAGGCCCAGATGGGTCTGCAGGCCGCCGGTCACGACAATGCCGTCGTCGATCTCAATATCATCGACGTCAGCCTCGACAGTGGCCGACCGGTGCCAAGCCGCCTCAGGGAGCGCATCCGCGCCTTCGGCCCCACCGTCAAGTCCGACCACCGCCCCTCCCGCCCCTGACCCGACGCCGGAGTTCGCCCATGTACCGCTACGACGAATTCGACGCCGATTTTGTCCGGGCTCGCGTCGCCCAGTTTTCCGATCAGGTGACGCGCCGCCTGGCGGGCGAGATGACCGAGGAGGAGTTTCGGCCACACCGGCTGATGAACGGCCTCTATCTGCAGCTGCACGCCTACATGCTGCGCGTCGCCATCCCCTACGGCACGCTGTCGTCCCGCCAGATGCGCCGCCTCGCCCACGTCGCCCGCACCTGGGACAAGGGTTACGGCCACTTCACCACGCGGCAGAACCTGCAGTTCAACTGGCCGGCGCTCAAAGACGTGCCGGCCATTCTGGCTTCGCTCGCCGAAGTGGAGATGCACGCCATCCAGACGTCGGGCAACTGCATCCGCAACGTGACCACCGACCATTTCGCCGGTGCCGCCGCCGACGAGATCGTCGACCCGCGCCCCTATGCCGAAATCCTCAGGCAATGGTCGAGCCTCAACCCCGAGTTCTCGTTCCTGCCGCGCAAGTTCAAGATCGCCGTCATCGGTGGCCCGCGCGACCGCGCCGCCATGCGCGCCCACGACGTCGGCCTCGAGATCCGCCGGAACGAGGCGGGCGCCATCGGCTTCCGCGTCTTCGTCGGCGGCGGCCTCGGGCGCACGCCGATGATCGGCCGCGAGCTCAACCCGTTCGTGGCGGAAGGCGACATCCTCGCCTATATCGACGCCATCCTGCGCGTCTACAATCTGGCCGGCCGGCGCGACAACAAGTACAAGGCGCGCATCAAGATCCTGGT
Source organism: uncultured Pleomorphomonas sp. (assembly GCA_937868725.1). Classification (GTDB taxonomy): domain Bacteria; phylum Pseudomonadota; class Alphaproteobacteria; order Rhizobiales; family Pleomorphomonadaceae; genus Pleomorphomonas. Next base: position 66,057 of record CALMMQ010000045.1, read on the forward strand.
GCACGAAGCCGGCATCGACGACATCCGCCAGGCGGTCGAGGCCGAATTCGCCGTGGTCCGCAACGGCCCGCTCGCCGTGCCGGCGGCGGAAGTGGCGCGCATCCGCGCCTATTTCGCGCCGCCGCCGCTCAGCGACCGGCCCGCCGTTTCGACCCGTCTTGCGACGGCCAGCGCCGCCGATCCCGCCTTCGCCCGCTTCGTCCGGCTGAACCTCAATCCGCACCGGCAGCCGGGCTACGCCTCGGTGACCATTTCGCTGAAGCCGATCGGCGGCATTCCCGGCGACGCTTCAGCCGAGCAGATGGAAGTGGTGGCAGATCTTGCCGACCGCTTCGCCCACGGCGAAATCCGCGTCAGCCACGAGCAGAACCTGGTGTTGCCGCACGTGGCGCTCGACGACGTGCCGGGGCTTTATGCCGAACTGGCCGTGGCCGGGCTTGCCACCGCCAACGTCGGCAGCGCCACCGACATCATCGCCTGCCCCGGTCTCGATTATTGCGCGCTGGCCAACGCCCGGTCGATCCCCGTCGCCAGCGAACTGTCGGCGCGCTTCGGCGACCCGGCCCGGCAGGACGAGATCGGGCCGCTGTCGATCAACATCTCCGGCTGCATCAACGCCTGCGGTCATCACCACGTCGGCCACATCGGCATTCTCGGCGTCGACAAAAAAGGCGACGAAGCCTACCAGATCACGCTCGGCGGCAGCGCCGACGAGGCAACGTCAATTGGCTCGATCATCGGCCCCGGCTTCTCGGCCGAAACGGTGGTTGATGCGGTCGAAAAGGTGATCGACACCTACATCGCCCTGCGCGTCGCGCCGGACGAAACGTTCATCGCCGCCTATCGCCGCCTCGGCGAAGCGCCGTTCAAGGAGGCGCTCTATGGCCGCTGACACCGCCGAACGCCGGGCCGAGGCGGAGCGCCTGTCGGCCCAACACGCTGGCGCCAGCGCCGAAATGGTGCTGACGGCGGCCATCGCCGACCATTTCGCCGGCCGCATCGCGCTGGTGTCGAGCTTTGGCGCCGACAGCGCCGTGCTGCTGCACATGGTGGCAACGATCGACCGGCACCTGCCCGTCGTCTTCATCGATACCGGCAAGCTGTTCGGCGAGACGCTGCGCTATCGCGACGCGCTGATCGAGCGCCTGGGCCTCACCGACGTGCGCTCGCTGTCGCCCCTTGCCGCCGATCTTGCCCGCCACGATGCCGATGGCGTGCTGTGGTACAGCGACACAGAGGCCTGCTGCGCCCTGCGCAAAGTGCGGCCGCTGGCTTTGGCGCTCGACGGCTTTGCCGCCTGGATCACCGGCCGCAAGCACTTCCAGGCCGACACGCGCGCCGCGCTGCCGCTGTTCGAGGCCGACGGCGCCCGCCTCAAGGTCAACCCGCTGATCGGCTGGACGCGGGTCCGGCTCGACCAGTACCGGCTCGACCACGACCTGCCAGCCCATCCGCTGGTGGCCGACGGCTACCTCTCCATTGGCTGCATGCCGTGCACCGACCGCGTCCAGCCGGGCGAAGACGAGCGGGCGGGCCGCTGGCGCGGCCAGAGCAAGACCGAATGCGGCATCCACCTCGGCCTCACCGGCCGTGACAACCTCGGGAGCGGCAACTGACCATGGCCACCGCCTCAGCCCTCGTGCCGGCCGCGCCGGCCACCCGCGTTTCCACCACCGACGTGTTCCGCAACGGCCGCTTCGAGGCCAACGACTGGCCGATCCTCGGCGATGCCGACGCCTTCCCCTCGGAAGGTCAGGTCATCGTGTCGTTCGCGCGGGCCCTCGACCTGCTCAGCGGCGACGTGCTCGGCAACCGCCGTATCGGCGTCATCGTCGGGCCGGCGGACAAGGTGGCCGAACTCGCCCCGCACGTCGACCGCCTCGCCGTCGTCGCCATCGATTTTCCCAAATATGCCGACGGCCGCGGCTTCAGCCAGGCGGTGCGGCTCGCCCGCCTCGGCTTTGCCGGCGAGGTCCGTGCCATCGGCAACGTGCTGATCGACCAGATCGATTTCATGCGCCGGGTCGGCATCACGGCTTTCGAGGTCAGCCACGCCGTGACGCGGCGCTATCTCGAGGCCGGCAAGGACCCGGCTCCCGGCCTCTACTATCAGCCGTCGGTGCGCGCCGAGCCGCCGGCCGGCACGCGGCCGTGGGCGCGGCGGACACCGGTTCAGGACGGCTGACCGTCGCCCTGAACGCTACGGGCGGAAGCGGCGGGCTTCGGCGGGGTTGGAAAACACCTCGCGGTCGAGCCGCGTCAGCATGTAGGACAAGAGGCCGTTGAGGATCATGTCCTCCTGCCAGGGCAGCGTCTCGATCACCGTGTAGCGGTGCAGGTCCTCGACCAGCGCCGCCTCGACCGACGCCTTCAGCGTCTGCTCGAACAGCGGGAAGGCGCGCAACGACGCGCCGGTGAAGACGATGCGGCTGGGGTTGATCACCGCCATCAGCCGGGCCACGCCGTAGCCGAGCGCTGTGCCGACGCTGTCGTAGATGGCCTTGGCGCGCGGATCGCCCTCGCTCGCCGCCTGCTCGACGAGCTTGAGCTCGCTCGACGTCGGCCGGATGTCGCCCGGCGGCGCGTCGGCCGGCAAGCCCTTGAAGGCCCGATAGACGGCATAGTCGGACGCGAAGGCCTCGATGCAGCCGCGCCGGCCACAGCGGCAGAGCGGGCCGTCGATGACGTGGTTCATGTGACCGAATTCGGCAGCCGAACCGGCGGCGCCGTGGTGCAGGCGATCGGCGATGAACAGACCGGCGCCGACACCCTGACCGACGTAGATGACGGCGAAGGTGCCGTTGTAGACGTCGGGATTCGCCTCGTGCAGCGCCTGGGCGATCATGTTGGCATCGTTGGAGATGATGCAGGGACGGCCAAGTTCGCTCACCAACGGCTCGACCAGGCGCATGTCGCGCTCGCGGAAGGCGGGCGACCACATCACCGAGCCGCCAACGGTATCGACGAAGCCCTGGGCACCGATGGCGATCTCGGCCACCTGGCGCAGGTCTATGCCGGCGCTGGCGACGAAGGCGCGGATGAAACCGGCGAGCTTGCGCGGGAAACTGTCGCGGCTTTCCTCGAAGGTCTGCACCTCCGGCTCCTGCAGCGCCACGGTGGCGCCCGAGAAGTCGGCCAGTTGCAGCACCAAGCTGTTGAAGGCGATCTTGACCGCCAGCACGTATCCGGCGGTGGGGTCGAGGCGCAGCAGCACGCGCGGCCGGCCGCGTCGGGCCGGTTCGGGCGGGCTCGCCTGATCGACGGCGTCATCGGCGCGGGCCTCGATCAGCCCCTCGGCAATGAGGTCGGCGGTGATGGCGGTGATGGTGGCCGGCGACAGGTGCGTTTCCTGTCCGAGGTCGACGCGGGCAATCGGCTCGCGCCGCCTGAGCGCCGACAGCACCAGCGAGCGGTTCTGCCGCCGGACGTGGTCGCTGTCCGCCTTGCCCCCGAGGCCGCGCCGCTGCGGATCCAGGCGATCGATCATGATCCCATCCCCCGACGGACCAACTGCGCAGGCATCTTGCTTTCCTCCCCCGAGCGGTCCTGCCCGATGGTCACCGGCGCCGCTTCCTATGTTCGTCAAGGCCCGGCCGACAGCCGTGCCCTCTGCCCCATGCGGCGAAACGCCAGCCCCCTGGCCATCCGCCTGCACTTTCGTCTCCGATCCGCCGCCCCCGGCGGTCATCCCCACAAGTTGACACTCTTACACCGGCCGGCGGCGAAATTCACCGCTTTTTTCAACGCTCAAAGATATTGAAGGCGGAAATCAGACGAACAGCGCCGGTCGCCGGCGGCGCAGCGCCTCGATGAGGAACATCGTCTTGAGATCGGCGATCTTGCCGGCGTCGGCGAGCCGGGCCAGATCGGCCAGTCCCACCTCGATCACCTCGATTTCCTCGTGTTCCTCGATCAGGCCGCCACCGGAGCCGCGCGGGGCGGTGGCGTCGATCTCGCCGAGATAGAGGTAGGCCCGCTCGGTGAGCGAGCCGGGCGAGGAATAGGGCGCGCCAAGGAACTCGACGGCACCGAGACGGACGCCGGCCTCTTCCCAGGCCTCGCGGCGCACCGCCTCCTCGCTGCTTTCGCCAGCGTCGACCAGACCGGCCACCGCCTCGATCAGCACGCCGTCGCCGCTTTCGAGCAGCGCCGCCGCCCGCACCTGGCGCACCAGCACAGCAGTCCGGCGGGCGATATCGAACGGCAGCACGCAGGCGCCATGGCCGTGATCATGCACCTCGCGCCGGATGGTGACCGTCTCACCGCGCACCTCGGTGTCGAACACGGCCACCTCGAGCGTCAGCCAGCCGTCGTAAACGACCTTGCGATCCTTGAGTTTCCAGGCAGGCAGGCGGCTTGCGGGCAATGGATCGGACAACGGGGAACCTCCTGGCGTTTCTGACCGGCGACTTCGGTCCGGCAAATCCTTTCGGGACGGGCGCTGCCGCCGAGGCAGGCTGGCGACGGGCGCTTCGACCGACGAACGGCGCGGCGGGGTCAACATATGGGGGCGACCGGTCAATTGGAACGGTTACGGCAGTCGGTGGCGTCAATCGCCGCCACGGGGCGACTTTCCGGTCACAGCCCGGCCGTCCGGGCCAAGCCGACGACAGGCGCAAAAGCCGACTTGACCGACCGGCCCGCAAGCGGCCAAATTCGCCCGCGCGAAGCAGGGGCGCCCGCCGCCCCGCGCCGCGCCGCCAGTTCATGCGTGCCGCCCGATCGCGGCACCACTTCGGGAGCCTGCCATGACCCATGAGACCGCCTGCCTCGGAATCGTACTTGCCGCGGGCGAGGGAACGCGCATGAAGTCGGCCACCCCGAAGGTCCTGCATCCGGTCGGGGGCCGGCCGATGCTCGACGCCGTGCTGGCCTCGGCCCGGGCCGGGGGCATCAAGCGCCTTGCCGTGGTGATCGGCGCCGGCGCCGACCTGCTGCGCTCGCACCTGGCCCGCAGCGCCGCCGACGTCGCCGTGCACGAGCAGACCGCCCGCCTCGGCACCGCTCACGCCGTGCTGGCCGCCGCCGCCGCCATCCGGCCCGACGAGGACGTCATTGTCCTCTATGGCGACACGCCGCTGGTGGAGGGGGCAACCATTGCCCGCCTGCGCGCCCGCCTCGCCGAGGGCGTCGACATCGCCGTGCTGGGGTTCCGCGCCAGGGACCCGTTCGGCTACGGCCGTCTGATCCTGGCCGACGGCCGACTCACCGCCATCGTCGAGGAGCGGGACGCCGACGCGGCGACCCGGGCGGTCGATCTGTGCAATTCCGGCATCATGGCGTTCCGGGCCGGCCTGCTGCCGGACCTGCTCGAGGCGGTCGGCAACGCCAACGCCAAGGGCGAGTACTACCTGACCGACACCGTCGCCATCGGCGTCGGCCGCGGACTGGTGGCCGCCGTCGTCGAGGGCGACGAGGACGAGTTCACCGGCGTCAACGACCGGGTCCAGCTCGCCGCCGCCGAAGCCGGCTTCCAGCGCCGGGCGCGCCGGGCCGCCATGCTGGGCGGCGCCACGCTCGTCGCGCCGGAGACGGTGTTCTTCTCCCACGACACGCGCCTCGGCCACGACGTCACCATCGCCCCCAACGTGGTGTTCGGGCCGGGTGTGTCGATCGCCAACGACGTCACCATCCACGCCTTCAGCCACATCGAGGCGGCCCACGTCGACAGCGGCGCCATCATCGGCCCCTACGCCCGGCTGCGGCCGGGGGCGGCCATCGGCCCGGACGCCCACATCGGCAACTTCGTCGAGATCAAGAACGCCGACATCGCCGCCGGCGCCAAGGTCAACCATCTGACCTACATCGGCGATGCCAGCGTCGGCGCCCGCACCAATATCGGCGCCGGCACCATCACCTGCAATTACGACGGCGTCTCCAAGCACCGCACCGACATCGGCGCCGCCGCTTTCATCGGTTCGCACACCACGCTGGTCGCACCGGTCAAGGTGGGCGATGGCGCCTTCACCGCCGCCGGCAGCGTCATCACCCGCGACGTGCCGGCCGACGCCATGGCGTTCGGCCGGTCGCGGCAGGACAACAAGGATGGCATGGCCCGCGCCAAGCGCGAAGCGCTGCTGGCGCTCAAGATGACCAACCGCTGAGGCGGTTCCGGCGGCTGGCGTGGACGACGACACGCCACCGCTTCTGGCCGGGCTTTGGCGCCCGGCCGGCCTTGCCCACAGGCCTTCGACCGACGCACGTCATTTTTTTTAAGACAGCCCGCGCTGCTGAATTGACGTGCCGATCTGGTTATTGTGGTGAAACGCCCGACACCATTTGCAATACGGAAGGATAGAGGCAAAAGCCGATCCGTGTGGTAAATTCACGCCGTTTGTTGCCGGCCTGCGGGCTCGGCGATCTGGCCGCGCGGGCACATGAAATGGGCGCTCCGGCGGAGTGTTCTATGTTTGGCGTGACAGGCGAGGCCATCTGACGCCGCTTCCATCGCTGGGTGACCGGATCCTTCATTTCGATATGGACTATTCTGCTAACATTTTCGAGCCGAGGCATCCCGCCCGCGCGAATTGACTTGGCTGCCATCATGGCTTCCATTGCCACCCGCGCAGGTCGCATCGTGTCGCTCATCCCCCTCGGCGCGATTTCATGATACCGATATGCACATTTCGGCCAAAATGTTCTTTACTTTTTTAAAACATTAATCGCATTGTGATACAAAAATTTCGACCTTTGAATGAATTGACATCCTGAGAAACGGATCGGACATTTATAGCGTTCTTTCAAAAAGTTATATGAAATGACCGAATCGCCCCACTGGGAGCGCCCGGACTTGCACGGATGCAGGTGGGGCTTGCAGGACCGGGCATCCTTGGATAAACTATTACCATAGTTACGCTTGACTAGCTAATTTGATCATAGTATTACCAACCATGATCAGGGAAATTTAGCGGTGGCTGTGACGGACTGAACAGGGACGGAGTCGGTCGAGACAGCGAGCAGGACAGAGCGTTCAGACATGGAGGGACCGAGTTGTCTGGGGTGAAAGATGTTGCGTTATCAACCATCAACCCGGCGACTGCCGCATCCTGATAGAGTTCGCCCGCGACCGTACGTCGGGCCGTTTTGCCAGGTGGGCGAAGCGTTGCAGACATGGTCGCGGATCGTCGCCCGTCCAGGCGATGGAGGCAAAAGGGGAGAGAGATTGGCCGAGTTGGCTCTGAGGATCCGAATTTGCAGCTGAGAGGGGCGCGGCTCGCGGGTATCGCGGGAACCGAAGCGCCTGTCTCGGTTTGTCCTCATGGATGGAGGGCGAACCGGCGCATGGATCGGAAGGGCAGCGGCCGGGTCTCGCGGAGGCGATAACCGCTCCGGCGCCATGGTGACGCGCTCCGTATGGAATTCGGCGCAGCTGGAACTGGGGTTCCGGCGGCGCCGCAGGGATGGGTCGACCTTCCGCCTCGGGTGGTGGTCGGCTCGAGATGAGGCAGGCGATCTGATCGGCTGCTTCATGGAGATGTCAGGCGTCGTCGGCGTCTGGCGGAGGAAAGCAACAGCTCACACGGAATTCCCCGCGTTCGGTTCAACGGACGACGCGGGGGCGAAGGGGGAGAGAATGAAGCTCACGACGATTATTGCTGTTTCGCTTCTGGCTGGGGCGTCGATGGTTACGGCGGCCGATGCCGCGGGCAAGAAGGTTGGCATTGCCATGCCGACGCAGTCTTCCTCGCGCTGGATCTCGGACGGCCATTCGATGCTCGACCAGTTCAAGGCCGCGGGCTTCGAGCCGGAACTGCAGTATGCTGAAGACGACATCCCGAACCAGCTGAACCAGATCGAAAACATGGTGACCAAGGGCGTCAACGTCCTCGTCATCGCCTCGATCGACGGCACGACGCTGACCGACATCCTGGCCAAGGCCCACGAAGCCGGCGTCAAGGTGTTCGCCTATGACCGCCTGATCCGCAACTCGCCGAACGTCGACTACTACTCGACCTTCGACAACTTCCAGGTCGGCGTGCTGCAGGCGCAGTCGCTTGAGAGCCCGCTCGGCCTCAAGGACGGCAAGGGCCCGTTCAACGTCGAACTGTTCGCCGGCTCGCCCGACGACAACAACGCGACGTTCTTCTTCAACGGTGCCATGAGCGTCCTGAAGCCGTACATCGACAGCGGCAAGCTCGTCGTCCAGTCCGGCCAGATGGACTTCGCCCAGGTTGCCACCATGCGTTGGGACGGTGCCACCGCCCAGGCCCGCATGGACAACATCCTGTCCGCCAAGTACACCGACAAGCACGTCGACGCCGTCCTGTCGCCGTATGACGGCATCTCGATCGGCATCATCTCCTCGCTCAAGGGCGTCGGCTACGGCACGTCCGGCACGCCGATGGCGCTGGTTTCCGGTCAGGACGCCGAACTGCCGTCCGTCAAGGCGATCATCGCCGGCGAGCAGTATTCGACGATCTTCAAGGATACCCGCGAACTGGCCAAGCAGACCGTGAAGATGGTCTCCGAGTCGCTCGAGGGCAAGGAAGTTGAAGTCAACGACACCAAGACGTACGACAACGGCGTCAAGGTCGTTCCCTCGTACCTGCTGAAGCCGGTGCTGGTGACCAAGGCCAACTACATGGACATCGTCATCAAGTCCGGTTACTACAAGGAAGATCAGCTGAAGTAATTCAGCCCCTTCGTCAAAGCCCGGCGCGGAGCGACAAGCTTCGCGCCGGTTGCTGATCGGGACTCGACCGGCGGCATGTTGGCCGGCCGTCACGAGTTACGGTCGCGTTATCCGGCGTCTTTGAGGCCAGTTTCGGCCGGAAAGGCACGGCAACGGGCAACGCCGCGGCGCGTTCCCGGCAAAGATCATGCGCGGATCGGTGACGCGAGCGCACCGAAAACAACGACAAAAACAGCTAGGTGGCACCCGTCGGGACCGCCAATCCGGCCGGCAAGCGGCGCCGGAGGCACGGCTACATCAGACGGACGATCACCGGTTAATTTGCGGTTTCCGATGCGACCGACGGCAGGCGGCCGGTCGGGGCCGGACCGGACCATTCAAGCCTCTCGGGGCTGAAAACTGGACGAGAGGAGCCCAGTCTTGAGCAGCGACGTTATCCTTGAGATGCGTCACATCACGAAGACCTTCCCAGGCGTGAAGGCCCTCGACGATGTGAACTTTGCCGTGCAACAGGGCGAAATCCACGCCCTTTGCGGCGAAAACGGCGCCGGCAAGTCGACGCTGATGAAGGTGCTCTCCGGCGTCTACCCGTCGGGAACCTATGACGGCGAAATTCACTACATGGGTGAGTTGCGCAAGTTCCAGGGTATCAAGGACTCGGAAGAGCTGGGGATCATCATCATCCACCAGGAACTTGCCCTGATCCCGATGCTTTCCATCACGGAGAACATCTTCCTCGGCAACGAGATCGTCGAGCACGGCGTCATCAACTGGGCCAAGGCCTCCAAGCGCACGCAGGAACTCTTGGCCAAGGTCGGCCTCAAGGATCCGCCATCGACGCTGATCACCGACATCGGCGTCGGCAAGCAGCAGCTGGTGGAAATCGCCAAGGCGCTGTCCAAGAAGGTGAAGCTGCTCATTCTGGACGAGCCGACGGCGTCGCTCAACGAAACCGACTCCAACGCCCTCCTCGACCTCTTGCTCGAGTTCAAGAAGCAGGGCCTCACCTCGATCATCATCTCGCACAAGCTCAACGAGATCAGCCGCGTCGCCGACAAGATCACCGTGCTGCGCGACGGTTCGACCGTGGAGACGCTGGACTGTCACGCCGAGACCATCTCGGAAGCGCGCATCATCAAGGGCATGGTCGGCCGCGAAATCTCCGACCGCTTCCCCAAGCGCGTGCCCAAGATCGGCGAGACGATCTTCGAAGTGCGCAACTGGAACGCCTTCCATCCGCTGCACGGCGACCGCCAGATTGCCAAGAACATCAACCTCAAGGTCAAGCGCGGCGAAGTCGTCGGTATCGCCGGCCTGATGGGGGCCGGTCGCACCGAGTTCGCCATGAGCGTGTTCGGCCACTCCTACGGCCAGCGCATCACCGGTGAGGTGCTGCTCAACGGCAAGCCGGTCGACACCTCGACGGTGTCGAAGGCCATCGACGCCGGCCTCGCCTACGTCACGGAAGACCGCAAGCAGCTCGGTCTCATCCTGATCAACAGCGTCATGCACAACATCACGCTGGCCAATCACAAGGGCATCGCCAAGAATCTGGTCATCGACGAGTTCATCGAACGCAAGACGGCGACCGAATACCGCGAGAAGCTGCGTATCCGTACGCCGAATGTCTACCAGACCGTCGGCAACCTGTCGGGTGGCAACCAGCAGAAGGTCGTGCTGGCCAAGTGGCTGTTCGCCAACCCGGACGTGCTCATCCTTGACGAGCCGACGCGAGGCATCGACGTCGGCGCCAAGTACGAGATCTACACCATCGTCAACGATCTCGTCGCCGCCGGCAAGGCGGTCATCTTCATTTCTTCGGAAATGCCGGAGCTCCTTGGTACCTGCGACCGCATCTACGTCATGAACGAAGGGGCGATCGCCGCCGAGATGCCGATCGCCGAAGCCAGCCAGGAAAATATCATGCGCGCCATCATGCGCTCGGGGGAGAAGGTTTGATGTCCACCAACAACGCACCCACCGCTGACAAGCAGTCTCAGCAGTCCATTGCCGTTTTCCTCCGGCAGAACGTCCGTGAGTATGGCCTTCTCATTGCTCTCGTCGTCATCATGGTGTTCTTCCAGGTCGTCACCGGCGGCGTGCTGTTCAAGCCGGTCAACCTGACCAACCTGGTGCTGCAGAACAGCTTCGTCGTCATCATGGCCCTCGGCATGTTGCTGGTCATCGTCGCCGGCCACATCGACCTGTCGGTCGGTTCCATCGTCGCCATCATCGGCGCCGTCGCTGCCGTCATGATGGTGAACTACAAGGTCGACCCGTGGACGACGTCCATCGTGTCACTGGCGCTCGGCGCCGTCATCGGCGGTGCCCAGGGCTACTGGGTCGCCTACCACCGGGTGCCGGCGTTCATCGTCACGCTGGCCGGCATGCTGATCTTCCGCGGCCTGACGCTGTGGTTCCTCGGCGGCATGAACATCGGTCCGTTCCCGGTCGAGTTCCAGAAGCTGTCCACCGGCTTCCTGCCCGACCTGATCGACATGGGCGAGCTGCACTCGACGTCGCTGCTGCTGACGCTGGCCATCCCGCTGGCCCTGCTCTGGAGCGCCTGGCGCGCCCGCAAGCTCAACGAGTCGCACGGCATCGAAGTCGAGCCCTTCCCCTTCTTCGCCATCCAGAACGGCATTCTCGTCGCCGTCATGCTCTACCTCGGCTACCAGCTCAGCACCTACAAGGGCTTCCCGAACATCCTGGTGATCATGGGTGTCCTGATCATCTTCTACAGCTTCGTCACCACGCGGACCACGGTCGGCCGCCGCATCTATGCCCTCGGTGGCAACGAGAAGGCGACCAAGCTGTCGGGTATCGATACGGCCCGCCTCAGCTTCTACACCTTCGTCAACATGGGCTTCCTGGCGGCCCTGGCCGGTCTCATCGTCGCCGCCCGCCTGAACTCGTGCACTCCGAAGGCCGGTACGGGCTTCGAGCTCGACGTCATCGCCGCCTGCTTCATCGGCGGCGCCTCGACGACGGGTGGTGTCGGCAAGATCACCGGCGCGGTGGTCGGCGCCTTCATCATGGGCGTGCTCAACAACGGCATGTCGATCATGGGCCTCGGCATCGACTTCCAGCAGATGGTCAAGGGCGCGGTGCTGCTCGCCGCCGTCGTGTTCGACCTCTACAACAAGAACAAGGGCTGACCGATCGTCGTGTCGGACCAACAGGCCGGGGCCCTCGCAGGCCCCGGTCTTGTCTTGTCCGGCACCAGACAGCGCCGGCAACAGACCGCAAAAGGCCCCGCCGGAGCGCTCCGGCGGGGCCTTGATTGTTCCAGCTGGGGCCTTCGGCTTCAGAAGCCGGAGAAGACCCACTCGATGCGGTGGTGGTAGACCTCGCCCGGCCGCAGCACGGCCGTGGGATAGCTCGGCTCGTTGGCGGCGTTGGGATAGGTCTGCGGTTCGAGGGCGATGCCACCGTTGCGCACCGGCCGCGAAAACCGCGACTGTATGCCTTCGTGGAAGTGGTCGCCGGTGTAGCACTGGATGCCCGGCTCGCTGGTGCGCACTTCGAGCGTGCGGCCGGTGAGCGGATCGGTGAGGCGAGCGCCGAGATGAACGTCGCCACGGCCGGCATCGAGACAGAAGTTGTGATCGTAGCTGCCGCCGATGACGCGCGGCGCCCGGAAATCGAAGCGCGTGCCGGCCACCTCGGCCAGCGGGCCGGTGGGAATCAGCTCGTCGTCGACGGGCGTATAGCGCGAAGCGGGTATTTCCAGCTTGTGCCCGAGGGCCGAACCGCTGCCGGTCAGGTTCCAATAGGCGTGATGGGTGAGGTTCATCAGCGTCGGCGCGTCGGTCACCGCCGCCAGTTCCAGCCACAGCGTCGTGCCGGCGAAGCCGTAGGTGGCGCTGACGTCGGCTGTGCCGGGAAAGCCCATGTCGCCGGCCGGCGAGTGATAGCTGAACACCAGCGCCTCGCCGTCGCGGGCCGCGTCCCAGGCGCAAACGCCGTAGCCGGACTGACCGCCGTGCAGGGTGTTGGGGCCATCGTTGGCCGGCAGCGCGTGCCTGACGCCATCAAGGGTGAACGAAGCCCCGGCGATGCGGTTGGCAAAACGGCCGCAGACGGATCCAGCCCACTTGTCGGCTCCCGGCAGATCGGGATCGTCCGACGACCCCACCACCACCTGCGCCGGCACGCCCGACGTCGTCGGAACATAAAGCGCCAACAACTTGGCACCCACGGCGCTGAACACCGCCCGCAAACCCGAGGCGCCCTCAAGCACCAACTCGCTGTCCTGCTCCATTCTAACCTCGCTCCTCTGCGGGAAGCGCTCGCCCACGATGGCTGCGCTCCCTCCCCTTTCCTCAAGGCGCCATTATTACCCCATTCCATGACGCGAGGGCGAAAAGTTGCGGGCTTTTGAGCCAGATACTGAAGACACCGTTGCCTGTCCCGCCACGGTCCGCCGCCGCCCCGGCACGGGGGCGACGGCCGACAACGGCGGCTACGAGCCGCGCTCGGTCCGGATCAGCGCTTGTCGATCTGGGCGGCGACGATGGCAATGGTCTGCTGGTAGACGGTGGCAGCGTTCCAGGCCTGGATGACGGCGAAGTTGGGCTCGCCGACCTGATACCCGGCGCCCGACTGCCAGCCGTGGCCGCGGAAATAGTTGGCCGTCGAGGCCAGGGCATCGGGCACGGAATGGATGAGGTCGATGCGGCCATCGCCGTCACCGTCGACACCGAATTCCAGCACGTTCTTGGGCAGGAACTGGGTGTGGCCGATCTCGCCGTGGCTGGCGCCGATGGCGTTGACCGACAGTTCGCCCTGCTCGACCAGCTTCAGCGCCGCCATGAACTGGTCCGTGAAGAACTGCGTGCGGCGGCAGTCGTAGGCGAGCGTCGCCACCGACGCCAGCGTGGGCGCGTTGCCCATGAACGAGCCGAAGCCGGTTTCCATGCCCCAGACCGTGATGACCGGTCCCGGCGGCACGCCGAAGCGCTTCTCGATGGAGGCGAACAGGGCGGCGTTACGCGCCAGCTGCTTGCGCCCCTGGGCGGCGATGCCGGCGGCGCCGCGCTTCTTCATGAACTCGTCGAGCGACATGTTGAAGCCGTGGTGGCCGCGATCGACGCCGATGGTGGCGCGGGAATAGCTCACCTGCGACAGCACCTGATCGACGGCGCGGGCGCTGATACCCGCCGCCACGGCCTCGCCGCGAATCTCGGTGACCCAGCGGCCGAAACCGGAGCTGTCGTTGCCGCAGGTGGCGGCGCCGGCAGAGGTTACACCGGCACAGCAGGCGGTCGCGAGACAGGCGGCGGCAATCTTCATCAAGCTCAATGGGGCCTCCCAGCAATAGAACCACGCGACGGACCTTGCCACATCCCGAAATGGTCCGGCCGCTCCAGTGATAGAACTACGGTAGAGAACAACAACAGGCAAGCGGGCGTCGACAACCCTGACGATGAACCAAAAGTCGCGCCAAGCCACCACCGACGCCCCGCCGCCGAACGGCTTGCGACGACCGAAACTCCGGCGTACAGCTGTGATGTTGCGCCACCGCCCGATTGGCGAACCGCGACGGCCAGGACAAATGCGAACGCCAACTTGTTGATCTTGAACGACATTGATCGGCGCGCTCGTTCGGGACAGTTGTCACTGTTCCACCGTCGCACATCCGGGGGACTGAAGTGAGCATGACGGACAGAACGGCGGCCATGGCGCGCCAGCCGGCAGCAGGGGCCATCCTGACCATCGACGTCGACGCCATCGTCGACAACTGGCGGCTTCTCGACCGCTTCGCCCAGCCGGCAACGGCCGCCGCCGTGGTCAAGGCCGACTGCTACGGCCTCGGCGCCGCCACCATCGTGCCGCGCCTGCTGGCCGCCGGCTGCCGCGTCTTCTTTGTCGCCGAACTCGGCGAAGCGCTGGCGCTCAAGCCGATCCTGGGCGAGGAGGCCGCGCTTTACGTGCTCAACGGCGTGCTGCCGGGCAGCGAAGCCGAATACGCCGATGCCAACATCCATCCGGTACTGAGTTCGCTCGCCCAGTGCCGCGCCTGGGCGAGACTGGCTGCCGCCGGGCGCGAACTGCCGTCGGCGATGCTGCAGGTCGACACCGGCATGTCTCGTCTCGGCCTCGACGTCGCCGAGCAGGAGGCGCTCGCCGCCGATGACGACCTCCGCCTGGCGCTGGGGCTCACCCACATCCTGAGCCACCTTGCCAATGCCGACGAGCCGATGCACGCCGGCAACGGTCTTCAGCTCGCCGCCTTCCGCGCCGCCAAGGGGCGTTTCCCGGGACTCCATGGCACGCTGGCCGCCTCGGCCGGCATGGTGCTGTCGCCCGACTATCACTTCGACCTCTGCCGCCCCGGCGCGGCCCTTTACGGCATCCGTTCCGGCCAACCGCTGGCCGGGCTCAAGCCGGTGGTCGACCTCAGGGTTCCCGTGGCGCAGATCCGGACCATCGCCGCCGGCGCGTCGATCGGCTATGGCTACACCTTCACGGCCAGCCGGACGATGCGCATCGCCACGGTGGGCGCCGGCTATGCCGACGGCTGGCGGCGGGCGCTGGCCGGCAAGGGCTTCGCCTTCTTCGGCGATCACCGCCTGCCCATCCTCGGCCGCGTTTCCATGGACAGCTTCTCGGTGGACATCAGCGCCGTGGCGGCCGGCGACATCGCCGAAGGCGACCTGATCGAACTGATCGGCCCGCACCAGAGCGCCGACGAGGTCGCGGCCATCGCCGGCACCATCGGCTACGAGATCCTCACCAGCCTCGGCCGCCGCTACCGGCGCGTCTATCTCTAGCCACCATGGAATCCGCCCGCCGCCTGCGCGATTTCGGACTCGCTCCCGGTTCATTGCCAATCGGCCCGCTCAACGCCATCACCGACGTGCCCGGCGTTCGCGTCGGTCAGGTGACGGTGATCGAGGGCGAGCGCCTGCGCACCGGCGCCACGGCCATCGTGCCGCACGACGGCAATCTCTGCCGCGACAAGCTGCCGGCCGGGCTGGCAGTGTTCAACGGCTTCGGCAAGTTCGCCGGTGCGACGCAGGTGCAGGAGCTCGGCGAGATCGAAACGCCGATCGTGCTCACCAACACGCTGGCGGTCGGTCGGGCCATTGAGGCCATCAACCGCTGGACGCTCCGCCAACCGGGCAACGAGCGCGTCGTGTCGCTCAACGCCGTGGTCGGAGAGACCAACGACGCCCGCCTCAACGACATTCGTGCCGGCCGGCCCACCGTCGAGGAGATCGTCACGGCCATCGAGACGGCGCAGCCGGGGCCAGTGGCCGAGGGCGCCGTCGGCGCCGGCACTGGCACCGTCGCCTTCGGTCTCAAGGCTGGTATCGGCACGGCGTCGCGCCGCGTCGAGGCCGCCGGCCGTCCCTATACGCTCGGCGTGCTGGTGCAGGCCAACTACGGTGGCGAACTGTCCCTGACCGGGCTCCGGGTCGCCACCGACCCGGCCCATGATCGCGACGGCTCGATCGTCATCGTGCTGGCCACCGACGCGCCGCTCGGGGCTGAAACGCTGCGCCGTCTGGCCATGCGGGCGTTCGCCGGCGTCGGCCGCACCGGTTCAGCCTTTTCCAACGGGTCTGGCGACTATGCCCTGGCGTTTTCCACCGCCCTGGCGGTACGGCGCACGCCGCAGCGCCGGCGCGGCCTCGGCGACGGGGCGACGCTCGGCAACGACGCCGTGTCGCCGCTGTTTGCTGCCGCCATCGAGGCGACGGAAGAAGCCGTTGTCAACGCCCTCCTGGCCGCGCCGGCCATGGACGGCTTCAACGCCGCCACCGGCAAGCCATCGCATTTCGACGCCCTGTCGCCCGACCGCCTGCCGGCGGGCCTCCCCGTCCCGCCACGGAGTCCCTGATGAGCCAGCCCCGCACCGTCTACCTCAACGGCAGCTATCTGCCGGAAACCGAAGCCCGCATTTCCATCTTCGATCGCGGCTTCCTGTTCGGCGACGGCATCTACGAGGTGACGGCGGTGCTGGGCGGCAAACTGGTCGACAGCCCGTTGCACATGGCGCGGCTCAAACGCAGCACTGGCGAGCTCGGGCTGCGGTTGCCGATCCCGGTCGAGGCGGTCGTCGAAGTCGAGCGGCGGCTGATCACCGAGAACCAGCTCGACGAGGGGCTGATCTACCTTGAGGTGACGCGCGGGGCCGAAGACCGCAACTTTCTCTACTCGGCCGACCTGCAACCGACGCTCATGCTGTTCACCCAGAAGAAGGCGTTGCGGGCGTCGCCGCTGGCCGAACGCGGGCTCAAGGTGCTGACGGTGCCGGACCAGCGCTGGGCACGGCGCGACATCAAGACCATCTGCCTGCTGCCGCAAGTGCTGGCCAAGCGGGCGGCCAAGGCGGCCGGCTGCGACGAAGCCTGGATGGAGGAAGACGGACTGATCACCGAGGGCGCCTCATGGACGGCGCTGATCGTCACGCCCGACGGCCGCATCGTGACGCGCGGCGACAGCCACGCCACCCTGCCCGGTTGCACGCGCCTCTCCCTTTTGGAACTCGCCCGCGAACAGCAACTGGTCGTCGAGGAGCGGCCGTTCAGCCGCGCCGAGGCGCTGTCGGCACGCGAAGTGTGGCTGACCTCGGCCTCCAACTTCGTCATGCCGGTGGTCGAGGTCGACGGCACGGCCATCGGCGACGGCAGGCCGGGACCGCTGGCCCGCCGCCTGCGCGCCCTCTACATCGAAAGGGCGTTGGCGACGGCCGTCTGAAGGTCAGCGACAGGCGGGGTTGTTGGCGACGGCTTCATCGCCAGCGGCGATGTGGGGCCGGCCCGAGCATGTCGCGTTGGCGCCACCGCCGGAGCGCTGGCGCTCGGCGTTGAAGTGGGCGTTGCCGGGTCTCAGGGCCTGACGGTTGTAGGCCTGCTGGCACTTCCAATCGTAAGGCTTGCAGGTCGAGGCCGCCGTGGCGGTCACCGTTGCAGCCATGAAGCCCATGGCCAGAGCCGTCCAAAACCAGCGCATCTCATTCTCCTCAAGGCCTTCCGGTTCGTCGGCGGCCACGCCGCCCCATTGACGAACAACGGCTTTCTCCCATCAGAGCCCCCGGAATCGGGCCGAAGCAAGGCAGCTGTGGCGCGGCTACCATAGGCTGTGTCTCATATTAACCAACCGAGAAAATATGCCAAAACCGGCGCTTGCTTTTGGGGGGCGTTCAGTCCGATAGTAAAGAAAAGGTTACGACATTTGTAGTTTTCGGGACGCCACTTGCTGGTCGGGCTGCCGGCGGCGAGGTGGTTCTAGCTGTAAATTTGAGTCAGGCGGGATTTCAATGCGCTACTTTGATGATGAGCGCTCCAGCGCCGTGCCCCTTCCGTCGCCCCCAACCGGTGGCGGAACACCTTATCGCGCCCCTGCCGATCCGCAGCAGGCCCAGCGCGCCCAGCTCAGGGCGCACAGCTTGCGCGCCCAGGTCAGCTATCTGACGGCGCACGAGTCGGTTCTGAGCGGGGCCGGCGGCGCCTACGTCCTCGATAGGGCCACGCTACCGGCGCGTTGGCCGTCCGGCCTGGCGCGGGCGGCACAGCTGGCCATCAAGCGGCTGATCGACATCGTCGCCTCGGCGCTGCTGCTGCTGTTGCTGGCGCCCTTCCTGCTGGCGGTCGCCGCCACCATCCGCCTCACCAGCCGCGGTCCGGTGCTGTTTTGCCAGGACCGGACCGGCCTCGACAACGTTCCCTTCCGCATCTTCAAGTTCCGCTCGATGCACGTCGACCGTTGTGATGCTTCGGGCGTCAGTCAGACGGTCAACAACGACCCGCGCGTCACGCCGATCGGTCGTTGGCTGCGCCGCACCAACGTCGACGAACTGCCGCAGCTCCTCAACGTCCTCAAGGGCGACATGTCGCTGATCGGACCGCGCCCACACGTGCCGGGCATGCTGGCCGCCGGCATGGCCTACGAGGAACTGGTGCCCTTCTACGCCGGTCGCCACCAGATGCGGCCGGGCATCACCGGCCTCGCTCAGGCGCAAGGCCTGCGCGGCCCGACCACCGATCCGGAACCGGCGACGCTGCGCATCGTTCGCGACATCGAGTACGTGCAGAACTTCTCGCTGTGGCTCGACGTCAAGATTGTCGTCTGGACCATCGCCCACGAGCTGATGACCAGCAGCGGCTTCTAGAGCATCCGCCGATCAGGTTGCACCGACCGGATCGATAAGTGGCGGCTCACGTCCTTGAAGCCGCACCGTCGCCGCCGACGGCATGGACAGCCGGTCGACAAGCTGGCAGGCTGGCACCGACCTCGAACGGAGAGATGGCGGCCCTTGTTTCATGTGTTGAAGCGCCTTTTGACCGGGCAACCCCGACGGCCCGCGCCGCCCGCCCGCCCACGCGTGCTGCTCGACGACTGGCCGGCGGCCATCTACGCCATCGGGGACGTGCACGGCTGCCTCGATCTGCTGATTGCCGCCGAACAACGCGTTCTCGCCGACACGGCGGCCTTTGCCGGGCCGAAGCTGATCGTCATGCTGGGCGACTACGTCGATCGTGGTCCGAAGTCGGCCGGGGTGATCGACCACCTGCAGCGGCCGCTAGCCGCCACGGACACGACGCGGGTCTGCCTGCGCGGCAACCATGATCAGGCCTTTGCCGATTTCATCGACGATCCTACCGGCAATCTCGGCTGGCTTGAGTATGGCGGCGAGGCGACATTGCGCTCCTACGGTATCGACGCCAAGCACGTGCTGCGCGATGGCGGCGGGCTCGCCACGCTGGCGGCCATCGTGCGAGAGACGGTCCCCGACTGGCACCGCGCCTGGCTGATGCAACTGCCGGTGCTGCTGCAGGCCGGCGACGTGGTGTTCGCCCACGCCGGCGTGCAACCGGGTGTGCCCATCGCTGAACAGGACGATCTCGATCTGATGTGGATACGCGAGCCGTTTCTCGCCGATGGCCCGCAACTGCCGCTGACCGTCATCCACGGCCACACGCCGGCCAAGGCGCCGAGCTTCGGCCCCGGCCGGATCGGTATTGATACCGCCGCCTTTGCGACGGGCATTCTGACGGCGCTTCGCGTCACCGCCGATGGATCGGTCACCGTGCTGTGAGGTGAATGAGCAGCACGAGCGGCGACGGCGTCAGATCGACAGAGCCGGCGAGACGCTGAAGGTCGGCAGCAATGCCACGGGCGTCGCCCGCACCAGCAGGCCGAGGTCGTGCATCAGGCCGGGCATGACCACGGCGATGACGGCGGCGCGGGCCAGGTCAGGGCGATCCGCCAAGGCGCGCAGGACGCCCGTCCACGGCGAAAGGGTGGTCGGCTGGTCGACGTGGGCCGGCCCGATCAGCGCCGCTTCGATCACCGAGCGGGGCACGTGCATGTTGAGAGCCGAAGCCTGCCCGGCGCAACCGATGACAAGGCCAAGAGCCAAGGTGATGCTGGCGAGGGAGTTCTTCATGGTCTTCCGCTCCTCGAAACTCTGTAGGTTCCGTTGTAGCAGAAGGACTCCAAGGTCCCGTTCATTCGTCCGGCGCAATTCGAGCGATTGGCGCAGGCTGTTGTTAAGACTTGCCCTCAGGTGGCCGGCGGCAGCACGGCGAGCGGCGACAGCCGATCCCGTTCCGGCTCGGGCGGTGCGTCGAGCCAATCGATGCCACCGCGCCTCAGCAGCCGCAGCCGATCACCGGCGATGGCCTTGGCATCCTCGGCGACGATCGACTGCAGCTTGGGGCCGGCCTGACGCAGGCAATCGGTGGCGTCGGTCGCAGAAAAATAGGTGAGCACCGTCAGCAGGTCGTGATCCAGCGACTGGCGCGCCAGCTCGAGGGTGCGATCGGCGGCCTTGCGCCAGACGACGCATCGGGCGGTGATGACACCGCGCTCGGCCGGCGCATACCAGGCGGAGCGATCCATGAGATGGGCGAGTTCGTCCGGGTTCTCGGCTTCGGCCTGCCGCACCATGGCAAGGCGCGCCCAGATGTTGCCGTTGGTCGGCTGGCAGGTGACAGCGTGGGTCAGGTAGCGGTCGGCCGCGACCATGGCGGCGCTCCAGCCATCATAATCGGCGGCGGCGTTACGGGTATCGAGATCGGCCAGCACCACCGTCAGACCAGCAGCCAGCACGTCGCCACGGCAGACGTCGTCGGCGACGATGGCGGACGTGGCCGCGGCGTACTTGTGCACGGTGTCGACGGCCACGCGCTGGTCGCTCTCCAGCAACGAGGCCAGATAGAGGAGGTCGGACTGGGCCGTCGTGCTCCAGAAGCCATAGGCCGCGCCGACGGCCAGCGCCAACGCCACGGCGACGGCCATCCAGGCAAAGACGCCGTGGCGGACCGACGGGCCGTCAGGTCTCTTCACGATAATAGGCCTGATAGCGCGAATAGTAGTAGTCGCTGGAGCCATAGGCCCGATACAGCTTCATCTTTTCCTGATCGGCCTTGTTGAGGATGGCGCCCAGACATTTGTCGAAGATCTGCGGCTCGGAGGCAACGGTGCTGCGCGCCACGGTGCGCGAGGTGTGGCCCCATTCGATGACGTAGATGAAGGCGTCGATTTTGGGGGCGAAGGCGCGCGCATCGACCACCGGACCCAGGGGCGGCAAGTCGACGATGATGTGGTCGAACGACGAGCCGGCCTCCTTGAGGATGGCGGCCATGGTCGGCGAGGCCAAGAGTTCCGAGGTGTGCGGAATGCGGCGCTTGATGACGGCCGGCAGCATGGCCAGCTTGGTGTCGGGATTGATCAGCACGACGTCCTTGAGCGGCCGGCCTTCCAGCACGGCTTCGACGAGGCCGGCCTCGGCGTGGCGGGCCAGGGCGCGCGTCAGGCCGGGGTTGCGCAGATCGGCGTCGATGAGCAGCGTCCGCGAGCCCTGGCTGGCCAGCAGCTCGGCGAAGTTGGCCGACACCGTCGTCTTGCCCTCGCTCGGCAGCGTCGAGACGATGCCGATCACCTTGGGCAGGCGATCGCCGAGCGCCAGATCGGCGGCAATCTTGGCGCTGCGCATGGTCTCGGCAAAGCCGGACAGCGGATGGTCGACAACGTGGTTGGTGACCGACGACGTCTTGCGGATGAGCCGCCGGTGTCCGGGGTCGTCGGCATCCACCGGCACGGCTTCCGCCGGCACCAACGGCACGATGCCGAGGAACTCAAGGCCGAGCTCGTCGCGCACCTGATCACCGGTGCGGAAGAAGCGGTCGCGGTACTCGCGGAAGGCACCAATACCGGCACCGACCATGCCACCGAGCACGATGGCGAGCGCCAGCACCAGCGCCTTCTTCGGCGAGCTCGGGCCATCCGGCGTCGAGGCCGGCGAGATGATGCGCGCCTCGGTGACGGGGAACGACTGCTGCTGGATGGCTTCCTGATAGCGCTGCAGGAACGTCTGGTAGAGGTTCTTGTAGGTTTCGCTCTCGCGTTCAAGTTCGCGCAGCTGCACCTGGGTTTCGTTGTCGGACGCCGAGACGCCGGTGGCCATGGTCACCTGCTCGCGGATGGCATCCTCGCGATCCTGCGCCACCTTGTAGTCGCTCTGATAGCTTGCGGCGATGCGGCCGAGCTCCTCGAACATCAGTCGCTTGTACTCGTCCATCTCGCCGCGCAGACGGACGGCCTGGACGTGGTTGGAACCGAGCCGATTGGAAATCTCGGCTTCGCGCTTGGAGGCGTCGAGATACTTGCCGCGCAGCGTATTGATGACCGAACTGTCGAGGGCATCGGTGACGATGGCTTCGGTCTGACCGGAATCGACAATGGACTTGATGCGTTCGTAGCGCGCCTTGGTGCGGGCCGTATCCGACTGGGCAACGATCAGGGCACTGTTGAGCTCGGACAGCTGCTGTTCGGAGATCAACTGGCCGCCGCTGGAGATCAGTCCCTTCTCGCTCTTGAACTTCTGAACCGCCAGATCAGTGTCGAGCGACTTCTGGCGCAGTTCGGCGATGCGGGCCTGCAGCCAGTCGCTGGCCCGGCGGGTGGCGTCGTACTTGGAATCGAGCTGGTCGGTCAGGTAGGCTTCGGCGACGGCGGCGGCGATCTGCGTCGCCTGGGCCGGCGACGGCGAGGTAAAGCCGATCTCCAGCACGTAGGTGCGGCCGACGCGCTTGACGTCGAGGTCGCCCTGCAGGCGACCGAGGGCAGCGCGGCGCTTGCCGTCGATCTGGTCCTGCGTCAGTTCGGTGGACGCGAACCAGGAGCCGACGTTGAGGACGGTCCGCAGCAGATCCTTGAGACGCGACAGCGGCGAGCCGGCCGACGACATGAAGGTCGGATCATTGCCCAGATCGAGCTTGTCGACGACGGCAAGACCGATCTTGTCGGACTTCAGCAGTTCCACCTGGCTCAGGATCGCCGCCTCGTCCTCAAGGCCGCCGCCGAGGGCCGACAGCTGATCGGCGATCTTGCTGGTGTTCTGGTCGATCATCACGTCAGTGACGGCCGTGTATTTCGGCACCGCCGTCAGCAGGTAGGCAACGCCCAGCACAACGGCGACGGCGATGGCC
Source organism: uncultured Pleomorphomonas sp. (assembly GCA_937868725.1). Classification (GTDB taxonomy): domain Bacteria; phylum Pseudomonadota; class Alphaproteobacteria; order Rhizobiales; family Pleomorphomonadaceae; genus Pleomorphomonas. Next base: position 89,136 of record CALMMQ010000045.1, read on the forward strand.
AGACCGACCACCCGCCACTGGCGGTTGGCGATGGCGATCATGCGGTCAAAGTCGATGCCTGCCAGCGGCTCGGCGCCGCTTTCCCAGTCGTCCTGCTGGGGCTGTCCCTTGAAATTGCGATTATTCTGCAGCATCTTGCACCCTGACTCGCTGAGCGGCCACTCCGGAGCCGGGCTCACACCAGCCCATTTCCCCGGTCCTCATTTACGCAAAATATGGGCCATGCCGGCTGGGCACCGCACCGTCCCGGCGCGCTTTCAGCACGGCCGGTCGTCGGCTGGCATGAACAAGCCGCCCGAAACGACAGCTCCGAGCGGCTCAGAAAAACCTCACAAACCTCGGGAAACGACCAGGGGCTTCACTGGCTGGGGCTGACCGAGAGAGACACCGACGAGCCGCCGCCAGAAGAGTAGCTGCCCGAAGTGTTGGCGGTCGAACTGTCGCCGCTGCTGCCGTTGCCGAATGAACCACCGGCACCGGCCGAGCCACCAAGGCCGCCAGCGCCACCGCCAGCCCCACCCGCGGCGCCACCGGTGGCCCCACCACCGAGAGCGGCCGTCTGGACGTCGTTGGAGGCGCTCAGGAACGCCGTTACCAGTTCGGGCGAATTGACGCCGGCGATCTTTTCCTGGATCAGCGCCGCGTAATCCGGCGAGACGCCGGCACAGGCCTTGGCCGCCCGGGCGAGACCGGCGCCGATGGCCGCCTTCTGAGGACTGCTGGCCTGCGAGACCAGAGCAATCAGGGCATCGAGCGTGTCAGCCGACGAGCCGGCCAGCGCCCGCACCTCGTTGGCCATCGGCAGGCCGCCGGCGGCGTAGGTGGTCAGAATGGCGCTCGGCGAGGCCATGAAGGCCGCGACCTTGTCGTCCGACAGCTTGGCCGGAGCCACGAAACAGGCACTGGCCGCCGCGAAGGCCGCGGGCGCCGTGCCCAGACCAACCCATGAGCCGAACAATACGGCAGCGACAACAGACCTGAATGCAATCGAGTGTACAACCATGATTTGTCCCCTTATCGCCGCATTCAATAAATTAATGTCCGCTTAACTTTAAACGACCAGAGCGTGTGAGACAACCCAAAAAGCCCAGCTTTGTCGGCCGCCGGGGCAAAAGCCTGTCGCCAACGTTAATGCGGGAGGCCTCCCCCCGATTTGGCGATGGCATCCACCCCATCAATCAGAACTTCGCCGCCTGCCAGGCCGGCAGACGGCGAAGATCGCGTTCGTTGGACGATCAGAAGCCCTTGACCGCCGTCTTGGCCGCTAGCGCATCGGAAGGCACACCACCATAGGTCGACGATATCGTGTTGATGATCGACAACAGCTTGGTGAGCTCGACCGACTTGGCGTTGGAGATGTAGATGAGGTCCTTGTCCTTCATCGGGAACTTCTGCGTCACGAAGTACTCGCCGGGATCGCGCAGGTTGGCGTGCATGATCACCGGGATCTCGTCGCCGGTAAACTTGCTGACGTCGACGCCGATCTTGGCCAGAACGTCGCGGCTCTCGGTCCGGTACAGGAACACCTGGGCCGGATCGGCCCGATCGTCGAGGAGACCGCCGGCCTTGGCCAGCGCCTCGCCCAGCGTCAGGTTGGATTCGGCAAAGTCGAAGCGACCGCTGGCACCAGTGGCCCCGAAGGCCAGGAAGGTGCGGCGTTCGCGGTTGGCATAGATGGTATCGCCGGGGGCGACGAAGATGTTCTCGGCCGGGTTCTTGACCAGCGTGTCGAACAGGACCGTCGCTTCCTTGCCGCGCCGCTGCAGCGTCACGTAGGTTTCAACGCCCGGCGTGCTCAGGCCGCCAGCCTCGGCAATGGCGTCGAGCACGCGCTCGCCGGCCTGGCTGATCTCGATCTTGGTCGGCGAGTTGACATCGCCCAGCACGGAGACCTGACTGGAACGGCTCTTGACCGTGGTGATGACCGCTTGCGGCTCGATGGCGCGGTTGGCCAGGAGGTTCTCGATGTCCGCCTGCACCGCCGCCGGCAGCCGACCGGCCACCTGCACCCGGCCGGCATAGGGAACGCTGATGCCGCCGCTGCGATCGACCGTCTGGTCGGGAATGGTCACGAAGTTGCCAGCGCGGCTGCCGGCATCGGCCGGAATGAACAGACCGCCCGACTGGGCTTCGAAAATGGTTACCGAGACGACGTCACCAACGCCGAGCGGCAGTTCCGGCGCGCCGCCGCCACCGCGCGACACACCAAAGCTCGTCAGGGACTTCGGCGGACCGAAATCGAAATAGGCCAGCACGTCCTTGTTGAGATCGACGAGGGCATAGTCGATGCCCGCCTGCTTGTCAGGCCGGGAAATCGTCGCCTTGGCGGAGGCATACACCGCCCCTTCGGTCGGACCAGACCGCGGCAGCGCCGAACACCCCGCGACCATTGCAATCAACGTCAGCGCAGAAACGCGCCCCAAGAAACAATTCAATGTCATTTGCCGCGCCCTATCGGCCAGAGAGATGGCATCAACTATGCGTGACCCCCTCGCCGAGTCCAAGGCAAATTTTCCGCCCAACCCCTGGGTGAGGAATCTCGCGGCTCCCTGTTGCAAAAAGACAACAATAATTGAATGGCAATGCTAAAATGTTAACGATCAATAGTTAATGATTATCTTAAAATTAACCTTTATAATTCTTTAGCGGATCAATCACACCCGACGGTTCGCCCGTGATGGTTGTCAGAACGCCGCTCTTGTCAAGCTGTGCAAATTTCTCCGCGTTTTCACGCATGCCTTCGGCGGTATCCATGCGGCGCCGATAAACCGGTCAAGTCAGACTCAGACGACGGAGCCGGCCGCTCCAACCTTTGACTCTGGAGCGATTTCCTATCGATCTGACGATCGCGTCATGTCGGAAAGCGCCCGACGACAAAGGACGCTCACCTTGCGGCAAGCGTCCCGGTACGATCGGTCCTGACGGAGCGGTCACACGGCCAGCCAGCGGCGGGGGTTTTCGGCCGACTGGATCTTGACGAAGCGCAGGCCGGTCTTCTGGAAGTCGCGGACGCTGTTGGTGCGGTTGTCGAGCACCAGGTCGCCACGATCGGTGCGGACGACCAGCACGGCGTGTCCCTCGCCCCAGGGCGTCGTCGCCACGGCGAGGCGCAGAGCGGACGACGGCCAGCCGAGCGCGATGAGGCGATGACGCTTGGTGATGGCGAAGTCCTCGCAATCGCCCTGACGCGGCGACAGTTCCCAATCATCGCCGGCGCCGTTGCCGGCGCTCGCCTGATCATTGATCGGGCGGATGGTGCGGTTGACCGAGCGGTTGACGGCCAGCAGCAGGCGGGCGTGACGGGCGTCCATGGTGACGCTTTCCTGACCGCCGGTGCTCTGGCACTCGGTCGGCAGCTTCATGCAGAAGACGACGTGGGCGAAGGGAGCCAGCGTCGGCTGACGAGCCACGACGTAGCGTACCGCCGGCGCGTTCTTGAGACCATGAGCCAGTCCGCCGATGCCGGCGGCCGAGGCGGACGTGGCGCCGAGCCCCATCAAGCCTATGGCAACGAGCGCGGCGCGGAAGAGAGAGCTGGTCATGACGGACCTCAACTGTTTCTGTTGAGGACAACCTAGCGCAGCGGCTTTAGAATGCCGTTTCTCAGTCTATTCAAATTGTACGGAATTGGCTTTTTCCCGCATGGCAGGCGCGTGCCGGCCGTCGCGTCCGAGGGAAACCGTCACCGCGGCCGCCATGGTGGCCGCGAAAATCGCAGCAAATCCAGGGATCTGCAGCGAGAAATCGACGAGGCTGTGGGCGAGCGTCAACAGCAGCACGGCCAGACCGGCGGCCGGGACGCCGCGCTTGCTGCGCCGGGCGCGGATGCCGTGGACGAAGACGAACAGCAGCGCGCCGACCCCGACGACAAGCGCAACCCAGAACAGCAGTCCGAAGCCCAGGAAGCCTTCGAGATAGACCGAATGGGCACGGTCCCAGACGCCGGTGAGACCACAGCTGGCATCGCGATAGGCGGGGAAGAACTGGCGGAACGAGCCGAAGCCGACGCCGGTCAGCCAGTTGTCGGCGGCCGCGCGGGCGATGGCCGGAGCGACGCAGAAGCGACCGTCGTCAACGCCCTGAACCTCGGCACGAAACAGGGCGCGATCGGCAAAGATCAGCCCGACAATGAACACCACCAGCAGCCCGCCGCCGGCCTTGAGCAACCTGTGCGTCCGGCCGGACTGGCGATGACCGAAGGCCGCCGCACCGTGGCTGCGCCGGGTGCCGCGCTGCGACAACAACAGCGGCACGAGCACGAGAAAGGCAAAGAACGTCGAGCCGACGCCGGCGCGCGACTTGGTCAGAAACAGCGCCGTCAGCGCCGCCAGCAGGCCGACGGCATAGGCGGCGAACAGCCGGTCGACCGGACTGCGCCGCCGGCCGCCGGACAGCAGCCGCGCCGCCACACCAGCCCAGTCGGTCAGTTCGACGCGGGCATGCGCCAGAGCGAACAGCACCAGCGCCACCAGACCGAAATAGGTGCCGGCCGTATTGCGGTTGATGAAGACGCCGGTCAGACTGTCAAGATAATAGAGCTTCTCGGACAGCAGCAGCGTGTCGGGCAGCAGCAGGAACTGGACCAGCGACCAGAGCGCGATGACGCCGCCCGACAGGCCGATGAAACGCAACAGCCGTTCGGCCGCCGCGTCGTCGGCGAAGGTCGACAGGCCGCCGAGAAAAATCACGAACGGCAAGGCCAGCACCAGCAAAGCGAAACGGCCGTCGATCGGCGTGACGGAGATCGTTCCCGCCGCCGCGACGTCGGTCCAGGCCGGGTTGGCCAGCCCGCCGAGCGGCAGCGTCTGCGCCAGTCCCCAGAGGCCAAGGCCGATGAGCAGCACCAGCGCCAGACGGAAGGGCAAGGTCACCTTGGCCGGCTCGCCGTTTCTGACGATGGCGATGGCCACCAGCCCGCTGGCGGCCGTGGCAGCCAAGGCAAAGGGCAGCCGGTTGGCGGCGCCGAAGGGCAGCAGGATCAGCAGCAGGGCGGCGAAAAATCCCAGCTCCAGCGCCGGCACGCCGAACAATGCCACGACCTGACCGCTGGCCGGCTCGGCCCGCTGAATGGATAGCCTCATGTCCGTCGCCTTTGCGGGAGGCGCTGCCGATGGCGCCTCTGCCCCCGGAGCAACCGGCGATCAGGTCGATATGTACCTGACCGGGGGTTGCTGTAGCCTGTTTCCGCGCGTCGGACAATTGCGGCGAGCCCTGACGGCTCAGTCGTCGCGCCGGCCGGCCGTGAACAGGGCTGGCAGCAGGCGGGCGGCAAAGGCGGCACAACCGGCACCGATCACGGCCCCCGAGGTCGAGGCCAGCCAGTTGTCGACGCCCGGACCCCGGCCAGGAATGAAGAGCTGCAGCACCTCGAACAGTGCCGAGGCCAACGACAGCCCCAGAACGCTGCGCCAGCCCCGGAGCGCCGGCAGGAAGGCAGACGTGAAGAAGGCCGTACCAACGTAGGCGACAAGGTGCTCGATGTTGCCGGAATAGCCGGTGTGCGGGCGATCGTCGCCCGGCACCAGCGACAGCACGGCGATGGCCAACAGGCAGGCGATGGCCAACCAGCGGAAGGCAGGCAGCAGTTGCGATTTCAAGAGCGTCCGGTCTCCCGCAGATAGGGCAGCAAAGCCTGTTCATTGCCCGGTCTTCAAGGCAATGTTGCGACCAAGACAAGCAAAAGCCGTTCCCACACCGGCGGACAGACGCCGAACCCGGCGGTGCGCGGTTGACAACGATTGGCAAAATGCCGTCTCAAGAACGTCCGCTCCGTTCGAGAAAGGTCCGCATGATCGTCCGCCCGCTCGCTCCGATCCGGCCCGTCGACGCCGCCGCCCGGCTGCGCGGTCTCGGCAGGCTGACCTGGCTCGACAGCGCCATGACGACCGCTGACCTCGGCCGCTACAGCTTTCTCGCCGTCGATCCCTTCGCCAGCCTGACGGTGCGGGACGGCGTTCTGATCTGGAACGGCACTCCTGTGGCGCCGACCAGCGATGACCGCCCCGGCCGGCACGCCCTCGCCTTTCTGCGGCAGCAGCTCCAGGCGTTTCCTGTCGAGCGCCGCACCGACCTGCCGCCGTTTCAGGGCGGGGCCGCCGGCTATCTTGCCTACGAGTTCGGCCAACTGCTCGAGGACTTGCCGCGAGCTGCGGCGACCGGCATCGCCGAGGCGGCGCTCCAGTTCTACGATCTGGTGCTGAGCTGGGACCACGCGCGCGGCGAGGCCTGGCTGGTCTCCACCGGCTGGCCGGAGCGGGAGGCGACAGCGCGCCAGGTCCGCGCCGAAGCGCGGGCCGAAGCGATACTGTCCCGACTGGCGGTGGCAGTACCCGGGCCAGCGCCTGGCGCGGGCACCGCCGCGCTGGCCTGGCGGACCAATCTCGGCGCCGCCGGTTTCGAGGCGGCGGTGCGCCGGACCATCGCGCACATCCTGGCCGGCGACATCTTCCAGGCCAACATCGCCGAGCGCCACGTCGCCGCCCTGCCCGACGATTTCGACGCTTTCGCCTTCTATTGCCGTCTGCGCCGGCTCAATCCGGCACCATTTGCCGCCTGGCTCGACCATGGTCCGCTCAAGGTGGCGTGCTCGTCGCCCGAGCGCTTCCTGAAGCTCGTGGACGGACACGTCGAGACGCGACCGATCAAGGGCACGATCCGACGGTCCGCCGACAGCGAGGACGACGCGCGCCTCGCCGCCGCCCTTCTCGCTTCCGACAAGGACCGGGCCGAGAACGTCATGATCGTCGACCTGATGCGCTCGGATCTGTCGCGCGTCTGCCGACCGCACACGGTGGCGGTGCCGGTACTGGCTGGCCTTGAGAGCTACGAGACCGTGCATCACCTCGTCTCGGTGGTGACGGGCGAACTGGAGGCCGGCTGCGACGGCCTCGACCTCATCGCCGCCACCTTCCCCGGCGGTTCGATCACCGGCGCGCCGAAAATCCGGGCCATGGCGATCATCGCCGAACAGGAAGGCGTGGAGCGCGGCGTCTACTGCGGCGCCATCGGCTACTTCGGTTTCGAGGGTAGCGCCGACTTCAACATTGCCATCCGCACGGTGACGTTTGCCGGCGGCGAAGCCGTGGTGGCGGCCGGCTGCGGCATCACCGCCCTGTCCGATCCCGCCGCCGAGCGCCGGGAGGCGGCGGTCAAGGCGGCGCGCCTGTTCGCCGCCTTCGAGCCGGAGGCGCCGGCATGATCCTGGTGATCGACAACTACGA
>CALMMQ010000046.1 GCA_937868725.1 uncultured Pleomorphomonas sp.
TAGCCGTCCTCGTCGCGGCGGCAGCCGTCGCCGGTGAAGTACATGCCCTTGTAGGTCGAGAAATAGGTCTGCACGAAGCGCTCGTGGTCGCCGTAGACGGTGCGCATCTGGCCCGGCCACGAATCGAGGATGACGAGGTTGCCCTCGGCGACGCCGCCGAGCAGGTTGCCCTCGGCGTCGACCAGCGCCGGCACGATGCCGAAGAACGGCCGCGTCGCCGAGCCGGGCTTCAGCGCCGTGGCACCGGGCAGCGGCGTGATCATGATGCCGCCGGTCTCGGTCTGCCACCAGGTGTCGGAGATCGGGCAGCGGCCGTCGCCGACGACGTTGTAGTACCAGAGCCAGGCTTCCGGATTGATCGGCTCACCCACCGACCCGAGCACGCGCAGCGAAGCGCGCGAGGTCTTCTTCACCGGCTCGGCGCCGGCGCCCATCAGCGACCGGATGGCGGTGGGAGCGGTGTAGAAGATGTTGACCTGGTGCTTGTCGATCACCTCCCAGAAGCGCGACACCGTCGGGTAGGAGGGGATGCCCTCGAACATCAGCGTCGTGGCGCCGTTGGCCAGCGGCCCGTAGACGATGTAGCTGTGCCCGGTGACCCAGCCGACGTCGGCCGTGCACCAGTAGACCTCGCCGGGATGGTAGTCGAACACCCACTGATGGGTCAGCGAGGCATAGACGAGATAGCCGCCGGTGGTGTGCAGCACGCCTTTGGGCTTGCCGGTCGAACCGGAGGTGTAGAGGATGAACAGCGGGTCTTCCGCCGCCATCGGCTCTACCGGGCAGCTGGTGCCGACGCCGGCCGCCGCCTCGTCGTAATAGATGTCGCGGTCTTCCGTCATCTCGACCGGACTGCCGGTGCGGCGCACCACCAGCACCGTCTCGACCGGCGCCCCGGCCGAGGTCGCCTTCTTGACGGCGATGTCGACGTTGGCCTTGAGCGGCACCTTGCGGCCGCCGCGCACGCCCTCGTCGGCGGTGATGACCAGACGCGACCGGGCATCCTCGATGCGGCCGGCCAGGCTTTCCGGCGAGAAGCCGCCGAAGACGATGGAATGGACGGCGCCGATGCGGGCGCAGGCCAGCATGGCGAAGGCCGCCTCCGGAATCATCGGCAGATAGATGGTGACGCGATCGCCCTTGCCGATGCCGCGCGCCTTGAGCACGTTGGCGAACCGGCAGACTTCGTCGCGCAGTTCGCCGTAGGTGATCGACCGCGACTTCGTCGGATCGTCGCCTTCCCAGATGATCGCCACCTTGTCGGGTTGCTTGGCGGCGTGACGGTCGACGCAGTTTTCGGCGACGTTGAGCACACCGTCTTCGTACCACCGGATCGAGACGTTGTGCGGATCGTACGAGGTATTCTTGACGCGGGTATACGGCTTGATCCAGTCGAGCCGCTGGCCCATTTCGCCCCAGAACCCTTCAGGGTCGTCGATGGACCGCTTGTAGAGCGCGAGGTACTTTTCGTTGTCGATCCAGGCCGACGCGGCAACGGTGGCCGGCACCGGAAAAACCTCCTGAGACATCAAGACCCTCCCCGAGATACGTTTCTGCGCTGCGCCGCACCACGACCGGACGACCGGCTCCTCAGCGGTGATTGGCGTGTTGGCAGGCTGGCATTATCTCAGGCCAAATACGTATGTCTACACGACCAAGGGTCGTCAGCCGGCGCCAGCGGCGGCCGGAGCGTCATCATTTGGTCTATTGCAGCGCAAGACGGCCGGCACCGGTTCAATCCGGGCGGGAAAACCGCAGCACGCGCGTCTGCTTGACGTCGCTGTCCTCGATGGCCCGCGGCACGGCGATGGCATAGCGCGCCACCTCGGCAAGGCCGGTTTTCGGCAGGTAGCTGCGGCCGGGATCGCCGAAGAGCACCAGCGCTCCGGCCCGATCGGCGGCGCGGAGGAACGGCTCGACCCGGGCCGCCATCGGCGCCTCGTAGAACACGTCGCCGGCCAGCACGACGTCGAAATCCGCCGCCCGGCCGTCGAGATAATCGGCGTCGCTGGCCGTGACGACGACGCCGTTGGCGGCGGCGTTGACCTCGATGGCGGAGCGCGACAGCGCGTCGATGTCGGTGGCCACCGCCGAGGCGGCACCGGCCCGCATGGCGGCGATGGCGACGATGCCCGAACCGGCGGCGAAATCGAGCACCCGCTTGCCGGTCACCAGTTCGGGGTGGTCGAGCAGGTGCCGGGCCAGCGCCTGACCGCCGGCCCAGGCGAAGGCCCAGAACGGTGGCGGCAGGCCGATGGCCTCGAGCTCGTCCTCGGTGCGCTGCCAGAGGTCCATGGCCTCATCGGCGAGGTGCAGGCGGATTTCCGGCACCGCCGGCGGTGCCAGCAGCCGGGTCTGGGCGACGATGAAGGCGGCGGCATCGGCGAGCGCCATCAGAGACCACCCATGGCCAGGACGATGGCCCATTCCTCGGCCGTCACCGGCTGCACCGACAGGCGCATCGAGGTGACGAGGCTCATCTTGGCCAGCCGCGGCTCGGCCTTGACGGCGGCGAGCGTCACCGGTTTGGGCATGTCGCGCACGGCGCGAATGTCGACGCATTCCCAGCGCGGATCGGCGCTGGTGCTGTCGGGATGGGCCGTGGCGATCACCTCGGCGATGCCGACCACCGCCAGGCCCTCGTTGGAGTGATAGAAGAAGCCCTGGTCGCCCACCGCCATGGCGCGCATGTTGTTGCGCGCCAGGTAGTTGCGCACGCCGTCCCATTCGGTGCCCGCCGCGCCGAGCGCCTTGAGCGCCGCGAAGGAAAACTTGAACGGTTCGGACTTGAACAGCCAATAGGCCATGGGCTTCTTTTCCTCAGGCGCTGGGGGCGCCGATCACCCACTTCCACGGCGTGATGGTCACGCTCTCGAACAGGTTGGCGCGGGCGTACGGGTCGGCGGCCAGCACCTTGCGCAGACTGTCGACGTCCGGCGCCCGGGCGATCAGCATCGAACCGATCATCGTCGAGCCGTCTTCGGAAAGATAGGGGCCGCCAGCCAGAATGGTCGACGCATTGGCCGCGACAAATTCGAGATGGGCGGCGCGGTTGGCCTGCCGCACGGCCATGTGGCCCGGCTTGTCGGTGCAGCTGACAACGAAATGCATGGGGTTTTCCTCGTTCCCTTGGTCTTTTCGACCGGGACGGTAGTGCGCGGCGCGCCCGGAGGCAAGGCCGGATCGATCTGCTATGCTGGCGCCAACCACCGCTCCCCCGGACCAGGACCTGCCGACGCCATGACCTCTTCGCCCGTTCTCTACCCCGATCCGCGCCTGGCCAGCGTTGCCGCACCCGCCACCGACTTCGGGCCGGCGCTGGCTGAGGTGGCGGCGCGGCTCGGCCAGGCCCTCACCGACATTCCGGCCATCGGCCTCGCCGGCCCGCACCTCGGCATCAATGCCCGTATCGTGGCGGTGCGTCTCGCCGCCAGCGCCACCACCGTCTACGTCAACCCCGAGATCGTCTGGCGGGCCGAGGCGACGGTGCGCCACGAGGAGGGTTCGGTATCGATGCCCGGCGTCGTGGCCGAGATCGAGCGGCCGGCCGCCATCCGCCTCGCCTATCGCCGTCTCGACGGCACGGCGGCCGAAGCGGACCTGAGCGGCTTTGCCGCCGCCGTGCTTTGCCACGAAATCGATCAGCTCGACGGCATCTTCTTCATCGACCGCCTGTCGCGCCTCAAGCGTGACCGCCTGCTCAAGCGCTGGCGCAAGCACGGGGCGTGAAGCTGCTTGACGCCCCGTTCACCATGCGCGCCACTACGCATGCCGGCGAAGACGAAAAGCATGCAGCAGCCACAAGATGGCCGTATTTTCGTCCGGACGTCCTGTCACATTCGGCGCTCGGACGGTGGCCAGCAGCCGGTCCCCGGCCGAACGTCGGAACGGGGCCGGCAGGCGGCGCCAAACCCGCGCAACGGACATGGCGGATCGGCAGACGATCCTATAGGAATCACGCGGTTGCCTATGTATGCTGCTTTGCACAAACTGGGGCATCTGATATCCACAAGCGAAAGGACCCGTGCGTCGGGAAGTCCGGAGATTTCATGACCTTCGGGCATGTGGCTTCGGGGTGGACCGGCTGAACGCCATGGTCTTGCGGGTATCGAAACTGAAATGGCGGACGTCGGCGATTCCTGACCGCGGCAAGCGGTGAGATCGTTGATGGCCGGGTTGGGGCGACCGGCCGAGCACATCGGCCGTGCCAGCGGGAAATCGAGTGGAGTCATCGTGGGCGAGAATATTGGGAACCCTGTCCTCGGTCGTCGTGAGTTCTTGACCAAGGCCGTCGAGATGGTTGGCCTGGTGGCCCTGGCAACCGGCGTTGCACCCGCCGTGGCTTCGGCGGCCCCGCAGCAGCATTTCGCGCTCAACGGCGCGTTCACGCGCTCGACGGTGGCGGAAATCGCCCGTGCGCTGGCCAAGAAGCCGTATGAGGCGCCCGATTCGTCGATGCCGAAAGTGCTGAACGATCTCAGCTACGATCAGTATCGCGACATCCGTTTCAAGCCCGAGGCCTCGGTCTGGGCCGACAAGGGCCTGCCCTACCAGATGCAGCTGTTCCATCGCGGCTTCTACTTCAAGGACCCGGTGGAAATCGCCATCGTCGAGAACGGCACGGCCACCCACCTCGCCTACGATCCGGCGATGTTCAGCTACGGTCCGCTGGTGCCGCAGCCCATTCCCACCGAAGACATCGGCTTCTCCGGCTTCCGCCTGCACGCGCCGATCAACCGGCCCGAATATTTCGATGAGGTCGTCGTCTTCCAGGGCGCCAGCTACTTCCGCTCGCTCGGCAAGGGCCAGATCTACGGCCTGTCGGCCCGCGGCCTGGCGCTCAAGACGGCCGATCCCGAGGGCGAGGAGTTCCCGATCTTCCGCGCCTTCTGGGTGGAAACCCCGGTGGCCGGCACCGATACCTGCGTCATCTACGCCCTGCTCGACAGCCCCTCGGTCTCCGGCGCCTATCGCTTCTCGGTCCGCCCCGGCTATCCGACGCTGATCGACGTCGAGGCCCAGCTGTTCCCGCGCGTCGACCTCACCAAGGTCGGCCTGGCGCCGGGCACGTCGATGTTCTTCTTCTCGGCCAACGGCCGGGCCGACGTCGACGACTTCCGTCCCGAAGTGCACGATTCCGATGGCCTGCTGATGGTCACCGGCCACGGCGGCCGGCTGTGGCGGCCGCTCGCCAATCCCAAGGAACTGCAGATCTCCGCCTTCCAGGACCGCAGCCCGCGCGGCTTCGGCCTGGTGCAGCGCGACCGCGCCTTTGCCAACTATCAGGACCTGGAAGCCGGCTACGAGCGGCGGCCGTCGCTATGGATCGAACCGGTGGGCGACTGGGGGGCCGGCGCCGTGACGCTGGTCGAAATCCCGACCTCGTCGGAAGTGCACGACAACATCGTCGCCTACTGGGCGCCGCAGGACAAGATTCCGGCCAACAGCGAGTTCTCCTTCGCCTATCGCATGGGCTGGGGCGGCGATCCCTCGCTGGCCGCCGGGTCTGCCTACGTCAGCGCCACCCGTTCGGGCCGGGCCAACAACGGCGGCTCGTCGGCGGCACGGCTGTTCGTCATCGACTACCTGTTCTTCGACGGCGTCGACAAGGCCCGCCTCGGCACCGCCAAGCCGACCGTGCAGTCCTCCAAGGGCACCATCGGCAACGTGGTGGTCATCGAAAACGGCGAGACCGGCGGTCTGCGCCTCAGCTTCGAGCTCGATCCGCAAAGCGAATCGCTCATCGAGATCAACGCGGTCCTGGCCTTCGACAACGGCCCGACCGCCGAAACCTGGGTTTATAGATGGACGGCGTGACAGCGAAGGCTTCCGAGGATGGCGCGGTAATGGGCGGCATGCCGCCGGAAACCCCAGGGGACATGCCGCCGCAGAACCTGCATGTCTTCGACGTCGCCTCGCGGCGCAAGCTCGTCAACCCGGCCAGCCGGTCGTCGCTCTTGCGGCGCACCGCCGTGCTCGGCGGCACCGCCCTGCTGCTCGGCTACGCCGTCAACGAGATGTACGCCGTGCTGGCCCTCGGCGACCTGACGCCCATCGAGCGCATCGTCCTCGGCCTGTTCACCATCACCTTCGCCTGGATCGCCCTGTCGTCGGTGGCGGGCATTTTCGGCTTCGTCGAACTGCTGCGCCGCCGCCGGCACCCCGCCACCGCTGGGGCTGATACGCCGCTCACCAAGCGGACGGCGATGCTGATGCCGACCTACAACGAGGATCCCTCGCGCATCTTCGCCGCCATCGAGGCGATGGCGACAGAGGTCGAGGCCCTCGGCCAGAGCCACGCCTTCGACTGGTTCGTGCTGGCCGACACCACCGACCCCGACGTCGTGCTGCAGGAAGAGGCCGGCCTCCTGGCCGCCCGCCGCCGCATCGGCCGCTTCGCCCGCATCTATTACCGCCGCCGTCGCAACAACGTCGCCAAGAAAGCCGGCAACGTCGGCGACTTCTGCCGCCGCTGGGCCAGCGCCTACGACCACCTGCTGGTGCTCGACGCCGACAGCCTGATGGAAGGCCGAACCATCGTCGAACTGGCCCGCCGCATGGAGGCCGACCCCGACGCCGGCCTGATCCAGACCATTCCCATGCTGACCAACGGCACCACCATCATGGCCCGGCTGCAGCAGTTCGCCGGCCGCGTCTACGGCCCGGTGGTCGGCACCGGCCTCAGCTGGTGGGTGCAGGACGAGGGCAACTTCTGGGGCCACAACGCCATCATCCGCACCGAAGCCTTCATGAAGTCGGCCGGCCTGCCGGAACTGTCGGGCAAGCCGCCGTTCGGCGGCCACATCATGAGCCACGACTTCGTCGAGGCGGCGCTGATCCGCCGCGCCGGCTGGAACATCATCATCGCCGACGATCTCGGCGGCTCCTTCGAGGAAAGCCCGCCGTCGCTGGTCGACCTCGCCATCCGCGACCGCCGCTGGTGCCAGGGCAACCTGCAGCACCTCAAGGTGATCGGCGGCAAGGGACTGCACTGGGTGTCGCGCTCGCACATCCTCACCGGCATCATGAGCTATCTGGCCTCGCCGCTGTGGCTGCTGCTCATCCTCTCCGGCTTCGCCCTGACGCTGCAGGCCCACTACATCCGGCCGGAATACTTCAAGGACGAGTTCCAGCTGTTCCCGTCCTGGCCGCGCATCGACGCCGAGCGCGCCCTGGCGCTGTTCGCCCTGACCATGGGCGTGCTGTTCCTGCCCAAGATTCTCGGCCTGCTCGCTTTCATCCTGTCGCCGCGCGAGCGCAAGGCCTGCGGCGGCACCTTCGGCCTGATCATGAGCTTCCTGTTCGAGGTGGTGGTGTCGGCGCTGATCGCCCCGATCATGATGCTGATCCAGACCGGCGCCGTCACCGAAATCCTGATGCGCCGCGACGCCGGCTGGAAGCCGCAGCGCCGCGACGATGGCGGCCTGCCCTTGCGTGACCTGATCGTCCGCCACCGCTGGCACGTCATTTCCGGCATCGCCTTCGCCTGGGCCGCCATCGCCGACAGCTGGGTGCTGTTCGCCTGGCTGTCGCCGGCCATCCTCGGCATGCTGCTGGCGGTGCCGATCTCCAGCCTCACCGGCTCGCTCGGTGTCGGCCGCTTCATCCGCCGCCTCGGCCTGCTGCGCACGCCCGAGGAAGCGGACGTACCGGCCATCCGCCTCGGCATGGAGAAGGTGCGGCCGGCCTATCAGGCGGTCTGCGACAAGGCGCCGAGCATCATCGACATCGTCGCCGATCCCATCTGGCGCGTCCGGCATCTGGCCATCGTCGATCGCATGGCGCCGCGACCGCGCGGCCGTGTCGACCCCACCTCGGCGCTGGTGTCGGCCAAAATCTCCGAGGCCATCACCATCAACGAGGCTGTCGGCTTCCTCGATTCCAAGGAGCGGGCGACGCTGATCGCCACGCCGCACCTGCTCGAATCGCTGGCCTACAAACCGCTGGCCGGCGACGCCAAGGCCGGCTGACCACCCTCCCTCTTCGAGGCCTACCGCATCCGCCCCAGGGTCAGCCCCTCGGGCGGATGTTTTTTATGGTGCCACCGCCCAGCGGTCATGCGATGGCAGCGCGCCATCCATGCAAGAGTTGCATAGCACATTCCAACCGCGCCAATCGCAGCGTCGTCGCAGAGCCGCCGCGGCCATCGCGCTTGGCGTTAGATTTCAATCGTTTAAGCAAAACGCCGCTGCCAGCCAAGCCACGCTGGCGGCAGGCCTTTTTCCGATGGAGAACCCTTAGCCGAGAGTCGATGCGACACCCGGCCAACATGACAGGTGCCGCCGGCGCTGCTAGAGGGAGCCCAATTGTATTTTTACTTATGGAGGTTGCCTTATGGCGCTCACCAAGCTGCTCGTCGCCAACCGTTCGGAAATTGCCATTCGCGTCTTCCGGGCGGCCAATGAACTGGGCCTCAGGACCGTGGCGGTGTTCGCCGTCGAGGACAAGCTGGCCCTGCACCGCTTTAAGGCCGACGAGGCCTACGAGATCGGCGAAGGCATGGGCCCGATCGAGGCCTACCTCAGCATTCCCGAAATCCTGCGCATCGCCAAGGAAGCCAAGGTCGATGCCATCCATCCCGGCTATGGCCTGCTGTCGGAAAGCCCGGAGTTCGCCGAGGCCTGCCGCGACGCCGGCATCACCTTCATCGGCCCCTCGCCCGACACCATGCGCGAGCTCGGCAACAAGGTCGCCGCCCGCAACCTCGCCGTCGCCGCCGGCGTGCCGGTGATGCCGGCCACCGATCCGCTGCCCGACGACATGGAAGCGGTGAAGGCCGAAGCCAAGCGCGTTGGCTATCCGTTGATGCTCAAGGCCTCCTGGGGCGGCGGCGGTCGCGGCATGCGCGTCATCCGCGACGAAGCGGCCCTGCTCAAGGAAGTGGTGACCGCCAAGCGCGAAGCCATGGCCGCCTTCGGCAAGGACGAGGTCTATCTCGAGAAGCTGGTCGAGCGCGCCCGCCACGTCGAGGTGCAGATCCTCGGCGACACCCACGGCAACATCGTCCACCTGTTCGAACGCGACTGCTCGGTGCAGCGCCGCCATCAGAAGGTGGTCGAGCGGGCGCCGGCCCCCTACCTCACCGACGAGCAGCGCGCCGAGGTCACCGGCTACGCCGTCAAGATCGCCAAGGCTGCCAACTACTACGGCGCCGGCACCGTCGAGTTCCTGATGGATTCCGACAGCGGCGCCTTCTACTTCATCGAGGTCAATCCGCGCATCCAGGTCGAGCATACCGTCACCGAGGAGGTCACCGGCATCGACATCGTGCGGGCGCAGATCCGCATCCTCGAGGGCGCCAAGATCGGCACCCCCGAATCGGGCGTGCCGGCCCAGGCCGACATCCACCTCAACGGTCATGCCCTGCAGTGCCGCATCACCACCGAGGACCCGGAGCAGAACTTCATCCCCGACTACGGCCGCATCACCGCCTATCGCGGCTCGACCGGCTTCGGCATCCGTCTCGACGGCGGCACCGCCTATGCCGGCGCCGTCATCACCCGCTATTACGATCCGCTGCTCGAGAAGGTTACCGCCTGGGCGCCGACGGCGCTCGAGGCCATCAACCGCATGCACCGGGCGTTGCGCGAGTTCCGCATCCGCGGCGTCGCCACCAACCTCACCTTCCTCGAAAGCATCATCACCCACCCGAAATTCCAGCAGAACCGCTACACCACCCGCTTTATCGACGAGACGCCCGAGCTGTTCACCATGGTCAAGCGGCGCGATCGCGCCACCAAGCTCCTGACCTACATCGCCGACGTCACCGTCAACGGTCATCCCGAGACCCGCGCCCGCCCCAAGCCCGGCGACAGCGCCCGACCGGTGGTGCCGCGCTTCTCGGCCGGCATGCGACCGGGCACTCGCGACCTGCTGGCTTCGCGCGGGCCGGAGGCGCTGACCAAGTGGATCCGCGAGCAGAAGAACGTGCTCGTCACCGACACCACCATGCGTGACGGCCACCAGTCGCTGCTGGCAACGCGCATGCGCACCCACGACATCGCCCGCATCGCCGAGGCCTACGCCCGCGGCCTGCCCGATCTGTTCAGCCTGGAGTGCTGGGGTGGCGCCACCTTCGACGTCGCCATGCGCTTTCTGACCGAGGACCCGTGGGAGCGTCTGGCCAAGATCCGCGACAAGGCGCCCAACATCCTGATACAGATGCTGCTGCGCGGCTCCAACGGCGTCGGCTACAAGAACTACGCCGACAATGTCGTGCGCTTCTTCGTGCGCGAGGCGGCGGCGGCCGGCGTCGACGTCTTCCGCGTCTTCGACTGCCTCAACTGGATCGACAACATGCGCACCTCGATGGATGCCGTGCTCGATTCGGGCAAGGTGCTGGAAGCGGCCATCTGCTACACCGGCGACATCCTCGATCCCAACCGCGCCAAGTACGACCTCAAGTACTACGTCGGCATGGCGCGCGAACTCGAGCGGGCCGGCGCCCACATCATCGCCATCAAGGACATGGCCGGTCTGATCAAGCCGGCCTCGGCCCGGGTGCTGTTCCGGGCGCTGCGCGAGACCACCGACCTGCCGCTGCACTTCCACACCCACGACACCTCCGGCATCTCGGCCGCCTCGGTGCTGGCGGCCGTCGACGAGGGCGTCGACATCATCGACGCGGCCATGGACTCGTTCTCCGGCAACACCTCCCAGCCCTGCCTCGGCTCGCTGGTGGCGGCGCTGGCCGGCGGCCCCCGTCCCACCGGCCTCGATCAGGACGCCATCCGCCGCATCTCGTTCTACTGGGAAGCGGTGCGCGCCAAGTACGCCGCCTTCGAGAACGACCTCAAGGGCCCGGCTTCGGAAGTCTACCTGCACGAAATGCCCGGCGGCCAGTTCACCAATCTCAAGGAGCAGGCCCGCTCCCTCGGCCTCGAAACCCGCTGGCACGAGGTGGCGCGCATGTATGCCGACGTCAACCAGATGTTCGGCGACATCGTCAAGGTGACGCCGTCGTCCAAGGTGGTCGGCGACATGGCCCTGCTGATGGTCTCCTCCGGCCTGACGCCCGCCGACGTGCTCGATCCCGACAAGGACGTCGCCTTCCCCGATTCGGTGGTCAAGATGTTCCACGGCGACCTCGGTCAGCCGCCGGGAGGCTGGCCGAAGGAGCTGCAGAAGAAGATCCTCAAGGACCTCGAACCGGTGACCGTCCGTCCCGGCTCGCTCATCCCCGCCGTCGACCTCGAGGCGACGCAGAGCGAACTGGCGCTGAAGCTCGGCCGCGCCGCCACCGACCAGGAGCTGGCCTCCTACCTCATGTACCCCAAGGTGTTCATGGAGTTCGCCAAGACCCAGGAGACCTACGGCCCGACCTCGGTGCTGCCGACGCCCGTCTACTTCTACGGCATGCAGGCCGGCGACGAGCTGACCATCGAGCTCGAGAAGGGCAAGTCGCTGGTGCTGATCTGTCAGGCCATCGGCGAGGTCGACAACGAGGGCATGGTGCGAGTGTTCTTCGAGCTCAACGGCCAGCCGCGCATGGTGCGCGTGCCCAACCGGTCGCTGGCCGTCTCGGCCCGCGCCGTGCGCCGCAAGGCCGACGAAGCCAACCCCAACCATGTGGCGGCGCCCATGCCGGGCGTGGTGTCGACGCTGGCCGTCAAGACCGGTCAGGCGGTCAAGGCCGGCGACGTGCTGCTGTCCATCGAGGCCATGAAGATGGAAACCTCGATCCATGCCGAGCGCGACGGCACCATCGCCGAAGTGGTGGTGGCCACCGGCGCCCAGATCGACGCCAAGGACCTGCTGGTCGTGTTTGCCTGATCACGCCCTCAGGGCGCAAAACGCGGCGCGGCGGCGAAGAGCTGCCGCGTATAGGGATGGCGGGGGGCGGCGAACAGCGCCGCCGTCTCGCCTTCCTCGACCAGCCGGCCGCGGTGCATGACGCCGACCCGATCGGCGACGCATTCGATCACCTCGAGATCGTGGCTGACCACGACGAAGCTGACGCCGTGGCGGGCGCTGAGGTCGAGGATGAGATTGATCACCTGCGCCTGCACCGACAGGTCGAGGGCCGACACCGGTTCGTCGGCGATCACCAGCTTCGGCCGGGTGATCAGCGCCCGGGCCAGCGCGATGCGCTGGCGCTGACCGCCGGAAAAGGCGTGCGGATAGCGATCGAGCGCCTCAGCGCCGAGCCCGACATCCTCCAGCATCTCGACGACGCGATCGCGCCTGGCGGCGCGGCTCAGCCGTACGCCGGTCACCGACAGCGGCTCGGCGACGATGCGGCCGACGCGCTGGCGCGGATCGAGCGAGCCGAACGGGTCCTGGAACACCATCTGGAAGTCGCGGCGCAGCGCCCGCAGATCGTGCGGCGCCAGGCCGAACAGGTCCTCGCCGGCGAACCGCACCGTGCCGGCCGTCGGCCGGTCGAGCGCCATCAGCAGCCGCACCAGCGTCGACTTGCCGGCGCCGCTTTCCCCGACGATACCGAAGATCGAACCGGCCGCCACCTCGAAGCTGACACCGTCGACGGCGCGATGGACGAGCCGGCGCCACGGCGGCGACGGCAGCGGGTAGTCGCGCGTCAGCCCGGCGACGGCGAGCAGCGGCGCGGTCATCGGCTCCCCTCCTCACCGGCCAGCAGCGGGTGATGGCAGCGGACGCCGCGCCGCCCGGCCAGCGGCCGCAGCGGCGGCCGTTCGCTGGCGCAGCGCTGGCTCGCCCGGTCGCAGCGCGGCGCGAACGGACAGCCGGCAGCGCTGGTTCCCAGCGTCGGCACGTTGCCGGCAATGGCCTGCAGGCGCTCGGCGGCATGGCGCCGTCGGCACGGCCGGGCGGCGATCAGCGCCTGCGTATAGGGATTGACGGCCGCCGACAGCAGCGCCGCCGTCGGCCCTTCCTCGAGCGCCAGCCCGGCGTACAGCACCAGCAACCGGTCGGTGGCCTCGGCCACCAGCCCGAGATTGTGGCTGATCAGCATCAGCGCCATGCCCTCGTCGCGGACGAGTTCGTCGAGAATGGCCAGCACCTCCGTCTGCACCGACACGTCGAGCGCCGTCGTCGGCTCGTCGGCGATCAGCAGGTCCGGCTGCTCGGCCAGCGCCATGGCGATGCCGACGCGCTGGCGCTGACCGCCGGACAGCTCGTGCGGGAAGGCGTCGATGCGGTGACGGGCGTCGGCGATGCGCACCCGGTCGAGCAGGTCCAGCGCCCGTGTCCGCGCCGCCGCGCGCCCGAGCGTGCCGCGCCGTACCAATCCCTCGGCGATCTGGTCGCCGATCCGCATGGCCGGATTGAGCGCCGTCATCGGTTCCTGGAAGATCATGGCAACGCGGCGACCGCGCACGTCGCAGAGCGCTGCCTCGTCGCGACCGACGAGGTCGCGACCGTCGAGCAGCACGCGGCCGCTCGGTCGAGCAACCGGCGGCAGCAGGCCGATGATGGCGAGAGCCAGCAGCGTCTTGCCCGAGCCCGATTCGCCGACGATGCCGAGGCGCTCGCCGCGCTCGAGACTGAGGTCGACGCCGGCCAGCGCTTCGACCGGTCGGCCGGCGGCATCTAACAGGCTGATGCGCAGATCCTCGACGCAGAGCAACGGCATGGTTCAGCGCTCCCGCGGATCGAGGAGATCGACGAGGCCGTCGCCGATGAGATTGAAGCCCAGCACGGCCAGGGCGATGGCCGCCCCGGGGGCGATGGCCAGCCAGGGCGCCACGCCGAGATAGGTTTCGGCGTCGGCCAGCATGCGGCCCCAGCTGGCGGCCGGCGGCGGCAGGCCGAAACCGAGAAACGACAGGCCGGCCTCGGTGAGGAAGGCGAGCCCCAGTTGCAGCGCCACCTGCACGGCGATCTGCGGCGCGATGTTGGGCAACACGTGCTGCATCGTCACCGCCAGCTGCCCCTTGCCGGCCGCCCGTGCCGCCAGACAGAAGTCGCGGGCCAGCACCCGTCGCCCCGCCCCCACCGACAGGCGGGCGAACACCGGCACCATGAAGGTGGCGATGGCCGTCACCGCCGTGCGCGGTCCGGTGCCGAGAAAGGCGCCGAGCAGCATGGCCGACAGGATCGGCGGCACGGCGAACACCACGTCGGCCGCCCGCATCACCAGGGCCTCGACGAGGCCGCCGCGCGCCGCCGCCGTCAGACCGAGGGCGACGCCCAGAGCGGCGCCGAGCGCCACCGCCACAACGGCGATGCTGAGCGAGTTCCACGCCCCGACCATCAGCAGCGACAGGACATCGCGGCCGAGCTGGTCGGTGCCGAGGAGGCCATGGACGAGCGGAGCCTTCAGCTTGTCGGCGATGGCGAGCCGGGTGGGCGAGCCCGGCGTCCACAGCCGCGACACGACGGCCACCGCCACCAGGGCGCCGGTGATCACGCTGCCGGCGATCAGCGATCCGTGACGGGAAGCACTCATGACGTCGCCGCCCTCAGTCGCGGATCGAGGACGAGATAGCCGAGGTCGATCAGGAAGTTGACGGCGATGGTCAGCGCCGCCAGCAGCAGCACCACGTCGCCGATCACCAGGATGTCGCGCTGGCTGAGCGCCTGAAAGGCGAGACGGCCGAGGCCGGGCAGCGCGAAGACGTTCTCGATCAGCACGGCACCGGCGATCAGGAAGGTGAACTGCAGCCCGGCGATGGTGATCACCGGCGGCAGCGCGTTGGGCACCACGTGATGCCACAGCGCGGCGCGGCGCGTCAGCCCCTTGGCGCGGGCGGTGCGGACGAAGTCCTCGTCCATCACCTCGAGCACGGCGGCGCGCGTCACCCGCGTCAGCACGCCGGCCTGCGGCAGCGCCAGCGCCACCGTTGGCAGCACCAGCGCCTTGAGCGCCGCGCAGACGCCGGCGTTCCAGCCGGGAAAGCCGCCGGCCGGCATCAGTCCCAGGCCGACCGCCAGCCCGGCGATCAGCAGCAGGCCGACCCAGAAGCCCGGCACGGCGACGCTCAGCTGGGCAAACAGCGTGGCCAGGCGATCGGCAAGACCACCCTTGCGCGTGGCGGCGACGACGCCGAGCGGCAGCGCCAGCGCCACCGACAGCGTCATGGCCAGGACGGCGAGCGGCAGCGTCACCGCCAGCCGTTCGGCGATCAGCCCGGCCACCGGCACGCCGTAGGTCAGCGACGTCCCGAGATCGCCGCTCAGGAAGCCGCCGATCCAGCGGCCATAGCGGACGATGAGCGGCAGATCGAGCCCCATGGCGTGGCGCAGGGCGGCGAGCGTCTCCTCGCTGGCCGACGTGCCGAGCATGGCGGCGGCCGGATCGCCCGGCAGCACATCCATGACAAGGAAGATCAGAGCCGACACGGCGACAAGCGTCAGCATCAGACTGCCGACACGGCGACCAACCAGAAAGGCCAGACGGCCCATGCACGCCTCCGCATACTGCGCCGCGCCCCGACGGGCGCTGGACCGGACAGCCCTGCTTGTCGCCCGATCCGGTCGTTTTTTCTAGAGCAGCCTTTTGAATTTGACATTTGAACCGAAGCTTGATGCCGGGCGGGACTCAAATGTCAAATTCGTTCCACTAGTCGCTTTTGCTGAAGGGCAGCTCCCCGCCGTCAATCGCTCCAGCGCACGTCCGTCAGCACGTTGGACGGAATAGGCTCGTTCTGCCACAGCCCCGTGAGGCGCCGATCCCACACTCCGAGCTTGGGCATGGCGAACAGGTAGAGCGCCGGCACGTCCTCGGCGAGCTTGCGCTGCGCCGCCGCGTAGAGCGTTGCCCGTGCCGTGGGGTCGGTGGTGGCTTCCACCTCCCTCATCAGGGCGGCGAAGGCCGGATCGGCATAATTGAAGTAGTAGGGATCGCGGGCGTAGATGTCGATGTCCATCGGCTCGGCGTGGGCGACGATGGTCATGGCGTAGGTGCGGCCCTTGAAGACGTCCTGCACCCACTTGGCAGGAAACTCCGTCGGCTCGATGGTCATGGTAACGCCGATGTCGGCGAACATCGCCTGCAGCACTTCCGCCGAACGCATGGCGTAGGCCATCTGTGGCGCCTTCATGGTAAAGGCGAAGCCGTCGGGGTAACCGGCCTCGGCCAAAAGCGCCTTGGCCTTGGCGACGTCGTGCGGATAGACGCCCGTCAGATCGACGTAACCGGGATCGTTGGGCGTATAGTGGCTGCCGATGGCCGTGCCGTAGCCGGACCAGGCGCCGTCGATCACCATCTGGCGGTCGACGGCCAGCATCAGCGCCCGCCGGACCCGCGCGTCGGAGAACGGCTTGACGGCATTGTTCATGCCGGCCACCACCTTGAGCTCGGTGTTGCCGATGACGGTGACGAGGCGCGGATCGTCCTTGAACGAGGCCATCAGCTCGGGCGCCCCGAACTCGGGAAAGGCATCGACGTCGCCTGACTTCAGCGCCGCCGCCTCGGCCTGGGCATCGGCGATGAAGCGGAAGGTCGCCGTCTCGAGGGCGATCGGGGTGGCGTGGTTCCAGTAGTCGCCGTTGCGCGCCAGTTCGACGCGGTCGCCCTTCTGCCAGCTGACGAAGCGGAACGGCCCGGTGCCCACCGGATGGGTGGCGTCGCCATCGGCGGTCGTCGGCGACACCATCACCGCCGCCGGCCAGGCCAGCCAATAGAGCAGGTTGCCGGTCGGCTGGCTCAGGCGGACGACGAGCGTCGTGGCATCGGGAGCCTCGACGGCGGCGATGGTCGAAAAGAAGCGCTTCTGCGGATTGAGCGACTGCGGCCCGCGGGCCCGGTCGAGGGTGAAGCGGGCAACCGACGCATCGAACGGGCTGCCGTCATGGAAGGCGACGCCCGACCGCAGCTTGAAGGTATAGACAAGACCGTCGGGCGAGATGGTCCAGCTCTCGGCCAACCCCGGCACGATGGCACCGCTGCGATCGAGCGCCACCAGGCCCTCGAAGACGTTCTGCCAGGTGACCTGGCCGACGGCGACCGGCGCCGCCACCGTTGGGTCGAGCCCGGCCGGCTCGATGTTCATGCCGACGACCAGCGTCGTCTTGGCAGCCGACGCTTGCCCGGCCATCAGGGCCAGGCCGGCGAGCACGCCGATCACGAGACGGTTGGACATAGGAAGGTGATCCCGGTGGTTGGTCCGGCGATCGGCCGGTGCGGACCCGATCGTCGGCGGAGCTTCGGCGCGATCTGGCGCCCATCCGGCCTCCGGATGGGCGCCAGGGCGATGACCGGCCGTCGCGGCTGTTGCCGCCGCGTGTCGGCCGCGTTGCTGGCTTGAAGGCGCGGCGCATGGCTGCTGCGGCTTTCGGCGCCAAGATGACAGATCTTGCGCGTACACACAATTGCGATTTTTGAGATGTTGCGTTGCGAAAAAGTGCGCACCGAAGCGCGTCAGCCGGCCGGAGCGGCGATCATCGTTTCGGCCATGAACGCCTTGAGGAAATCGAGCAGACAGGCGGCGGCGAACGACGGCTGGCGGCCTTCGGCGACGCAGAGCTCGACATCGGTGGCCACGCCCCTGCCGCCGGCGATCGGTGCCACGGCCATGGTGCCGGCCCGGCGCTCGCGCTCCACCGTACCGGCCGGCAACAGGGCGATGGCCGCTCCGGTCAAGACCAGTTCGCGCTGCACTTCGAGCGAACTGGTCTCGAACAGCGGCGTCACCGTCAAACCGTCGGCGGCGAACATGGCGTCCATGGCGCGTCGGGCGGCGAACGACGGATCGGGCATCACCAGCGGTTCGGCGGCGAGCGCGGCGAGACTGACCGACCCCGCCCCGGCCAGGGGGTGACCGGCGGCCATGACGGCATCATACACGACGCCGGCGCGAAAATGCGGCTTCATGCCGGCGAGCGACCCGGCGAACAGCGTCACGGCGATGTCGGCGCGGGCGTCGATCACCGCTTCCGTCGCCTCGTGCGCCGAGGCGATGGTGACGTGGTAGCTGAGGCGCGGATGGGCCAGCGAGAAGGCGGCCAGCGCCGGCGCCAGCAGACTGGCGACGACGGCACCGCTGGCATAGAGTCCGACGCGACCACGTTCGAGGCCGCGCAGGTCGTCGATCAGCCGGTGCACATGGTCGAACTCGCGCAGGGTGCGACCGGCCCGCTCGGCCAGGAGTTCGCCGGCCGGCGTCAGGCGCACGCCGCGCGAATGGCGTTCAAACAGCGCCGCCCCGAAGAAGCCTTCCAGGTTCTCGATGGCCCGGCTCACCGCCGTCGGCGCCACGTCGAGATTGTCGGCGGCCTGCCGCATCGAACCAGTGCGGACCAGTTCGTCGAAATAGAGCAGGGCCCGCATGTTGATGGACGGAGTGTCGATCGGTGCCATGACAGTCTCAACGCTGGCCGAAACGGTCGCGCCAGGCGGGCTGGGCGCCGGGCTGCGGCAGAGCCGTCGCCTCGAAGACGCCGCGCGCCACGGCGCGAGCGAACACCTTGGTGGCCGCCAGGCAGAGATCGAGGAAATCGCCGTGGCCGTCAAGCGGCTTGTCACCGCTGGCGGCGGCGAACACCGTGTCGCCGTCGGCGTCGAGATGGGCCGGCAGCACGGCCCGGGCGAGACCGTCGTGGCCGGCGATGGCCAGCCGATGCGCCTGCGCCTTGGAGAGCGCGGCGTCGGTGATCACGACACCGATGGTCGTGGCGGTGAGGCGGATGCCTTTGACGGTCAGCGCCAGGTCGGCGGCCGTGAACCGGCACGGCAGGCCGCGGCCGCCGAACTCGTCGCCTTCTTCGAACGGCGCTGCCCAGAACTGCGGCCCGTCGCCGACGAGCGGACTGCCGAGGGCGTTGACCGCGACCAGCGCGGCGACGCAGTGACCGGCGGCGGTAACGGCGCTCGCCGATCCGAGGCCGCCCTTGACCGTCGCCGTCGTGGCACCGGTGCCGGCGCCGACGCTGCCAAGCGCAAAGACGCCCGGCCGGGCCGCCACAAAGGCGGCGTGGCCGAGATCGCGATAGGGCGAATGCAGCCCCCAGTCCTTGTCGCCGCCAGAGAGCAGGTCCATCAGGATGGCCTGCGGCACGATCGGCACCCGCGCCGGACCGACGGCAAAGCCGCGTCCAGCCGCCCTGAGACCGGCCTGCACGCCGCCGGCCGCGTCGAGGCCGAAAGCCGACCCGCCCGACAGCACCAGCGCGTCGACCCGCTCCACCGTCATGGCCGGATCGAGTAGCGCCGTATCGCGACCGCCCGGCGCGCCGCCGAGCACCACGCCGGAAGCGACAAACGGCCACTCGAAGACGATGGCCGTGACGCCGGAACCGAGCCCCAGATCGGTGGCGTGACCGACGGTGACGCCGGCGATGTCGGTCAGAAGATTGAGACGCATGGCGTGGGTCTCCGGGCGACAGCGCTCGCCCCGACGGCAAAACAGCCGCGCACCGGTTCCGGTACGCGGCTGCAGGTGTTCGATCGGCCGACGGCGACGCCTCAGGCGGCGGCGCGCGCCAGCACGTCCTTGACGGTGGCCAGCGTGGCTTCGGCCTTGGCGCGACCGATGTCGGTGCGCGCTTCGGCGACCGTCGCCTCGACGGCGGCGATCTCCTCGGCCACCACGTCGGCGGAGAGGTCGGTGACGGCGACGGCCTTTTCGGCCAGCACCATCAGCCCGGCGGGCGACACGTCGGCGATGCCGCCGCGGATGTAGTAGGCGCGGCGCTCGCCGGCCTCGTTGAGGCGGATGAGGCCGATCTTGAGCGTCGAGATGAACGGCGCATGGCCGGCCAGGACGCCGAAGTCGCCCTCGGTCCCCGGCAGATCGACCTGGTCGACGTCAGCGGCGAGCAGCAAACGCTCCGGGCTGACGAGTTCGAACTTGAAGGTGGCCATTGGGCGCGCTCCCGTTTCCGTCAAGCCGCCTGGGCGGCCAGGCGCTGGGCCTTCTCGACGGCTTCCTCGATGGTGCCGACCATGTAGAACGCCGATTCCGGCAGATGGTCGTACTTGCCTTCGCAGAGACCCTTGAAGCCCTTGATGGTGTCCTCGAGCGACACCAGCTTGCCCGGCGAGCCGGTGAACACTTCGGCGACGTGGAACGGCTGGCTGAGGAAGCGCTCGATCTTGCGGGCGCGGGCCACCGTCAGCTTGTCCTCCTCGCTGAGCTCGTCCATGCCAAGGATGGCGATGATGTCCTGCAACGCCTTGTACTTCTGCAGGATCTGCTGCACCTGGCGGGCCGTGGCGTAATGCTCTTCGCCGATGATCGACGGGTCGAGCATGCGCGAGGTCGAGTCGAGCGGATCGACGGCCGGGTAGATGCCCTTCTCGGAGATGGCGCGCGACAGCACGGTCGTGGCGTCCAGATGGGCGAACGAAGTGGCCGGCGCCGGATCGGTCAGGTCGTCGGCCGGCACGTAGATGGCCTGCACCGAGGTGATCGACCCCTTGGTGGTGGTGGTGATGCGTTCCTGCAGCGCGCCCATGTCGGTGGCCAGCGTCGGCTGGTAGCCGACGGCGCTGGGGATGCGGCCGAGCAGAGCCGACACTTCCGAACCGGCCTGAGTGAAGCGGAAGATGTTGTCGACGAAGAACAGCACGTCCTGACCCTGGTCGCGGAAGTGCTCGGCCACCGTCAGGCCGGACAGGGCGACGCGGGCACGGGCGCCCGGCGGCTCGTTCATCTGGCCGTAGACGAGGGCGCACTTGGAACCGACGGCCGAACCGCCATGCTCGTGCGGATCGACGTTGACCTTGGACTCGATCATCTCGTGATAGAGATCGTTGCCCTCACGCGTGCGCTCGCCGACGCCGGCGAACACCGAGTAGCCGCCGTGAGCCTTGGCGACGTTGTTGATGAGCTCCATGATCAGCACGGTCTTGCCGACGCCGGCGCCGCCGAACAGGCCGATCTTGCCGCCCTTGGCGTACGGCGCCAGCAGGTCGACGACCTTGATGCCGGTGACCAGAATCTGCGATTCCGTCGACTGATCGGTGTAGTCGGGCGCTTCCTGGTGAATGGCGCGGCGCCCCTCGGTCACGATCGGGCCGATCTCGTCCACCGGCTCGCCGATGACGTTCATGATGCGGCCGAGGCAGGCGTCGCCCACCGGCACGGTGATCGGGCCGCGCGTGTCGGTGACGGGCTGACCGCGCACCAGACCTTCGGTCGTGTCCATGGCGATGGTACGCACGGTGTTCTCGCCCAGGTGCTGGGCCACTTCCAGCACCAGACGGTGACCGTTGTTGGTCGTCTCGAGCGCGTTCAGGATGGCCGGCAGGTGGGAGTCGAACTTGACGTCGACAACCGCGCCGATGACCTGGGTGATGCGTCCGACATGGATTTCAGCCATGGTATTGTCCTCGATCCTTGATTGCGGTCAGAGCGCCTCGGCGCCCGAAATGATTTCCACGAGCTCGGTGGTGATCTTGGCCTGGCGCGTGCGGTTGTAGGTGATCGACAGCTTGTCGATCATGTCGCCGGCGTTGCGCGTGGCGTTGTCCATGGCGCTCATCTTGGCGCCCATCTCGCCGGCGGCGTTCTCGAGCAGGGCCGAGAACAGCTCCATGGCGATATAGCGCGGCAGCAGCGCCTCGAGGATGTCCGATTCCTCGGGCTCATATTCATAAACGGCACCGGTGGCCATCGGCTTTTCCTCGACCGACACCGGCACGATCTGCTTGGCGGTCGGGATCTGCTGGATGACCGAGCGGAACTGCGAATAGAACAGCGTGCAGACGTCGAACTCGCCGGCATCGAACATGGCCAGCACCTTGGCCTGGATGGCCGCGGCGATGGAGAAGTCGATCGTCTTGACGGTGCGGAGCTCGATGCGGTCGATGATGCGGTCGCCGTGGTCGCGCTTCAGCGCGTCGGCCCCCTTGCGGCCAACCGACAGGATCTTGACGGTCTTGCCGGCCTCGATGAGCGCATTGGCGTGCTCGCGCGCCAGCCGGGCGATCTGCGAGTTGAAGCCGCCGCAGAGACCACGCTCGGCCGTGCAGACGATCAGCAGATGCACCTCGCGCCGGCCGGTGCCGGCCATCAGTTTGGGCGCATCGTGCCGACCGACATAATCGGCCGCCAGATTGCCCAGCACTGCGGACATGCGCTTGGCGTAGGGACGCGCCGCTTCGGCCGCCTCCTGGGCGCGCCGGAGCTTGGCGGCGGCGACCATCTGCATCGCCCGCGTGATCTTCTGCGTCGCCTTGACCGAGGCAATGCGATTCTTGAGTTCTTTCAAGTTGGCCATGTCGGCTCCTGATGTCGGCTTTCCTGACGCCGCGCGCGACACCCCCAACCGGGGGCGCCGCGCCGGGCTAGGATCAGGCGAACGTCTTGGCGTAGGCCGAAATCGCGTCCATCAGGCCGCGCTTGATGTCGTCGGTGATCTGCTTCTGCGTCCAGATCGAAGCCAGGAGATCGGCGTGCTTCTCGCGCAGGAAGCGCAGCAATCCGTCTTCGAAGGCCCGCACCTTGCCGACCGGCAGCTTGTCCAGGAAGCCGTTGACGCCGGCGAAGATCACCGCGACTTCTTCCTGCGTCTTGAGCGGCGAGAACTGCGGCTGCTTCAAGAGCTCGGTCAGACGGGCACCGCGCGACAGCAGGCGCTGCGTGGCAGCGTCGAGGTCGGAGCCGAACTGGGCGAAGGCCGCCATTTCGCGGTACTGCGCCAGTTCGCCCTTGATGGTGCCGGCCACCTGCTTCATCGCCTTGATCTGGGCCGACGAGCCGACGCGCGACACGCTGAGGCCGACGTTCACGGCCGGGCGGATGCCCTGATAGAACAGCGAGGTCTCGAGGAAGATCTGACCGTCGGTGATCGAGATGACGTTGGTCGGAATGTAGGCCGACACGTCGTTGGCCTGCGTCTCGATGACCGGCAGAGCGGTCAGCGACCCGGCGCCGTACTCGTCCGACAGCTTGGCGGCGCGCTCGAGCAGACGGGAATGCAGGTAGAACACGTCGCCGGGGAAGGCTTCGCGTCCGGGCGGACGGCGCAGCAGCAGCGACATCTGGCGATAGGCGACGGCCTGCTTGCTGAGGTCGTCGTAGGCGATAAGGGCATGCAGACCGTTGTCGCGGAAGTACTCGCCCATGGCGCAGCCGGTGAACGGCGCGATGTACTGCATCGGCGCCGGATCGGAAGCCGTGGCGGCCACGACGATCGAGTACGGCATGGCGCCAGCGTCTTCCAGCTTCTTGACGAACTGGGCCACCGTCGAGCGCTTCTGGCCGATGGCGACGTAGACGCAGTAGAGCTTGTGCTTCTCGTCATCGCCCTCGTGCAGCGCCTTCTGGTTCAGGAAGGTGTCGAGGATGATGGCGGTCTTGCCGGTCTGGCGGTCGCCGATGACCAGTTCGCGCTGGCCACGACCGATGGGGATCATGGCGTCGATGGCCTTGATGCCGGTCGACATCGGCTCGTGCACCGACTTGCGCGGGATGATGCCGGGCGCCTTGACGTCGACGCGGGCGCGCGTCTCGTACTCGATCGGGCCCTTGCCGTCGATCGGATTGCCGAGGCCGTCGACAACGCGACCGAGCAGGCCGCGACCGACCGGCACGTCGACGATGGCACCGGTGCGCTTGACGGTGTCGCCTTCCTTGATGTCGCGGTCGGTGCCGAAGATGACGACGCCGACGTTGTCGCTTTCAAGGTTGAGCGCCATGCCGCGGATGCCGCCGGGGAACTCGACCATTTCGCCCGCCTGGACGTTGTCGAGACCGTAGACGCGAGCAATGCCGTCGCCGACGGAGAGAACCTCGCCGACCTCGGATACTTCGGCGTTGCGGCCGAAGTTCTTGATCTGCTCCTTGAGGATTGCGGAAATTTCCGCAGCGCGGATGTCCATCAGCCGACCTCTTTCAGTGCAATCTTGAGTGCATCAAGTTTCGTTTTGAGCGACGTGTCGATCATGCGCGAGCCGATCTTGACAACGAGACCACCGATCAGGGCGGCATCGACTTCGGCAGAGACACGGATGGATTTGCCGGTCACCTCGGAAAGGGCCGACTTGATTTGATCGGCCTGGGCAGCCGACAGCGGCGCCGCCGTGACCACCTCGGCCACCGCTTCGCCGCGCAGATCCGACAGCATCTGGCGGTAGCCGCGCATCATGTCGGCGACCACGAACAGACGATCGTTGCGGATGATGAGGCGGATGAAATTGCCGAACAGCTCGCTGACCTGCATGCGCTCAAGCAGCACGTTGACGGCGGCACCGCGCTCGTCGGGCGTGAAGACTCTGGACTTGACCAGGCGCCGCAGATCGGTGCTTTCCACCAGAACCGCCTCGAAGCGATCCATGTCGGCGGCAACGACATCCAGCTGGTCCGCTTCCCGGGCTAACTCGAATAGGGCTGTTGCGTACCTTTCCGCGACACCGAACACGACATTTTCCGTTTCGCTCACGAAAGAGGCCCTCCCACGCGCACCGACTGGCGACAGTTCGCCGAGATTTTTGATTCAGCAGGCGTTTTTCGACAATAGAAGCAGTTGCCCGTCGCTCTCGCAAGCAACGAATTCTGCTCCGTCTACCATATGGTTCGGGGGAGGCGCAACCCGTTCACTCGTCTCGCTAAAACGAAAAATGAGCGGAAATCCTTATGTATTTAGCCTTTTAGGTAAGGTCCGTAAAACATTCCGATTCTAAAGTCGCATACTTGATCGTTTTAGAGAAAGCCATACGGGTCGATGTCGACCCAGACGTCGACTTTCGCCGGGGGGCGGGCCGACGCCTGCATCCACAGCCGCATATAGGCCGAAAGATCGAAGTCGCGGGCCGAGTGGGCCAGTAGGCGAAACCGGTGCCGGCCCTTGATGACGGCGAGCGGCGCCTCGGCCGGTCCCAGCACCGCCACGGCCGGCTCCGGCGGCGCGGCGCGCGCCAACCCCCGCGCCCAGTCCTCGGCCTCCTCCCGGGTCGGAGCGGAGATGACGACGGCGGCGAGACGACCGAACGGCGGCATGGCGGCGGCCCGCCGCTCGGCCAGCTCGGTGGCGTAGAAGCGCTCGGCATCGCCCGAGATCAGCGCCGCGATCACCGGACTGTCGGGATTGAAGGTCTGCATGAGGCCGATGCCGTTGCCGAAGGCGCGGCCGGCGCGGCCGGTGACCTGGCCGAGCAGTTGGAAGGTGCGCTCGGCGGCGCGCGGATCGCCCTGGGCAAGGCCAAGATCGGCGTCGACCACGCCGACCAGCGTCAGTTTGGGGAAGTTGTGGCCCTTGGCCACCATCTGCGTGCCGACGACGATGTCGCATTCGCCGCGCGCCACCGCCTCGAACTCGGCCTTCAGCCGGTGAATGCCGCCGCCCATGTCCGACGACAGCACCACCGTCCGCCGCTCCGGCAACAGCGTCTGGATTTCCTCGGCGATGCGCTCTACGCCGGGGCCGCAGGCCGTCAGGCTGTCAAGGCTGCCGCAGCTCGGGCAGGCCTCCGGACGCGGCACGCTGTGGCCGCAATGGTGGCAGACCAGGCGACCGCGAAAGCGGTGCTCGACCAGCCAGGACGAACAGTTCGGGCACTGGAAGCGATGGCCGCACGACCGGCACAGCGTCAGCGGCGCGTAGCCGCGCCGGTTGAGAAACAGCAACGCCTGCTCGCCCCGGCCGGTCGTCTCGGCGATCGCCGCCACCAGCCCCGGTGCCAGGAAGCGGCCGCGCGGCGGGCCGGCCTTGCGCATGTCGATGGCATAGAGGCGCGGCAGCTCGGTGCCGGAGGCGCGGGCGGTGAGCGCCACGTGCCGATAGCGGCCGCGCTCGACGTTGACCCGGCTTTCCAGCGACGGCGTCGCCGAGGCCAGGATGACCGGACAGCCTTCGAGCCGGCCGCGCACCACCGCCATGTCGCGGGCATGATAGCTCGCCCATTCCTCCTGCTTGTAGGCGCCATCGTGCTCCTCGTCGACGACGATGAGGCCAAGCTCGGCGAACGGCAGGAACAGTGCCGAACGGGCGCCGACGACGACGCGCGCCTCGCCGGTGGCCACCGCCCGCCAGGCCCGGGCGCGCTGGCGCGGCGTCAGATCGGAGTGCCACTCGGCCGGCAGCGCGCCGAAGCGGGCCGAGAAGCGCTCGAGGAAGGCCCGCGTCAGGGCGATTTCCGGCACCAGGATCAGCGCCTGCCGCCCGGCCCGCAGCGCCTCGGCCACCGCCTCGAAATACACTTCCGTCTTGCCCGAGCCGGTGACGCCGTCGAGCAGCGTCACCCCCGCCTCGCCGCCGGCCAGCGCCGCCACCGCCGCCTGCTGTTCGGCGGTCAGTTCGATGGGGTTGAAGTCCGGCTCGGGGCGGCGGAACGGCCGGCCGGCCGGCATGTCCACCGGCGTCAGGCTGCCGGCGGTGACGAGGCCGTCGATCACCGACGCCGACACGCCGGCGGCGCTGGCCAGCCCCGCCTTGGTCCAAGCCATGCCGCCGTTTTCGGCCACCAGCTCCAGCACGCGCTTGCGTGCCCCGGTGAGGCGTTCGGGCGCCGGACCGCCGGCGACGAGGCCGGTCAGCGGCGGCTCCGGGTCGAGGGCTTCCGGCGCCCGCACCGCCATGCGCATGACGAGGCCGCGCGGCGTCAGCGTGTAGCGCGCCACCCAGTCGATCAGCGCCATCAGCGTCGACGGCAGCGGCGGCACGTCGAAGGCGCGCTCGATCGGCCGCAGTCGATTGGAGTTGGCCGACAGCTGCGCTGGCTCGGCGGTGACGACGCCGACGATCTTGCGCGGCCCGAGCGGCACCTGGACGATGGAGCCGGGCCCCACCGTCATGCCGGCCGGCACGCGATAGGAATAGCTGTCGTCGAGCGCCACCGGCACCAACACCTGCACGACGGACGTCGTGTCGGTGGGCGCGGCGACGAAGAGATCATCGAGGGGACGGTTGGGTCTCACACGGGGCATGGGCTGATTCGGACTTTCGGCTGCCCCATCATAGGCCAGCCGGGCCGCCGACCAAAACCGGCGCTTCCACCTGGCTGGCTGGCCGCCTATAAGCAGGAGCCTGCCTGTCCGTTCCGGGGAAGCCGATGTCGCCAGTCGTTGTTCTCGTCAGTCCGCTCGCCATCGGCGGCCCGCGCGCCAGCTTCGCCCTCGAGCGGCTGGGGCTCACCGCCCTGCACCTGCCGACCGCCCTTGACGGCCGCACGCCCGGTCAGCGCCAGCCGGTGGCGGACGCCGCCTTCGCCGCCCTTGCCGCCGACCTGCCGCGCGCCGGCGTCGGCGCCGTTGTCCTCGGTCGCAGCGCTTCGCCGGCCCAGGCTGCCGCCACGGCCGGGCTCGTCGCCGCCATCAAGGCCGAAAGCCCGGCGGCGCTGATCGTCGCCGAGTGGCCCGACGACCAGCGCGATCTTGCCGGCGTCGATGTGGCCGTCATCGGCTTGAAACGCCTCGCGGCCCTGAGCGGTCAGCCGCTCGACGATCCGACGGCGCTCGGCGCCGCCGCCCGCGCCCTCGGCCCGGCCCGCGTTGTCGTCACGGCGGCGCCGGCGCTGATGAGCGGCAAGACGGCGACCGCCCTCGTCGGCAGCACCGACATCCTGCTCGCCGAAGTGACCAACCACACCGACGCGCCGGCCGCCCCCGGCGATCTCGTCGGCGCCCTGTTCGCCGCCCGTCTCCTCGCCGGAGCCGACGACGAGAAGGCTCTGATGCTGACCGCCGCCACGCTGTTCGAGATCGCCGCCCGCTCGCGCGCCGCCGGCAGCGCCGAACTCGATCTGCCGGCCCAGCAGGCGGCGATCATCCGGCCGACGGCCATGGTCGACATGCGCCGGCTCGGTGGCGTCCGGCGGCGTGCCGTCGCCCGGCCGACCCCGCTCGCCGGTCTGTGACGGGCAGCGATGCGGCATTTGCATGTTGTCATCGCCGTGGTTTCCCGTATGACCTTAATCGGTTCAGATCTTCGGTCCGGCGACCGCGCCGCCGCGACCGGACATTGAGGAGAGTACGATGTCTTCGCTTCGGTCCGCCCTGCCGGCCACCTTCCCTGCCCGGCTTTCCGACGGCTACCTGGCCTTCCGCGACGGCCGCTTCCGTCAGGAAAACGAGCGCTATCGCCGCCTGGCCGAAGAGGGGCAGAACCCGTCGATCATGATCATCGGCTGCTCCGACAGCCGCGTGTCGCCGGAAGTGATCTTCGACGCCGGTCCGGGCGAGATCTTCGTCGTGCGCAACGTCGCCAACATCGTGCCGCCCTACAAGTCGGACGGCGAACTGCACGGCACCTCGGCGGCGCTGGAATTTGCCGTCGTCGCCCTCAAGGTCCGCCACATCGTCGTCATGGGCCACGGCCGCTGCGGCGGCATTCGGGCGGCGCTCGACGGCACCGACGAACCGCTGACCAAGAGCGACTTCATCGGCCGCTGGGTGTCGGTGCTGGCCGACACCGCCGAGGCGGTGCGCTGCAACCACGCCATCGCCCCCGGCCTGCGCTACAAGGCGCTGGAGCACGAAGCGGTCAAGGCGTCGATCGCCAACCTGATGGGCTTCCCGCATATCCGCCGCCGCGTCGAAACCGGCGAGCTGGTGCTGCACGGCGCCTGGTTCGACGTCGCCGAGGGCGAATTGCACGTTCTCGACCCCGAAAACGGCACGTTTGCCGTCATTGAGGGCCCGCTTTGCCCTTGAACGCGCCTCAGAAGGCGATTACTGGCTAGCCCCAACGGCGCGCCGAGCCACGGAGCGCCTTTTCCCACGCTTGCCAGGGACATTCAGCATGACCGCCAATTCGCTCTTCCT
Source organism: uncultured Pleomorphomonas sp. (assembly GCA_937868725.1). GTDB lineage: Bacteria > Pseudomonadota > Alphaproteobacteria > Rhizobiales > Pleomorphomonadaceae > Pleomorphomonas. Next base: position 28,569 of record CALMMQ010000046.1, read on the forward strand.
CCTGCCCGGTGACGGCATCGGCCCCGAGATCATGACCGAAGTCGAGGCGGTCATTGCCTACCTCAACGGCAAGGGCCTCACCAACTTCACCATCGATCGCGGTCTGGTCGGCGGTTCGGCCTACGACGCCCACGGCGTCGCCATCTCCGAGGACGACATGCGCAAGGCGCTCGCCGCCGATGCCGTGCTGTTCGGCGCCGTCGGCGGTCCCAAGTGGGACAGCGTCCCCTACGCCTGCCGCCCGGAAGCCGGCCTGCTGCGCCTGCGCAAGGACCTCGGCCTGTTCGCCAACCTGCGGCCGTCGATCTGCTATCCGGCGCTCGCCGACGCCTCGTCGCTGAAGCGCGACATCGTCGAGGGGCTCGACATCCTGATCGTCCGCGAGCTGACCGGCGGCGTCTATTTCGGCGAGCCGAAGGAGATCGTCACCCTCGAGAACGGCGAGAAGCGCGCCGTCGACACCCAGCTCTACCACGAGCATGAGATCGAGCGCATTGCCCGCGTCGCCTTCGATCTGGCCCGCGCCCGCGGCAACCACGTGTCGTCGTCGGAGAAGCGCAACGTCATGCGCACCGGCCTGTTGTGGAACCAGGTGGTCAGCCGCATCGGCAAGGAAGAGTACGCCGACGTCAAGCTCGACCACATCCTGGCCGACAACTGCGCCATGCAGCTCGTCCGCAACCCCAAGCAGTTCGACGTCATCCTGACCGACAACCTGTTCGGCGACGTGCTGTCCGACATCGGCGCCATGCTGACCGGCTCGATGGGCATGCTGCCGTCGGCCTCCCTCGGCGCCCCCGACGCCAAGACCGGCAAGCGCAAGGCGCTCTACGAGCCGGTGCACGGCTCGGCCCCCGACATCGCCGGCACCGGCGCCGCCAACCCGATCGCCATGATCGCCTCGTTCGGCATGGCGCTGCGCTATTCGTTCGGCGAGCTGGCGCTGGCCGACGCCATCGACAAGGCCATCGCCGCCGTGCTCGACAAGGGTATCCGCACCAAGGACATCGCCAAGCGGGGCGAAGCGACGGTCAACACCCGCGAGATGGGCGCCGCCATCCTCGCCGAAATCAAGGCGATCGTCGGCTGAGCCTTCAGCCGGCTTTGGCGACGGGCCGAACGGCACCGTCGCCATTCACGCCGCCATCACGCACTTGTCAGGGCCGGAAATCTTGTTTCCGGCCTTTTTCGTGTCCACATTAATGTCATGACGGCACCGCCCCTCATGGCAATGCCCCCGTCTCGCCGCGGGCCGTGACCGTCGGCCGGGTCCCCCGCCCGGCCCAACGCGCTGCCCATCAGCGCCGCGCCCGGTTCACCCCCCCGTGACCGGGCGCCTTCTTTTTCCGACGGCGGCGGTGACGGTCATCGCCCGTCAGAGGGCGAACTTCACCAGCACCGGTGCGTGATCGGACGGCCGCTCCCAGCCGCGCGCTTCCTTGAGGACGCGGTAGCTGGCCGCCTTGTCGGCCAGCTCCGGATGAGCCCAAATGTGGTCGAGCCGCCGGCCCTTGTCGGCCGCGCGCCAGTCGGCGGCGCGGTAGCTCCACCACGAATAGAGCTTCTGGTCCATGGGCACGAACTGGCGGGCGAGATCGACGTAGCCGGCCGCCTGCCGCGCCACTTCCAGCTTGTCGCATTCCACCGGCGTGTGGCTGACGATCTTGATCAGCGCCTTGTGCGACCAAACGTCGTGTTCGTACGGGGCGACGTTGAGGTCGCCGACCACCACCGACGGCAGATCGGCCGCGGTCTCAGGCAGCCAGGCCGCCATCTCGTCGAGAAAGCGCAGCTTGTGCTCGAACTTGGGATTGACGCTGACGTCCGGTTCGTCGCCGCCGGCCGGCACATAGAAATTGTGCAGCCGCAGCGCCGTGCCGCCGACCTCGACCACCGCCGACACGTGGCGCGGATCGCCGCCCTTGCCGCAGAAATCGCGCGCCTTGATATCGCCGAGCGGCAGCCGCGACACGATGGCAACGCCGTGATAGCCGCCGCGACCGCCGTTGAGGGCAACGTAGGGATAGCCGATCTTGCGAAAATCGGCGGCGGGAAACTGGCCGTCCTGGCACTTGGTTTCCTGCAGGCACAGCACGTCCGGCTCGATCTCGTTGAGCAGCCGCTCGACGATCGGCCGGCGCAGACGCACCGAATTGATGTTCCAGGTGGCAAGGACGAGTTCGGCCGGCATGATGACTCCCGAAATGCAAAAGGCCCGCGCGGGGGAACCGGCGGGCCTTTCGAACCGATCGCTAGCGACTCCGCCGATCAGATTGATCGGAGAGCGCTCCGGGCAGGCTTCACTTGGCGGTCTTGGCCGCCTCGTTGAGCTTGCGGGCGCGGGCATTGGTGGCCTCGAAGATACGGGCCGACTTGCCGCGCAGATCGCGCAGATAGTAGAGCTTGGCGCGACGGACCTTACCGCGCCGGACCACTTCCACCGAATCGATCATCGGCGAGTAGACCGGGAAGACGCGCTCGACGCCCTCGCCGTAGGAGATCTTGCGCACCGTGAAGCTCTCGTTGACGCCGCCACCCTTGCGGGCGATCACGACGCCTTCGTAGGCCTGCACGCGGGTGCGCGTGCCTTCCGTGACCTTGACGTTGACGCGCACGGTGTCACCGGCGGAGAAGGCCGGCAGCACGCGCTGGGCGTTGACGGCGGCCATCTGCTCGGCATCGAGCTCCTGAATGATGTTGCTCATCGCTTCTGTCCTTGTTGTTCTGCGACGACCAGAGCGCCCGACGGGAGGGACATCGCCACGGCGGGCGAAGGGGCGGATACGTCGATCATAACGCATGATGCGATATATGGGCCGGGTCCATACACGAGGATGGCCGGCTTGTCGACCACCCCGCGCCAGATTCCGGCCCGCCACCGCTATTTTTCGCCGCCTCGCCGCTGGTAGGCGGCCCAGAGATCGGGGCGGCGGGCTCGGGTTGCCGCCTCGGCGTCGGCGCGCCGCCAGGCGTCGACCTTGGCGTGGTCGCCCGACAGCAGCACCTCGGGAATGGCCTCATCCTCGAACACCGGCGGTCGGGTGTACTGGGCGTGCTCGACCAGGCCGGTCTCGAAGCTTTCCGTGACGCCGGAGAGGTCGTTGCCCATCACCCCCGGCAGCAGCCGGACGATAGCGTCGAGCACGACGATGGCCGCCACCTCGCCGCCCGACAGCACGTAGTCGCCGATCGACACCTCTTCGAGCCGGCGATGGCGGATCACCCGCTCGTCGATGCCCTCGAAGCGGCCGCAGAGAATGACGACGCCGCCACCAGCGGCCAGCTCGCGCGCCCGCGCCTGAGTGAAGGGGGTGCCGCGCGGCGTCATCACCAGCCGCGGCCGGAGGTCTTCGGCCGGCGACACTGCGTCGACGGCCCGTGCCAACACGTCCGGCCGCATCACCATGCCCGGTCCGCCGCCGGCCGGCGTGTCGTCGACGTGGCGATGGCGGTCGAAGGCGAAATCGCGGATCTGCGTCGCCTTCAGCGACCAGCGGCCGTCGCCGAGCGCCCGACCGGCCAGCGACGCGCCGAGCGGGCCGGGAAACATCTCCGGATAGAGCGTCAGCACGTCGGCGGCAAAACCGGTCATGGCCCCTCCTCCGCCGGCGGCTCGCCCGGCTCGTCGAGCAGACCGTCGGGCGGATCGATGACCAGCCGGCCACCGGCGATGTCGACCGTCGGCACCACGGCGCGGCTGAACGGCACGAACACCGAGGTCCGGCCGGGCCGCTCGACGTCGAGAAGATCGTCGGCGCCGAAGTTCATCACCGCCGTCACCGTGCCCACCGGCGCGCCGGTCACCGTCTCGACGGCAAGGCCGATCAGATCGGTGTGGTAGAACTCCTCCTCGGCCGGGGCCGGCAGCACCGACCGATCGACGTAAAGCCGGGTGCGGTTGAGCGCCTCGGCGGCGTTGCGGTCGGCGACGCCCTGGAAGCGCACCACCAGCATGTCGTCCTTGAGCGGCCTGAGCGCACTGACCACGTAGGCGCGGCCGCGCTCGTCGTGGAGCGGACCGTAGTCGCCGATCGCCTGCGGGTCGCCGGTGTGCGCCTTGACGCGCACGTCGCCGCGGATGCCGTGCGCCGCGCCGATCTCGGCGATCAGTATGGACTTCGATCCTGCTGCCATGACGGCCTCCCGGTCAGCTTGCGTTCCGTAACGAAAAGGACCGCCCCGCGCTGCGGGACGGTCCGAACGGTCGGCGTTGCGCCCGGCCTCACTCGGCGGTGGCGGCAGCCTTCTCGGCCTTCTCGGCGGCGCGTTCCTTGGCCTTGTCGCCCGGCTCGCCCTTCTTGGGGTTGCTGCGGGCCGCACGGCTGGCCAGGCCCGCCTTGTCGAGGAAGCGCAGCACGCGGTCGGTGGGCTGGGCGCCCTGGCCGAGCCAGTACTGGGCGCGCTCGGTGTTCAGCACGACGCGATTTTCGGCGTCATCGGCCAGCATCGGGTCGAAGGTGCCGATCTTCTCGATGAAGCGGCCATCGCGCGGGCTGCGGGCGTCGGCGATGACGATCGAGTAGTGCGGGTGCTTCTTGCCGCCGCCACGGGCGAGACGAATCTTGAGGGCCATTGTCTTTACTCCAGTTTGGTTGGCCGGCGTTCAACGCCGGAAGGCTTCGTGGTTCCGTATGACTTCCGTGATGATGAACGTCAGGAATTTTTCGGCGAAGTCGGGATCGAGGTGGGCTTCGAGCGCCAGCGTCCGAAGCCGCTCGATCTGGGCTGCTTCCCGCGCCGGATCGGCGGGGGGCAAGTTGTGCTCGGCCTTGAGGCGCCCCACCTTCTGGGTGCACTTGAAGCGCTCGGCGAGAATATGAACCAGGGCGGCGTCGATGTTGTCGATCGAGGCCCTGAGGGCGGACAGTTCGGCGATGGCGGCCTGATGGCCGGCCTTGGCGGGGGCGTCGGTCATTTCCGCTTCGGCCCCTTTCCCAGTCCGGGCAGACCCGGCAGGCGCGGACCGCCGAGGCCGGGGAAGCCGCCGGGGAGACCCGGCATGTTGCCGAGACCGGGCGGCAGCGACGGCATGCCGGGCGGCAGACCGCCGCCGGCGCCCATGTCCTTGGCCATCTTCTCGATCTGGGCCGGGTCCATCTTGCCGAGGTCGGGCATGCCGCCCCCGCCCAGCATCGAACCGATCTTGCCGAACAGGCCGCCCTTCTGCTTGCCCATGGCCTTCATGACGTCGGCCATCTGGCGGTGCATCTTCAGCACCTTGTTGACGTCGGCGACGTCGGTACCGGAACCGGCGGCGATGCGCTTGCGCCGCTTGGCGTCGATCAGAGCGGGCTTGGCCCGCTCCTTCTTGTTCATCGACTGGATGACGGCGATCTGCCGGCCGAGGAAGCGGTCGTCGATGCCGGCGGCGGCCATCTGGTTTTTCATCTTGCCCATGCCGGGCATCAGGCCGAGCACGCCGCTCATGCCGCCGAGCTTCTGCATCTGCTTGAGCTGCTCGGCGAGGTCGTTCATGTCGAACTCGCCCTTGCTCATCTTGGCGGCCATGCGGGCCGCCTTCTCGGCGTCGATGTTGGCGGCGGCCTTCTCGACCAGCGCCACGATGTCGCCCATGCCGAGAATGCGGTCGGCCACGCGCTGGGGATGGAAGTCCTCGAGCGCATCGGCCTTTTCGCCAACGCCCATCAGCTTGATCGGCTTGCCGGTGACGGCGCGCATCGACAGCGCCGCGCCGCCGCGGCCGTCGCCGTCGACGCGGGTGAGCACGATGCCGGTGATGCCGATCTGACCATCGAAGGCGCGGGCGGTGTTGACGGCGTCCTGACCGGTGAGCGCGTCGGCCACCAGCAGCACTTCATGCGGATTGGTCAGGCGCTTGACCTCGGCCGCCTCGCCCATCAGCGCGTCGTCGACGGTGACGCGGCCGGCGGTGTCGAGGATGACGACGTCGTAGCCGCCGAGCTTGGCAGCGGTGATGGCGCGGCTGGCGATCTCGGTCGCCGACTGACCGGCGACGATCGGCAGCGTGTCGATGCCGTTCTGCTGGCCGAGCACCTTGAGCTGCTCCATGGCCGCCGGTCGACGGGTGTCGAGGGAGGCCATCAGCACCTTCTTGCGCTGACGTTCGCTGAGCCGACGGGCGATCTTGGCCGTGGTGGTGGTCTTGCCCGAGCCCTGCAGGCCGACCATCAGGATCGGCACCGGCGCCGGTGCCTCGAGGTCGATCGGCTGGGCATCGGCGCCAAGCATCTCCACCAGCTGATCGTGGACGATCTTGACCACCATCTGGCCGGGGGTGACCGACTTCACCACCTCGACGCCGACGGCGCGATTGCGCACCTTGTCGGTGAACGACTTGACGACGTCGAGCGCCACGTCGGCCTCGATCAGGGCCCGACGCACTTCCCGCATCGCCTCGGCGACGTCGGCCTCGCTCAGCGCGCCACGGCGCGTGAGCTTGTCGAAAATGCCGCTGAGGCGATCGCTGAGGCTTTCAAACATCGTTGCGTTCCCGGGAGGGGCGGCGCGCCGGAGAGGCGCGGCCCGGTGTCGACCCGACCGACATCCAAGCACTGAGCGCACCCGCGGGCGCGACGCGCTGACGGGTGTTGACCTCCGGGATCAGGCCCCGGTCGGCGGCTCGGCTGTCGGAACAGGACGAGAATGCGGCTCGATAGCCCCGAAACCGCCGCTTGTCAAGGAACGGCGGCGCTTTTGCCGGCCGCCGGCTTTCGGCGACCGGGTTGGCGTGCTATAGCCGTGGCGACTTTTCCGGATGAGCAGCATGACGCGCGACGACCTTACCTTTCTCAAGATGAACGGCATCGGCAACGAAATCGTCGTCGTCGACCTGCGCGGCCGGCCCGAGCGGATGACCGCCGCGGCGGCGCGGGCCATCGCTGCCCTGCCCGGCGCCCACTTCGACCAGCTGATGGTGCTCTACGATGCCCGCACCCCCGGCACCGACGCCTTCATGCGCATCTATAATATTGACGGCTCCGAGTCCTTCGCCTGCGGCAATGGCACGCGCTGTGTCAGCCGCCGCCTGTTCGACAGCACCGGTCGCGACCGCCTGACGCTGGAAACCCGGGCCGGCCTGCTCGCCGTCTCCGACAATGCCGACGGCCGGGTCACCGTCGACATGGGCGAGCCGCGCTTCGACTGGCGGGACATTCCGCTGGCCGAGCCGTTCGCCGACACCCGCGCCATCGAGCTGCAGGTCGGTCCCATCGACGCGCCGCTGCTGCATTCTCCGGCCGTGGCCAACATCGGCAACCCGCACGCCATCTTCTGGGTCGACGACGTCGAGGCCTACGACCTCGCCTCCATCGGTCCGATGCTGGAAAACCACCCGCTGTTCCCCGAGCGCGCCAACATCTCGCTCGCCCACGTCACCTCGCCGTCGTCGCTGACCCTCAAGGTCTGGGAACGCGGCGCCGGCCTGACGCGCGCCTGCGGTTCGGCCGCCTGCGCCGCCGCCGTTTCGGCCGCCCGCACCAAGCGCACCGGCCGCCAGGTCACCGTCACCCTGCCGGGCGGCAAGCTCGACATCGACTGGACGGCCGGCAACCGCATCCTGATGACCGGCCCGACCGAGTTCGAGCACGACGGCCGGCTGCCGCCCTCGATCTTCGCCGCCGCCTGACGCTTCGGCTCTGGCGTTTCCGGCGGTTTTCCCCCATATAGCCCGCATGGATATCAAGGGGATTGCGCAGACATGGCCATCGAGGTGATCACGTTCGGCTGCCGGCTCAATACGGTCGAATCCGAAGTGATGCGCCGCAAGGCCGCCGAAGCCGGGCTCGACGACGCCGTGCTGGTCAACACCTGCGCCGTCACCGGCGAAGCGGTGCGCCAGGCCAGGCAGGCCATCCGCCGGGCGCGGCGACAGAACCCGGAGGCGCGCATCGTCGTCACCGGCTGCGCCGCCCAGACGCAGCCCGGCCTGTTTGCCGACATGGCCGAGGTCGACCTTGTCGTCGGCAACGCCGACAAGCTGTCTGAGGCCGCCTACGCCGCCATTCCCGATTTCGGCGTCGCTGCTTCCGAGAAGGTGCGCGTCAACGACATCATGGCGGTACGCGACACCGCCCCCCACCTCGTCGACGGCTTCGAGGGCCGCACCCGCGCCTTCGTCCAGGTCCAGAACGGGTGCGACCACCGCTGCACCTTCTGCATCATCCCCTACGGCCGCGGCAACTCGCGCTCGGTGCCCATGGGCGACGTCGTCGGCCAGGTGCGCCGTCTGGTCGAGAACGGCTACCGCGAAGTGGTGCTGACCGGCGTCGATCTGACGTCCTACGGCTCCGATCTGCCCGGCACGCCCCGCCTTGGCCGCCTGACGCGGGCCATCCTGCGCGAGGTGCCCGAACTCAGCCGTCTGCGCATCTCCTCCATCGATTCCGTCGAGGTCGACGCCGACCTGATGGCGGCCATCGCCGAGGAAGCGCGGCTGATGCCGCACATGCACTTGTCGCTGCAGCACGGCGACGACCTGATCCTCAAGCGCATGAAGCGCCGCCACCTGCGCGCCGACGCCATCCGCTTCTGCGATGAGGCGCGCCGGCTGCGACCCGACATGGTGTTCGGCGCCGACCTGATCGCCGGCTTCCCCACCGAAACCGAAGCGGCCTTCGCCAACGAGCTGGCCATCGTCGCCGACTGCGGCCTCACCCATCTGCACGTCTTTCCCTATTCGGCCCGCCCCGGCACGCCGGCGGCCCGCATGCCGCAGCTCGATCGCGGCCTGATCAAGGACCGGGCGGGCCAACTGCGCGCGGTCGGCGACGCGGCGCTGCGCCGCCATCTCGAAGCGGAAATCGGCCGGCACCACCTGGTGCTGGTGGAAAAGACCGGCCTTGGCCGCACCGAGCAGTTCACCCTGACCGAGATCGATCGCGGCGAAGCCGGCGACATCGTGCCGGCAGTGGTGACCGGACATACCGAGCGCACGCTGATCTCCAAGGCGGCGTGAGCCAAAAAAGGAACGTGAAAAGCATGGCCGACGACAAGAAGCCCGGACTGTTCGGACGCTGGTTCGGCAGACACGAGCCGGCAACGCCGGCTGCTGCCCCCCTGCCCGTCGCCACCGAGGCGGAGCCGATCGAGACGGCCGTCGCGGTCGATGCCGAAGCCAGCGAGCCGCAGGCCGTTAGCGACTCGGAGGTTGCTGAAAGCCATTATATTGAACCTGTGGTTGTTGACGCGCCGGTCAAGCTCAGCTGGCTGCAGCGCCTCAAGTCCGGCCTCACCCGCTCGTCGGGCGCCATCGGCGGTTCCATCGCCGCCATCTTCACCAAGCGCAAGCTCGACGCCGACACGCTGCAGGACCTCGAGGACGTGCTGATCCAGGCCGATCTCGGCGTCGCCGTCGCCTCGGCCATCACCGACCGCCTCAAGGCCGAGCGCTACGGCAAGGACATTTCCGACATCGAGGTCCGCACCCTGCTCGCCGACGAGATCGAAGGCGTGCTGAAGCCGGTGGCGGTGCCCTTCGCGTTGCGCCCCGAGCGGCGGCCGCAGGTCATCCTCGTGGTCGGCGTCAACGGCTCGGGCAAGACGACGACGCTCGGCAAGCTGGCCGCCAAGTTCCAGGCCGAGGGTCGCTCGGTGATGCTGGCCGCCGGCGACACCTTCCGCGCCGCCGCCATCGACCAGCTCAAGGTGTGGGCCGGCCGTACCGGCACGCCGGTCGTCGCCCGCGACGTCGGCGCCGACGCCGCCGGTCTCGCCTACGACGCCCTCAACGAAGCGCGCGCCAGCGGCACCGACGTGCTGATGATCGACACCGCCGGTCGGCTGCAGAACAAGACCGAGCTGATGGCCGAACTCGAAAAGGTGGTGCGCGTGCTGAAAAAGCTCGACCCCGACGCCCCGCACGACGTGCTGCTGGTGCTCGATGCCACCACCGGCCAGAACGCCATCAATCAGGCCGAGATTTTCGGCAAGACCGCCGGCGTCACCGGCCTCGTCATGACCAAGCTTGACGGCACGGCGCGCGGCGGCATTCTGGTGGCGCTGGCCCAGAAGTTCGGCCTGCCCGTGCATTTCATCGGCGTCGGCGAAGGCATCGACGACCTAGAACCGTTCGAAGCGCGCGATTTCGCCCGCGCCATCGTCGGCCTCGACCAGTGAGTGCCCCGTCCCGGCCGGCCCGTGCCGGCTGACCATCCATTTCGTGAGACCGCGTTCCGCCATGCCTCTTGTCGACTACGCCAATCCCACCCGCTTCCTCGCCCTGCAGCGCCGACTGGCGCCGGTGCTCGCCCTGGTGACGGCGGTGCTGTTCGTCATCGGCCTGGTGCTGGTGTTCCGCTCGCCGGCCGACTACCAGCAGGGCGAGACGGTGCGCATCATGTATATCCACGTGCCCTCGGCCTGGCTGTCGATGCTGACCTACGCCATCATGACGGCGTCGGCGCTCGGCACGCTGGTCTGGCGGCATCCGCTCGCCGACGTCGCCGCCCGCGCCGCCGCGCCCATCGGCGCCGCCTTCACCTTCATGGCGCTAATCACCGGCTCGCTGTGGGGCCGGCCGATGTGGGGCACCTATTGGGAGTGGGACGCCCGCCTGACGTCGGTGTTGATCCTGTTCCTGATGTATCTCGGCCTGATGGCGCTGTGGCGGACGCTGGAAGACCCGGCGCGCGGCGCCCGCCTCGCCGCCATCCTCATCCTGGTCGGCTCGATCAACCTGCCGATCATCAAGTTTTCCGTCGACTGGTGGAACACCCTGCACCAGCCCGCTTCGGTGTTCCGCCTCGGTGGCCCGACCATCGACGCCTCGATGCTGGTGCCGTTGTTCGTCATGGCCGCCGCCTTCACCACGCTGCTGTTCAGCCTGCACCTCGCCGCCATGCGCAACGAAATCCTGCGCCGCCGCCTGCGCACGCTTGGCCTCTTGGCCGCCGGAGGCGCCCGATGAGCCCGTTCCTCGGTCCCTACACCGGCTTCATCGTCTTGAGCTACGGCCTCGCCGCCCTGGTGATCGCCGCCCTCATCGTCTGGATCGGCGTCGACCACGCCCGTCTCAAACGCCGCCTCGCCGACCTCGAAGCGCGCGGCCTGCGTCGCCGCTCGGCCACGCCACCGGAGGCCTGACCGCCGATGCTCATCCGTCGCCGCCTCATCGTCGGCCTGCCGCTCCTGCTGTTCGCCGGCCTTGCCGGCCTGTTCCTGAGCCGGCTCGGCGCCGGCGATCCGGCGTTGGTGCCATCGGTGCTGATCGGCAAGACCGTGCCGCCCTTCGAGCTGCCGGCCGTCGACGGTCTCAACGGCGCCGACGGCAATCCGACGCCCGCCCTCGCCGCCGCCGACCTGGCGCACGGCGTCTTCGTCGTCAACGTCTTCGCGTCCTGGTGCGCGCCCTGCCGGCTCGAACACCCGCGTCTGCTGGAGTTTGCCGCCGACCGGCGCTTCCGGCTCGTCGGCATCAACTACAAGGACACCGACGATCAGGCCCGGCGCTTCCTCGGCGCCCTCGGCAATCCCTACGCCGCCGTCGGCGCCGATCGCGGCGGTCGCGTCGGCATCGACTGGGGCGTCTACGGCGTGCCGGAAACCTATGTCGTCGCCGACGGTCGCATCGCCTTCAAGCACGTGGGACCGCTCAGCGCCGACAGCATTGCCACCGTGCTGCGGCCCGAAATCGACAAGGCGCTGGCCGCCGCCGGCCCGGCTCAGGCGGCGCCGTAATCGCGGTGGCCGAAGATGGCGCTGCCCACGCGCACGTGGGTGGCGCCGTGGCGCACCGCCATCTCGTAATCGCCCGACATGCCCATCGACCGCCAGCCGAGCCCGGCCCGGTCGGCCAGTTCGTCGAGCAGGGCGAAATGCGGCGCCGGATTGTCGCCGACCGGCGGAATGCACATCAGCCCGGCGATTGCGAGCCCGTGAACGTCGCGGCAGCGCTCGACGAAGGCCAGCGCTTCGCGCGGCGCGATGCCGGCCTTCTGCGCCTCTTCGCCGGTATTGACCTGCACCAGCAGTTTGGGCCGCCGCCCCTGCGCCGCCATCTCGGCGGCCAGCGTGGCGGCGATCTTGTCGCGATCAACGGTGTGGATGACGTCGAACAGCGCCACCGCTTCGCGCGCCTTGTTGGACTGCAGCGGGCCGATGAGATGCAGTTCGAGATCGGGGAATTCCTGTCGCAACGCCGGAAACTTGCCCGCCGCCTCCTGCACGCGGTTCTCGCCGAACACCCGCTGGCCGGCCAGGATCGCCTGCCGCACATCGTCGGCCGGGAAGGTCTTGGACACGGCCACCAGCGTCACGGCCGGTCGGCCGGCCGCCCTGGCAGCGGCGTCGATGCTGCCGCGCACGGCCGCTAGGTTGTCGGCAATGGTCATGCTGTTTCTCCGCCATGGCTGGGGCCGGGCGCTGCCGGCGTCGGCCTTGTCCTCGGTCGTTCAGCCGCCGCTTGTCAAGCCGCATTCACCAGGGCTCGGCGGCCTCGGCGCTTTTTGCCACCGCCAGCCTTGTTTCGCCATGTTCGCAGCTTTAAATCGGCGACAGTGGGCGGCGCGCGTCGCCGCCATCGCCCGTTCCGACCCCGAAAGGCATCCCCCGCATGCAGGCCAAGCCGAACCTCGCCGCCGTCCTGAGAGGACTGGTCGTCGCCACCGCCCTGGCGTTCTCCGGCGCCAGTCTCGGACCGGCGACCGCCGCGCCCAACCTTGCCGGCCTGTCGGCGGCCCAGCTCACCACCGTGCAGGCCGTCAACAAATATTTCAACTGCATCACCACGCTCGAGGGCAAGTTCCTGCAGACGGCACCCGATGGCACCGAAACCAACGGCTATTTCGTCATCGACCGGCCCGGCAAGATGCGCTTCCGCTACTACCCGCCGTCCAAGCTCGACATCACCGTCGACGGCAAGACCGTCGCCGTCGACGACAAGGCCGTGCATGAGCAGACGCTGTACCTGTTGTCGGAAACGCCGCTGCGCTTTCTGCTCGACAAGAACATCGACCTGCTCAAGGAAGCGGTGGTGCAGTCGGTCAGCGCCGATTCCGACCTGATCATCATCACCATGCAGGACCCCGGCACCTTCGTCACCTCCAAGCTGACGCTGTATTTCGACGCCCGCTCGGTCGAACTCAAGCAGTGGACGGTGACCGACGAACAGGGTCTGGAGACGACGGTCGCCGTCTACGAGACCAAGGTCGGCAACCCGACCAATCCCGAATGGTTCAAGATCGACTACAGCAAGTACAAATAAACTGCCGTCTCCGGCCTTGTCGGCGGCCGCGCGATCGGCAAGACTGCGGGCCGAGTGCACTGGCGCATTCATTCGGTCCACGCTATGGACAACCCGCGGCGAATGAATGCGTCGAAAGGTGCACTAGCAACATATTGATCCTAGTGCAGGTTACGACACCGACCCTTGATCGGTCGCTTGCCATTCACGTGAATCACGTGTCGGTGTCACTGCACTAGCAAACGCCTGGATCATTCGGACATGCACAAAGACACAGGGTCAGGTGACCCGACGCCGGCCCCGGCGCGCCCCCAGGAGAACCCGCTGGTCAAGCTGGCCCTGGAGCTGGGACCGCTCCTCGTCTTCTTCTTCGCCAACTCCCGCTACGACATCTTCGTCGCCACCGGCGCCTTCATGGTCGCCATGGTGGTGGCTCTCGCCCTCTCCTGGATGCTGACGCAGCGGCTGGCCATCATGCCGCTGGTCACCGGCGTCGTGGTGCTGATTTTTGGCTCGCTGACGCTCTATCTGCACGACGACACCTTCATCAAGATGAAGCCGACCATCGTCAACACGCTGTTCGGCGGCACGCTGCTCGGCGGCCTCCTGTTCGGCAAGTCGCTGCTCGGCTACGTCTTCGACGGCGCCTTCAAGCTCGACGCCGTCGGCTGGCAGAAGCTGACGCTGCGCTGGGGCCTGTTCTTCCTTGTCCTAGCCATCGCCAACGAAGCGGTCTGGCGCACCCAGTCGACCGCCTTCTGGGTGGCCTTCAAGGTCTGGGGCATCATGCCGCTGACGCTGCTGTTCTCGGCGGCGCAGCTGCCGCTCCTCACCCGCCATGCCCTCGATCCCGACGCGCCCGCCGATCCCTCGGCGCCCGACGCCTGACTTTCCCTACCGACGAAACCGAAAAGCTCCAATGTCCTACTCTTTTGATACGCTTGTCGAACGACGCGGCACCGCCGCCGTCAAATGGGCCCGCTATGCCGACGATGTGCTGCCCATGTGGGTGGCCGACATGGATTTCGCCGTCGCCCCCGAAATCGCCGCCGCGCTCGCCGAGCGCGTTGCCCATCCGGTGTTCGGCTACGGCATCATCACCGACGCGTTGCGCCAGCACATCGTCGACGACATGGCCGAGCGCTACGCCTGGACCATCCGCCCCGACGACATCGTCTTCCTGCCGGGTGTCGTGCCGGGCTTCAACCTCGCCCTGTCGGCGCTGCTGCAGCCCGGCGATGGTGTCACCGTGCAGACGCCGGCCTACCCGCCGATCCTCGCCGCCCCCGGACATTGGCACCTCAAGCGCCACGACGTCGAGCTCCTGGCCTACGACGGCCGCTACGTCGTCGACATGGAGGCCATGACCAGCGCCCTCGACCGGTCGCGGGCGCTGCTGCTGTGCAATCCTCACAACCCGACCGGTCGGGTGTTCGAGCGCGACGAACTGGCCGCCATCGCCGCCGCCGTCGTCGATCGCGATGCCTACATCATCTCCGACGAGATCCATTGCGACATCGTCTACGGCGGCCACCGGCACATTCCGGTCGCCACGCTCGGCCCCGAGGTCGCCGCCCGCACCATCACGCTGATGGCCGCCAGCAAGACCTACAACGTCGCCGGGCTGCAGGCCGCCTTCGCCATCATCACCGACGCCAAGCTGCGGCACCGCTTCACCGCCGCCCAGCGCGGCCTCGTCGAGCGGCCGAACGTGCTCGGTCTCGAAGCCACCTACGCCGCCTTCAGCCAGGGCACGGCGTGGAAGGCCGACCTCGTCGCCTACCTCGAAGCCAACCGCGATCATCTCGCCTCCGAAATGGCGCGGCGCTTCCCCGGCATCCGCATGCTGGCGCCGGAGGGCACCTTCCTCGCCTGGCTCGACTGCTCGGCGTTGGAGCTCGGCCCGTCGGCCCAGGCCTTCTTCCTCGACAAGGGCCGGGTGGCCTTCAATCCCGGTACCGACTATTTGTCGGACAAGTCCGCCTTTGTCCGGCTCAACTTTGGCTGTCCGCGCGCCCTGCTCGACGACGGCCTGAACCGTATGGCAGCCGCGCTCAGCCAACGCTGACCGACAACCGGATCGATAACGAAACGGCCCGCATCCCTTTCGGAAGCGGGCCGTTTTCATTTCGAATGCGAATCGGAATCAGCGGCAATGCCGCCTCAGCTTTCGAGGCGGCGAATGACCTCGTCCAGCTGCTCGAGGCTCTTGTAGCTGAGCCGCACCTCGCCCGAGCCATTGGAGCGATGGGCAATCTCCACCTTCAGCCCCAGCGCGTCGGATAGCCGCTTTTCAAGGGCGCGCGTGTCGGCGTCCTTGTCGGGCTTCGGCGCCTTGGCCCGGCCGTGCGGCTCGGCGATGGTCGCCTGCGCCAGGCTCTCGGCCGAACGCACCGTCATGCCCTCCTCGACGATACGGCGGGCCAGCGTCGTCGGATCGGGGGCGGCGATCAGCGCCCGGGCGTGACCGGCAGTGAGCACGCCGTCGTTGAGGTACTGTTTGACCGGTTCGGGCAGCTTGAGCAGCCGCATGGTGTTGGCCACGTGGCTGCGGCTCTTGCCGATGACCGAAGCGAGATCGTTCTGGGTGTAGCTGAACTCGCTGACCAGCTGTTCATAACCCATCGCCTCTTCGAGCGGATTGAGGTCCTGGCGCTGGACGTTCTCGATGATGGCGATTTCCAGCGCCTCGCGATCGCTGACGTCCTGAATGACCACCGGAATCTCGTGCACGCCGGCCTTCTGGGCGGCGCGCCAGCGCCGCTCGCCGGCGATCAGCTCGAAACCGTTGTCCTGACCGGCGATCGGCCGCACCACCACCGGCTGGATCATGCCGTGCTGCTTGATCGAGCCGGCCAGTTCCTCAAGCTCGTCATCCTTGAAGATGCGGCGCGGGTTCTTGGGGTTGGCCCGGATCAGGTCGATCGCCACCTTGCGCAGACCGCGCACCCGCTCGACCACCTCGAACTCGCTGCTGGCATCGCCGATCAGCGCCGCCAGTCCGCGCCCCAGACGGCGCCGTCCGTTGTCCTCGATCACGCTCATGCTGCCGATCCTTCCTTACGCCGCCACGGCCCGGAAGCGCCGCTCCCGCTGGATGATCTCCGAGGCCAGCTTCAGGTAGGCCTGGCTGCCGGTGCACTTGAGATCGTAGAGAAGCGCCGGCTTGCCGTAGGACGGCGCTTCCGAAACGCGCACGTTGCGCGGAATGATGGTGTCGTAGACGGCGTCGCCCATGTTGGAGCGCACATCCTGCACCACCTGGGCCGACAGGTTGTTGCGCCCGTCGTACATGGTCAGCACGATGCCGTGGATCGACAGTTCGTTGTTGAGGCTGCGCTTGACCTGCTCGACGGTGCTGAGCAGCTGCGACAGGCCCTCCAGGGCGAAGAACTCGCACTGCAGCGGCACCAGAATGGAGTGCGAGGCGGCCAGCGCGTTGATGGTCAGCAGGTTGAGCGACGGCGGGCAGTCGATCAGCACATAGGTGAAGCGCTTCTCCCGCCCCGGCGCCGCCCGCGCCACCCGGTCGGCGTGAGCGGCGATGGCCTTGCGCAGCCGGAAGGCGCGATCGGCCGACGCGGCGATCTCCAGTTCGACGCCGAGATTGTCCAGCGTCGACGGCGCCACGGTCAGGCGCGGCACCGCCGTCGGCACCAGCGCCTCGTCGAGACGCGCCTCGCCGACCAGCACGTCGTAGGTGGAAACGGTACGCGACTTGCGGTCGATGCCGAGGCCGGTCGAAGCGTTGCCCTGCGGATCGAGATCGATGATCAGCACTTCCTCGCCGATGGCCGCCAATGCCGTTCCGAGGTTGATGGCCGTCGTCGTCTTGCCGACGCCGCCCTTCTGGTTCGCCAGCGACAGCACGCGGGGGATTTCGGGGAGTACAGCCATGTTGATATCCTGTGTAGAAGGCTCAGCGGCGGCGCACCGCCGACAGCACGGCGACGACGCTATCCGCTTCGATCCGACTGGGATGTTTTACCAGATCGAAGACCCAGGCATGAGTGGCGTCTTGGCATTCGTTGCCGAAATCTTGACCCTTGTGGAAAACGCCGAGCGCGCCGGTGGCCAGCCACGGCTCGGCATAGGCGAGCAACTGGGGCAATCCGGCCAGCGCCCGCGCCGACACGGCATCGACGGCGCCGATGTCGGCGTGTCGTTGCGCAACCGATTCGATCCGTTCGGAAATCACCTTGACCGGCAACCTCAGCTCGCGCGCCACCGCCATCAGGAAAGCAGCCTTGCGACCGTTGGCCTCGACCAGCGTCACCGCGGCGCCCGGCTCGTCGGCGATCAGTATGGCGGTGACAAGGCCGGGAAAGCCGGCACCCGAGCCGAGGTCGAGCCAGCGCCGGGCCATCGGTGCCGCCAGGTGCGCCTGCGCGCTGTCGGCGACATGACGCGACCAGATGACCGGCAAGGTCGACGGCGCCACCAGGTTCTTGACCTCCTGCCAGCGCCGCACCAGCGCCACGTAGGCTTCGAGACGGTCGCGTACGGCCGGCGTCAGCGGCAGCAGCGCTGCCACCGCGTCCGGACCATCGCTCACCCCGCTGTTGCGGACAGCCATCACGCCACCTCCTCGGCCGGCGCCGCGCCGGCGGCCTTGCGCAGATTGGCGATCAGCAGCGTCAGGCTGGCCGGCGTTACGCCGTCGATGCGGCCGGCCTGGCCCAGCGTCGCTGGCCGCACCCGTTCGAGCTTCTGCCGCACCTCGTTGGAAAGGCCGGTCACGGCCGCGTAGTCGAAGTCGGCCGGAATGGCCCGCGCCTCGTCGCGGCGGAAGGCGGCAATGTCGGCGTCCTGGCGCTGCAGATAGACGGCGTAGAGCGCTTCCGTCTCCAGCGCCGCAATCGTAACGGCATCGAATCGACCGAGCTCCGGCCAGATGGCGGCAAGGCGCGCCACCGATGCGTCGGGATAGGACAGGAGTTCGTAGGCCGTGCGGCGCACGCCGTCCTGATTGAGCATCAGTCCCACCGCCGCCGCTTCCTTCGGCGACAGGCTGAGCGACCGGGCCAGCTGCCGCGCCGCCTCGATGCGCTGTGCTTTGGCGGCGAATGCCCGCTGGCGGGCGCTGCCGACGAGGCCAAGATCGACGCCGCGCGCCGTCAGCCGCTGGTCGGCGTTGTCAGCCCGCAGCGACAGCCGATACTCGGCCCGCGAGGTGAACATGCGGTAGGGCTCGCTGATGCCCTTGGTGACGAGATCGTCGACCATGACGCCAAGATAGGCCTCGGCGCGATCGAACACCACGCCGTCGCCGCCGCCGGCCCGACGGGCGGCGTTGACCCCGGCCAGCAGGCCTTGCGCCGCCGCCTCCTCGTAGCCGGTGGTGCCGTTGATCTGGCCAGCCATGAACAGGCCGACAACCTTGCGCGTCTCCAGCGTCGGCTCAAGCTCGCGCGGATCGATGTGATCGTATTCGATGGCGTAGCCGGGCCGGACCATCACGGCCCGCTCGAGGCCGGGGATCGAGGCCAGGATCGCCCGCTGCACGTCTTCGGGCAACGACGTCGAAATGCCGTTGGGATAAACGAGCGGGCTGTCGAGCCCCTCGGGCTCGAGAAAGATCTGGTGGCCGTCGCGGTCGCCGAAGCGGACGATCTTGTCCTCGATCGACGGGCAGTAGCGCGGGCCGCGGCTGCCGATCTGGCCGGAGTACATCGGCGACCGGTGGATGTTGGCGCGGATGACGGCGTGCGTCGCCGGTGTCGTGCGCGTGATGTGGCAGGCCACCTGCGGCGTGGTGATGGCCGCCGTCAGGGTCGAGAACGGCTCCGGTTCATTGTCGCCGGGCTGCGTTTCGAGTCCGGAATAATCGATGGTGCGACCATCGATGCGCGGCGGTGTGCCGGTCTTGAGGCGGCCGACGCCGAGACCGAACCGACGCAGCGTCGACGACAGGCCAAGGGCCGGCGCCTCGCCGACCCGACCGGCCGGAATCTGCGTCTCGCCAATGTGGATGAGACCGGTGAGGAAGGTGCCGGTGGTCAGCACCACGGCACCGGTGGCGATCTGGCGACCGTCGGCGAGCCGAACCGCCGTCACCCGGCCGGCCGGCGCCAACACGTCGTCGGCTTCGCCCTCGATTACCGTCAGGCCCGGCGTCGCCAGGATTTCGGCCTGCATCGCCGCCTTGAACAGATCGCGGTCGGCCTGCGCCCGCGGTCCGCGCACCGCCGGTCCCTTGCGGCGGTTGAGCAGCCGGAACTGGATGCCGGCCCGGTCGGCGACCCGGCCCATCAGGCCGTCGAGCGCGTCGACCTCGCGCACCAGATGCCCCTTGCCGAGGCCACCGATGGCCGGGTTGCACGACATGGTGCCGATGGTGGCCAAGTGGTGGGTGATCAGCGCCGTGCGGGCACCGCAGCGCGCCGCCGCGTGGGCCGCTTCGACACCGGCGTGGCCTCCCCCGACGACGATCACATCGTAGACGTCCTGCACCTCGGTCCTCGCAACATCCTGAATGAGTGGCGCCCGCGGCGCCGGTTCTGGCCGGCGCCATGCTCCGGCACTCGCAACAGACGGCGGGGGCGCGCTGCCGTCGTTCTACCGGTAGCGGTCGGCGCCGTCAAAGCCTCAGCGACGACCGCCGCCACCCCGTCGTCGTTTCGATGCCGAATCGACAACCGGTTTGCGCCCGGATGGCCAATGGCACGATGACAGGTTTTCCACAGGCTGTGGAGTGTTTCACGTGAAACAGCGTGGGTAGAACAGGGAAAACACCGTCATTTGCCGATGCAGAAGCTGGAAAAGATGTCACCCAGTACGTCCTCGACGTCGATGCGGCCAGAGAGGCGCCCCACGGCGTCGCCGGCGGCGCGCAGATGGTCGGCGACGATCTCTTCCGGCAGCCCCGGGGTCAGAGCCGCCGTCAGCGCCGCCACCGCCGCCTCCAGGCACCGTCGCTGCCGCGCCCGCGTCACAAGCGCCGGTTCTCGTCCCAACGAGGCCGCCGCCCGGCCGGCGATCGCATCGATCAGGCGCCGCAGGGACGCCGGATCATTGACCGACACGGCGAGATCGGCGGCGGTCCCGGCGCCACCGCCGAGGTCGGCCTTGCTCGCCACCGTCAGGATGTCGGCGCCAAACCCGTGCACCTCGTCGGGAGCCGCCCGGCCGCGATCGTCGAGCCAGATGATCAGATCAGCCGCGCCCGCCCGGGCGCGGCCGCGGCGGATGCCTTCGGCTTCGATTTCATCGGCCGCCTGGCGCAGCCCGGCCGTGTCGATCAGCGTCACGGCGTAGCCATCGAGATCGAGATGGGCTTCCATGACGTCGCGCGTCGTGCCCGGCTGCGCCGTGACGATGGCAACGTCGCGACGGGCGATGGCGTTGAGCAGGCTCGACTTGCCGGCATTGGGCGGCCCCAGCAGCACCACCTGCAGACCGTCGCGCACCCGCTCGCCGCGTCCGGCTTCGGCCAGGACGGCGGCGATGCCGTCGCGGAGCGTGGCCGCTACGGTCCGCGCCGCATCGGCCATCGTCGCCGGCACATCTTCCTCGTCGGCAAAGTCGAGATCGGCCTCGATGGCCGCGCGCGCCTTGATGATATCGCTCCGCCAGGCATCAGCCCGTTGCGACAGGCCGCCCCGAGCGGCGTTCAGGGCCTGCCGGCGCTGCGATTCCGTTTCGGCTGCGATCAGATCGGCGAGACCTTCCACTTCGACAAGATCGAGCCGACCGCCTTCGAAGGCGCGTCGGGTGAACTCGCCCGGCTCGGCCGGTCGACAGCCGGGCAGACACGCCAGCGCCGCCAGCAACGCCGCCACAACGGCGCGGCCGCCATGGACGTGGAACTCGGCCACGTCCTCGCCGGTAAAGCTGGCCGGCGTCGCAAAGAACAGCACCAAAGCGCTATCGATCAGCTCGCCGCTGTCGGGATGACGCAAGGCCGCCAAATGCGCCCTGCGCGCGTCCGGCACGCCGCCGGTCATGGTTTCGAGGGCGAATCGAACCGCCGGGCCGGACAGCCGGATAATCGCCACGCCACTCGGCACGGCGCCGCTCGATAGGGCATAGATCGTATCGGTTTCGACTCGGTGACGGTTCTCGGCTGGCATGGCCATCGGTCCTGGTCCCAGGGTAGCAAAATGCCCCCGGCTCGGCCGAGGGCATCGTATCGAAAGCGAATCGACGGCGCAGGTGATTCACGTGAAACACCCTAGAGCGGTTTCCGACCTGATGGACTCATCAGGTCGACAAGAAATCGCTCCAGATTCAATAAGTTGAGCAGCCGCTTGTCGATCATGTTGTTTCAACATGATCGGCGGATGCTCTAGACCACCGTCAGGTGTTCATCGAATCGAAGAAATCGCCGTTGGTGCGGGTCTGGCGCAGCTTGTCGAGCAGGAACTCGGTGGCGTCCGTCGTCCCCATGGGATTGAGAATGCGGCGCAGCACGAAGGTCTTCTTGAGCTTGTCGGGCACCACCAGCAGGTCTTCCTTGCGGGTGCCGGACCGCTGGATGTCGATGGACGGGAACACGCGCTTGTCGGAGATCTTGCGATCGAGAATGATTTCCGAGTTGCCGGTACCCTTGAACTCTTCGAAGATCACCTCGTCCATGCGGCTGCCGGTATCGATCAGCGCTGTGGCGATGATGGTCAGCGACCCGCCCTGCTCGATGTTGCGGGCGGCACCGAAGAAGCGCTTCGGCCGCTGCAGCGCGTTGGCGTCGACACCGCCGGTCAGCACCTTGCCGGAAGACGGCACGACGGTGTTGTAGGCGCGGCCGAGGCGGGTGATCGAATCGAGCAGGATGACGACGTCGCGGCCATGCTCGACCAGGCGCTTGGCCTTCTCGATGACCATTTCGGCCACTTGGACGTGGCGCGTCGCCGGCTCGTCGAAGGTCGAGGAGATGACCTCGCCGCGCACCGAGCGCTGCATGTCGGTCACTTCTTCCGGACGCTCGTCGATCAGCAGGACGATGAGGTAGCACTCGGGGTGATTGGTGGTGATCGAATGGGCGATGTTCTGCAGCAGCACCGTCTTGCCGGTACGCGGCGGCGCCACGATCAGGGCGCGCTGGCCCTTGCCGAGCGGCGCCACGATGTCGATGACGCGGGCCGACAGGTCCTTGCCCTGCACGCCCTCGACCTCCATGCGGAAACGCTCGTCGGGATAGAGCGGCGTCAGGTTATCGAAGTGAACCTTGTGCCGCGCCTTCTCCGGGTCTTCGAAGTTGACCGTGTTGACCTTGAGCAGGGCGAAATAGCGCTCGCCTTCCTTGGGGCTGCGAATCTGGCCCTCGACAGTGTCGCCGGTGCGCAGCGAGAAGCGGCGGATCTGGGCTGGCGAGATGTAGATGTCGTCGGGGCCCGGCAGATAGTTGGCGTCGGGCGAGCGCAGGAAGCCGAAGCCGTCCTGCAGCACTTCGACGACGCCCTCGCCGATGATCTCCACTTCCTGATCGGCCAGCTGCTTGAGGATGGCGAAAAGCAATTCCTGCTTGCGCATGGTCGATGCGTTTTCGACCTCAAGATCTTCGGCGACGGCCAGAAGTTCGGTTGGCGTCTTCTTCTTGAGATCCTGGAGTTTCATCTCCGACATGGACGGCAATTCTCTTTGTTGGGTAACGGATGGCCGCCGGCCTGCGGCGATTGTCCGTGAAAGGTGGGGGTCAGAAGGGTCAATACGTCAGGAAACGAGAGGCAACCGCGCGGTGGGGAACCGCTGAAAGGCAGGATTCCAGGCTTGACACCCGGAGATGGTCGCACTCGCAAACACCGTGAACGCCATCGTGTATAGCCGCTTCGCCGACGCTCGGCAAGAGACGGCCCCAACCGAACCGTTGCCGGCGTCAGAACGGTTTCAGCACCACCAGGATGACGATGACGATCAACAGCAGCGTTGGCGCCTCGTTCATGAAGCGGAAGAACACCGCCCGGCGCTGGTTGCGATCGGCGGCAAAGTCCTTGCGCCAGTCCTCGAGCGAGTAATGGAAGATGGTCATCAGCGTCACGAAGAAGGCTTTCACCCACAGCCAATGCACGCCGGTGAACCAGCCCCCCTCATAGCCGAGCCAGACGCCGAAGATCCAGGTGCCGTACATGGCCGGGCGCATGATGCCCCGCATCAGCCGCCGTTCCATCACCTTGAACGTTTCCGACTGCTGCGAGCCGATGGGCGCATCGCAATGATAGACGAAGAGGCGCGGCAGATAGAAGATACCAGCCATCCACGACACCAGCGACAGGATGTGCAGGATCTTGAGCCAATTGTAGAAATCGCTCATTGCCGGCTCCGCACCCGCTCGATCATCCGGCTGACGTTGGCCACGTCGCCGTCCGGTGTGATGCCGTGACCGAGATTGAAGATCAGCCGCCCCTGACCGAGCCGGTCGAGAATGCGGTCGATGGCGGCGTCAAGACCGTCACCGCCGGTAACCAGCCGCAGCGGATCGAGATTGCCCTGCACGGCGGCGAGCGGCTGCACTTCGGCGGCGACATGATCGAGCGAGGCCTGCCAATCGACGCCGACAGCGTCGACACCGGTTTCGCGCACAAAGCGTGCAAGATGGCCACCGGCGCCCTTGGGAAAGCCGATGATCCTCGCGCCCGGCACTCGCGCCCGCACGGCCATGACGATGCGCCGCGTCGGCGCTACGACGAAATCGGTGAAATCGGCATCGTCAAGCGATCCGGCCCAGGTATCGAACAGTTGCACCGCGTCGGCGCCGGCTTCAAGCTGTGCCACCAGATGGTGGATGGTCGCCTCGACAAGAACGTCGATCAGCCGCTCGAACTCGTCGCGGCGGCGCTGTGCCGCCTGACGGGCTGGCAGCTGGTCGCTGGTGCCGCCACCGGCGATCATGTAGGTGGCAAGCGTCCAGGGTGCGCCGGCAAACCCCAGCAGCGTCGTTTCCGCCGGAAGCGCTGCCCGGATGGCCGTCACCGTCTCGTAGACCGGCGCCAGCCTGCCAACGAGCGTCGTCGGATCAAGTGCGGCGAGACGGTCGAGTGGCGTCAACTCAAGGCGTGGCCCCTCGCCTTCGACGAACGACACTTTCTGGCCGAGGCCGTCGGGCACGACGAGAATGTCGGAAAACAGGATGGCCGCATCGAAGCCGAAGCGCCGGATCGGCTGCAACGTCACTTCCGTGGCCAGTTCCGGATTGTAGCAGAGCTCGAGGAAGCTGCCGGCCTTGGCCCGGACCTGACGGTATTCCGGCAGATAGCGACCGGCCTGACGCATCATCCAGATCGGTGGTGGCCATAGCCGTTCGCCCGACAGGACGCGCAGCAGCTTGCGATCCGGCTCCTTGACGCTGCCTTGACGGGTATCCACGACGCCACTCCAATCTAGAAGAGTCTATTAGATTTGAATCTTCTTTTTCTATTAGGGCCTGAATAGCAGGGATCCTCGTGCCTTCACAATCGGTCCGCAGCCGTTGATGACCATAGGCGCCGGTCATCGCCGTTTGAAATCGTTAATGAATGGTTATGTGGAAAAGTCTGATTTAACCGACGACTCCGCAATTCCTAACGAACCGTTAATGTGGATGACGCCACAATTGCTAATGAAGAGTTAATGACAAGTCGCCGCCGTCAACAGCACCCACAGCTCGGGCCAAATCCGTCCTCGCCGATCGGACCTGTTGACGACGGACAGGGTTTTCCCGCCCCGATCCGGGACAGCCGTCGTCGCCGGCAGTTGTCCACGCTTTTCCACCCTTCTCCACAGCCCAGGCCCGATGGCGCCGCGTGGCGATAGGCTCTCGCCAACCGCCAGCCGGCGTGCCAGTATTGCCCCTTCCTCCAGCCAGCGTGACCAAGCCATGAAACGAGGGCAGATCTATTTCCACATCCATCTCGTTTCCGACTCGACCGGCGAGACGCTGTTGACGGTCGGGCGAGCGGCGGCGGCCCAATATGATGCCATCGTGCCCATCGAGCACGTCTACCCGCTGGTCCGCTCCATGCGCCACGTCGAACGGGTCATCGCCGACATCGTCGCCGCACCCGGCATCGTGCTCTACACCCTGGTGCAGAAGGAACTGTCCGAAAAGCTCGAGGGCGCCTGCCAGCAGGCCTCCATTCCCTTCGTCAACGTGCTCGACCCGGTGGTCGGCGTGTTCCGGTCGTTCCTCAACCTGCCGGCTACCGGCAAGATCGGCGCTCAGCACCAGCTCGACGCCGATTATTTCCGTCGCATCGACGCCCTCAACTTCACCCTCACCCACGACGACGGCCTGCTGCCCGACGACATCGAGGAAACCGACGTCGTGCTGATCGGCATCAGCCGCACCTCCAAGACGCCGACCTCGATCTATCTCGCCAACCGCGGCGTGCGCACCGTCAATCTGCCGCTGGTGCCGACCATCCCCGTGCCACCGCGCGTCATCGCCGCCAAGCGGCCGCTGGTCGTCTGCCTCATCGCCACTGCCGAGCGCATCATGCACGTGCGCCAGAACCGCTTGCTGGCCCTCGACGAGCAGAACCCGCGCACGTCCGCCTACGTCGACAAGGCGGCCATCGCCCAGGAAATTCTCTATTCCAAGCGCCTGTGTCAGGAACATGGCTGGCCGATGATCGACGTCACGCGCCGCTCCATCGAGGAAACGGCCGCCGCCATCCTGGCGCTTTGGGACCAGCATCGCTATGGCAAGGTGCTCGATCACTACGTCGACGGACCCTGACATGACCCTGATTCTTGCTTCCGGCAGCCCGACGCGCGCCGCCATGTTGACGCAGGCCGGCCTGATCTTCGAACGGGTATCGCCCGACGTCGATGAACGGGCGGTCGAGGAGACCATTGCCGACAGCGGCATCGACGCCGCCGACGTCGCCCAGATTCTGGCCGACGTCAAGGCCAGCGAGGTTTCGGCCCGCCACCCCACGGCGCTGGTCATCGGCGCCGACCAGACGCTGGCCCTCGACGGCGAGCGTTTTCACAAGCCCGCCGATCTTGCCGAGGCGAGGCGCCAGCTGACGCGCCTTTCCGGCCACACGCATCATTTGCACGCGGCCCTGTCGGTGGTGCGCGGCGGCGACATCCTGTTTCGCCACGTCGCCACGGCGGCCATGACGATGCGGCCGTTGTCGCCGGCCTTCATCGGCCAGTATCTGGCCATCGTCGGCGACCAGGCGCTCGGCAGCGTCGGCTGTTATCAGATCGAGAGCTTTGGCATCCGCCTGTTCGAGGCCATCGACGGTGATCACTTCACCATTCTTGGCCTGCCGCTGCTGCCCCTGTTGGGGTTCCTGCGGGCCGAGGGAGAAATCGACGCATGAAGACCGCCGCAATCATGGGCTGGCCGGTCGGCCATTCGCGTTCGCCGCTCATCCACGGCTACTGGCTGCGGCATTACGGCATCGACGGCGCTTACGAACGCCGCGAGGTCAGCCCGGAAGTCGCGCCGCGCTTCTTCGCCGACTTCAAGGCGTCCGGTCTCGTCGGCGGCAACGTCACGCTGCCGCACAAGGAATTGGCCGCCACCAGCGCCGACCATCGCGAGCCGATCGTTGAGCGGGTCGGCGCCGCCAACACGCTGTGGCTCGAGGATGGCCGGCTGATGGCCACCAACACCGACGTGCCCGGCTTTCTCGCCAACCTCGACGATCGCGCCCCCGGCTGGGACGCCCGCACCGGCACGGCCATCGTGCTTGGCGCCGGCGGTGCTGCCCGGGCCGTCGTTGATGCGCTGGTCGGACGCGGTTTCGACGTGGCGCTGTGCAATCGCAGTCTCGATCGCGCCGAGGCGCTGGCCGCTCGCTACCCGAAGGCCGTCAAACCCTGGCTTATTTCGGAAGCGAATCGATTTGCCGCGGCGGCACCGATTGTCGTCAACACCACCTCGCTCGGCATGAAGGGCGTTGGCAGCATCGATTTCGCCTTCGATCGTCTCGGTGCCGAATCGGTGGTCGCCGACATCGTCTATGTGCCGCTCGAGACGGCCTTTCTCGCTGAGGGGCGCCGTCGCGGCCTGCGCACCGTCGACGGTCTCGGCATGCTGCTGCACCAGGCAGTCGAGGGGTTCGAGCGCTGGTTCGGCCTCCGCCCGGCCGTTACCGCCGAACTCCGCGCCCTCGTGGAGGTCGACCTGTGATCACCATCGGTCTTACCGGTTCGATCGGCATGGGCAAGACGACGGTGTCGCGCCTGTTCGGTCGTCGCGGCATTCCGGTGTTCGACGCCGACGCCACCGTTCACCGCCTCTACGCCGGTCCGCTGGCAGCGGCGGTCGAAGCAGCCTTCCCCGGCACGGTGGCCGACGGCGCCGTCGATCGGCGCCAGCTGGCCGCCGCCGTCGTCGGCAAGCCCGACGACCTCAAGCGGCTCGAGGCCATCGTCCATCCGGCCGTACGCGCCGCCGAAGTGGCCTTCCTGGCCGAAGCGCGGGCCAGCGGCGCGGCCGTCGCCGTCCTCGACCTCCCCCTCCTCTACGAGACCGGCCGCCAGCACGACGTCGACGTCGTTGTCGTCGTGTCGGCGCCCGCCGCTATCCAGCGCCAGCGCGTGCTCGATCGTCCAGGCATGACCGAGGAGAAGTACGCCGCCATCGGCGCCAGCCAGTGGCCGGACGCCGACAAGCGGGCGCAGGCCGACTTCGTCATCGACACGTCCGGCGCCATCGAGGTCACCGACGCCGCGGTCGCCGACGTGCTCGCCCGGCTTTCACGGGGAAAACACGGCAATCAAGGTTGATCGTCAGCGGCTGGACTGCCAGATTCGGGCCATGCGCGAGATCGTCTTCGATACCGAAACCACTGGCCTTGATCCCAAGACGGGCGACCGTCTGGTGGAAATCGGCTGCGTCGAGATCCTCAACCGGTTTCCCACCGGCAAGAGCTATCACGTCTACCTCAACCCGCAGCGGTCGATGCCGCGCGAGGCTTTCGACGTCCACGGTCTGTCGGAAGAGTTCCTGGCCGACAAGCCGTTGTTCGACGACGTCGCCGATGCCTTCCTCGCCTTTGTCGGCGACGCCGTGCTGGTGGCCCACAACGCCTCGTTCGACATGGGCTTCATCAATTTCGAGCTGAAGCGCAGCGGCCGGCCGTCGATCGGCAACGAACGCGTCATCGACACGCTGGTGCTGGCCCGACGCAAGTTCCCCGGCGCCGCTGCCAGCCTCGACGCCTTGTGCAGTCGGTTCGGTATCGACCGGTCGCGGCGCGTCAAGCACGGCGCCCTGCTCGACGCCGAACTGCTGGCCGAAGTCTATCTCGAGCTCAACGGCGGTCGCCAGGCCGATCTCGGGCTGGCCGTTGCGGCCGAGGCGGTCGAGGTCGACGCCGCCGGCGAGCCCGTCGTGGTGCGCCAGCGCCCGCACGCCCTCGCCCCGCGTCTCAACGCTGCTGAACTGGCCGCCCACACCGCCTTCTGCGCTGCCATCGGCGACAAGGCCATCTGGGCCAAGTACCGCGACGACAGCGTCGCCGACGCTTGACTACGCGATGGCACCGGGTTTTCTGAGCCGGCAAATCGTGGCATAGCCCCCGGACGAGTTTCACCGCAGCGTCACCGGCCAAGAGGATGGGACGTGGCCAAGACCAAGAAGAAGAAATTCCGGCAGGTCGCCGCCCTGCCCTATCGTCTGAACGGCGCCGGCTATGAGGTGGTGCTGGTGACGACGCGCGTCTCGGGCCGTTGGATCCTGCCCAAGGGCTGGCCGATCAAGGGTCAGCGCGACAACGAGGCGGCGGCCACCGAAGCCTTCGAGGAAGCCGGTCTGGTCGGCCGGTCGCGCCGCACCGCTCTCGGTCGCTTCACTTACGCCAAGAAGTTCGAACGCCGCACCGAGAAGGTGGTGGTCGACGTCTACCCGCTGGAAATCGTCGAGCAACGACGGCAATGGCGGGAAAAGGACGAGCGCGAGGTCAAGGCTTTCAGCCCGATCGAGGCGGCGGCCAAGGTCGCCGAACCGGCGATCGCCAACCTGATTCTCAATTTCTTCGCGTCATTGGAAAAAGCGGACAGAACCATCGCCGTGTCCGCCGAAGCCACTCTGGCCTGAAAGCAAAACGGCGCCGGAGCGGGGAAAGCCGCGCCGGCGCCAGCGCCAATGATCAGGCGAGACCCTCGAACAGCGCCGTCGACAGATAACGCTCGGCGAACGACGGGATGATGACAACGATGGTCTTGCCGGCGTTTTCCGGCCGCTGACCGACGCGGATGGCGGCGGTGAGCGCGGCGCCGGAAGAAATGCCGACCGGCACGCCTTCGGTGCGGGCGACGGTGCGGGCCGTGGCCAGCGCCTCTTCGGAGGCAATCTGGACGATCTCGTCGTAGACGTGGGTGTCGAGCACCTTCGGCACGAAGCCGGCGCCGATGCCCTGGATCTTGTGCGGGCCGGGCTTGCCGCCCGACAGCACCGGGCTTTCGGCCGGCTCGACGGCGATGACCTTGACGTCGGGCTTGTGGGCCTTGAGCGCCTGGCCGACACCGGTGATGGTGCCGCCGGTGCCGATGCCGGCGATGAAGATGTCGACGGCCCCGGCCGTGTCGACCCAGATTTCCTCAGCCGTCGTCTGGCGGTGAATTTCCGGGTTGGCCGGGTTCTCGAACTGCTGCGGGATGACGGCGCCCGGAATGGCGGCGGCCAGTTCCTCGGCTTTGGCGACGGCGCCCTTCATGCCCTTGGCCGCTTCCGTCAGCTCGAGCTCGGCGCCCAGGAGCTTGACCAGCTTGCGCCGCTCGATGGACATCGATTCCGGCATGACCAGGATGAGGCGATAGCCCTTGGCGGCGGCGACGAAGGCCAGCGCGATGCCGGTATTGCCGCTGGTCGGCTCGATCAGCGTCGATTCGCCGGGCTTGATCTTGCCTTCGGCTTCGAGCGCCTCGATCAGCGCCACGCCGATGCGATCCTTGACCGACGCCAGCGGGTTGAAGAACTCGAGCTTGGCGAGAATGGTCGCCTTGACGCCATTCTGCGCCGCCAGCCGGTCGAGGCGGACCAGCGGCGTGCTGCCGACGGTTTCAATGATCGAGGAATAGATTTTCCCGCGGGCGGGAGTGGTCGCGACGGTCATGGACTTCGATCCCTCTCGAAAAATCCGGCATCTGCCGGTCAATTCATGGGACAAGCCTACTCCGCCGGTCAGCGGGCCGCCAGCCATGACCGGCTCATCACTTCCGGTCATTTAGAAAATAATACCAAACAGGCAGAGGTCCTAGAATGAAATTCCGGTCAGCTGCGCCCGGTCGAGCCGAAACCGCCGGCGCCGCGCGCCGTGGCCGGCAGTTCCGTCACCTCGATGAGCGTCGCCCGCGTCACCGGCGCCACCACCATCTGGGCGATGCGCTCGCCGCGCCGGATGGTGAAGGGCTCGTTGGAGAGGTTGACCAGGATCACCTTGACCTCGCCGCGATAGTCGGCGTCGACGGTGCCCGGTGCGTTGACGACGCCGATGCCGTGCTTGGCGGCGAGGCCCGAGCGCGGCCGGATCTGTGCCTCGAAGCCGTCGGGCAGGGCGATGGCGAGGCCGGTCGGGATGAGGGCGCGATCGAGCGGGCCGAGCGTCACCGGCGCGTCGATGGCGGCCATGAGGTCGAGGCCGGCGGCGCTGGCCGTCTGGTAGGCGGGCAGCGGCAGATCGGCGCCATGGGCGAGGCGGAGGACGGCGACTTCGGTCACGGGGTGGTCTCCAGGCGGGTGGCGATCAGTGCCACCAGGCGTTCGGCGACCTCGGTCTTGTCGAGCGTCGGCCAGGGATCGACACCGTCGGCGGTGACGATGTGCACGGTGTTGCGGTCGCCGCCCATGACGCCGCCTTGTGGCGAAACGTCGTTGGCGACGATGAAGTCGGCCCCCTTGGCCGCCAGCTTCTTGCCGGCGTTGGCGACAACGTCATTCGTTTCGGCGGCGAATCCGACCACCAGCGCCGGGCGGTCGGCGGCATGACCGATGGTCCTGAGGATGTCGGGGTTCTCGGCGAGGGCGAGCGGCGGCACCGCGCCGCTGCCATCCTTCTTGATCTTGGCCGTCGCGACCTCGGCCGGGCGCCAGTCGGCAACGGCGGCGGTCATCACGGCGGCGTCGGCCGGCAGGGCGGCGCGCACGGCGGCCAGCATCTCGCGGGCCGTCTCGATCCTGACGACGTCGACGCCGGCGGGGTCCGGCAGGCTGACCGGCCCGGACACCAGCGTGACGCGGGCGCCGGCGCGGGCGGCGGCGGCGGCGATGGCGTACCCCTGCTTGCCCGACGAGCGGTTGGCGATGTAGCGCACGGGATCGATCGGCTCGTGCGTCGGCCCGGCCGTGACCAGCACGTGCCGGCCGGTGAGCGGCTTCGGCCCGGCGGCGGCGCGGAAGAAAGCCGTCACGCCCTCGACGATGTCCATCGGCTCGCTGAGCCGGCCGACGCCGGCCTCGCCGCGTTCGGCCATGCGGCCGGCGGCCGGACCGATGAACTGCACGCCATCGGCCCTGAGGCGGGCAGCGTTGCGCTGCGTCGCCGGATGCGCCCACATGCGCTGGTTCATGGCCGGGCAGAGGATGATCGGCGCGGCGGCGGCCAGGAGACTGGCGGTGGCCAGTTCGTCGGCGATGCCGTTGGCCATGCGGGCCATCAGGTTGGCGGTGGCCGGCGCCACGACGATCAGGTCGGTATCGCGCGACAGGGCGATGTGGCCGATGTCGTGTTC
The DNA here is from genome assembly GCA_937868725.1 of uncultured Pleomorphomonas sp. GTDB lineage: Bacteria > Pseudomonadota > Alphaproteobacteria > Rhizobiales > Pleomorphomonadaceae > Pleomorphomonas. The sequence continues at coordinate 60,334 of CALMMQ010000046.1, forward strand.
CTCGGTCGGGCTGAACAGGTCGGTGAACACCTTGTCGCCCGACAGCGCCCCGACGGTCATCGGCGTCACGAATTCCTTGCCGGCGCGCGTCAGGATGACCCGGACGCCGGCGCCGCGCTCCTTGAGGCGCCGGATGACCTCCAGCACCTTGTAGGCGGCGATGCCGCCGCCGATGATGATCAGGATGCGCTTGCCGTCGAGCATGGATCGAGCCTCCGGAAATCCGGCCGGACCCTAACCCATGTGGCCCATAAATCAACCGGTGGCGAACTTTTCGTCGAACGAATAGCCGGCGCCGCGCACCGTGCGGATGGGGTCGCGGCTGCGGCCGCGGTTGATCGACTTGCGCAGCCGGCCGACGTGGACGTCGACGGTGCGTTCGTCGACGTAGACGTCGTGGCCCCAGACGCCGTTGAGCAGCTGCTCGCGCGTGAACACCCGGCCGGGCGACTGCATCAGGAATTCCAGCAGGCGGAACTCGGTCGGTCCGAGATGCACCTCGCGCGTCGAGCGGCGGACGCGGCGCGTCTCGCGGTCGAGCTCGATGTCGCCGGCCGCCAGCAGGCTCGACACCGTTTCCGGCTTGGCCCGCCGCAGCATGGCCTTGACGCGGGCGATCAGCTCGGGAACCGAGAACGGCTTGACGACGTAGTCGTCGGCGCCGGTGGAAAGCCCGCGCACCCGTTCCGATTCCTCGCCGCGCGCCGTCAGCATGATGATCGGCATGCGTTCGGTTTCGGACCGCATCCTGAGGCGCCGGCACAGCTCGATGCCGGAAAGGCCGGGCAGCATCCAGTCGAGCAGCAGCAGGTCGGGCGTGATTTCCTTGAGCCGGATGTCGGCCTCGTCGCCCCGGAACGCCTGCTCCACCTCGAAGCCCTCGGCCTCGAGATTGTACCGCAGCAGCAGCGACACCGCCTCTTCATCCTCGACGATCATCACCTTGGCCATGACGCGTTCAGCTCCCCGCCTCGTCGGCCGCCACGATCGACCGGTCGGCCTTCGGCCGTTCGTCGCCGTAGGTGAGGCCGGTCACCATGTAGTGCACGGTCTCGGCGATGTTGGTGGCATGATCGCCGATGCGCTCGATGTTCTTGGCACAGAACAGCAGGTGAATGCAGAAGGTGATGTTGCGCGGATCCTCCATCATGTAGGTGAGGAGTTCGCGGAACAGCGAGGTGTAGAGCGCGTCGATCTCGTCGTCGCGCTGGCGCACGGCGTAGGCGGCGTGATCGTCGTGGGCGGCATAGGCGTCGAGCACCGCCTTGAGCTGCTGCAGGGCGATTTCCGCCATGTGCTCGAGGCCGGTCAGCAGCTGCTTGTTGGGGAACACGTCGTTGATGGCCACGACGCGCTTGGCGATGTTCTTGCCGAGGTCGCCGATGCGCTCGACATCGTTGGCGATGCGCATGGCGGCGACGATTTCCCTGAGATCGACCGCCATCGGCTGCCGCCGGGCGATGATCAGGATGGTCTTTTCCTCGATGTCGCGCTGCAGGTTGTCGAGCAGCTTGTCGTCGGCGATCACCTGCTGGGCGAGGCCGATGTCGAGCCGGGTGAGGGCGCTGATCGAACTGGCGACGGCGCGTTCGGCCAGGCCGCCGGCTTCCGTGACGCGGCGGGCGATGGCCTTGAGGTCGTCATCGTAGGCGGAAACAGTATGTTCCATGCGAAATCTCCCGCTGTTTCCGGTCAGCCGAAGCGGCCGGTGATGTAGTCCTGCGTCCGCTGTTCCAGCGGATTGGTGAAGATATGGTCGGTCGGGCCTTCCTCGATCAGATGGCCGAGGTGGAAAAAGGCCGTGCGCTGCGACACGCGCGCCGCCTGCTGCATCGAATGGGTGACGATGACGATGGTGTAGTTGGCCCGGAGTTCGTCGATCAGCTCTTCCACCTTGGCGGTGGCGATGGGGTCGAGGGCCGAGCACGGCTCGTCCATCAGGATCACTTCCGGCGACACGGCGATGGCCCGGGCGATGCAGAGGCGCTGCTGCTGGCCACCCGACAGGCCGGTACCCGGCTCGTCGAGCCGGTCCTTGACCTCGTTGTAGAGCGAGGCCTTCTGCAGCGAGGTGATGACGATCTCCTCGAGATCGGCCTTGGAGCGGGCGAGACCGTGGATGCGCGGGCCGTAGGCAACGTTCTCGAAGATCGACTTCGGGAACGGGTTGGGCTTCTGGAACACCATGCCGACGCGGGCCCGGAGCTCGACGACGTCGAGGCTGGGCTCCCAGATCGACACGCCATCGAGCTCGATGGTGCCGTCGACGCGGGCGCCGACGATGGTGTCGTTCATGCGGTTGATGCAGCGCAGGAAGGTCGACTTGCCGCAACCGGACGGGCCGATGAAGGCGGTGACCGACTTTTCCGGAATGTCGATGGAGACGCCGTGCAGCGCCTGCTTCTGGCCGTAGACCACCTTGACGTCGCGCGTCAGCACCTTGGTCGGCCGGGGGGCGGCGTCGGGCGTGCGCGAGGTCTTGAACGGCGCGGGAGTCTGGACTTCGGACATGGAGAAGCTCCGTTAGCTATTACCAGCGGCGTTCGAAGGCGCGGCGCAGGATGATGGCGATGCTGTTCATGGCGAGCAGGAAGGCCAGGAGGATCATGATGGCCGCCGACGTGCGTTCCGAGAACGCCCGTTCCGGCTCCGTCGCCCACATGAAGATCTGGGTCGGCAGGCTGGTGGCCGGGTCGAACGGTGTCGTCGGGTAGTTCACCACAAAGGCCTTCATGCCGATCATCAGCAGCGGCGCCGTTTCGCCGAGGGCGTGGGCGAGGCCGATGATGGTGCCGGTGAGAATGCCGGGCACGGCGAGCGGCAATACGTGGTGGAACACCGTCTGCATCTTCGAGGCCCCGATGCCGAGGCCGGCTTCGCGGATCGACGGCGGCACGGCCTTGAGGGCGGCGCGGGTGGTGATGATGATGGTCGGCAGCGTCGTCAGCGTCAGCACCAGGCCGCCGACCAGGCTGGCCGAACGCGGCAGGTGCATGAAGTTGATGAACACGGCCAGACCCAGCATGCCGTAGACGATCGACGGCACGGCGGCGAGGTTGTTGATGTTGACCTCGATGAGATCGGTCCAGCGGTTCTTGGGCGCGAACTCCTCAAGATAGATCGAGCCGGCGACACCGAGCGGCAGCGACAGCGTCAGCACCACCAGCATCATCATGAACGAGCCGACGGCGGCGACACCGACACCGGCCAGTTCCGGCCGGCTGGAGGCGCCGAAGGTGAACAGGCCGGTGTTGAAGGCCAGATGCATGGTCCCGGTGTTCTCGAGCCGGTCGATCAGCTTGATGTGGCGATCCTTGATGTTGCGCTGGCTCTCCGGCACGTCGGCGTGGATCGTGCCCTTGATGAAGGCGTCGACGTCGCCGGTGGCGTAGAAATCCACCGCCGAGCGCGTGCCGATCAGCGACGGCTTGTCGGCGATCAGCTTGCGCAGCATCGGCGTCGAGCCCTTGGACAGCAGGTCGAGGGCGTCATAGAGGCCATCTTCGTCGTCGGGCTCGATGTCGAGCGTCTTCTGCAGCGCCGTGCTGATCAGCTCGTCGAAGCGGAAGGCGTCGCCGCTCATGACGGCGTCGGGCGAGCGGTCGCCGTTGGGGGCGATGACCTTGGGGTCGAAATCGACCAGCAGCGTCACGCGCGTCTGCTCGAAGGCGGTGTAGCCGCGCGAGACGATGGAAGAGAACAGCATCACCACGCAGGCGATGCCGATCGACAGCGCCACGATGCCATAGGCGCGGAAGCGGCGTTCGGCGCGGTAGCGGCGCTGCAGACCGATGTCGATCTTGCGCACCACCGTGGCCTGCGCGGCCGGAAGGGCGGCGGATGCTTCGGTCATTCGTACTGCTCCCGGTACTTGCGGACGATGGTCAGGGCGATGACGTTGAGGCCGAGCGTGATGACGAACAGCGTGATGCCGAGGGCGAAGGCCACCAGTGTCTGCGGGCTGGTGAACTCGAGATCGCCGGTCAGCTGATTGACGATCTTGACGGTGATCGTCGTCATTTCCGCGAAGGGATTGGCCGAGAGGTTGGCGGCGACGCCGGCGGCCAGCACGACGATCATCGTCTCGCCGATGGCGCGCGAGGCGGCGAGCAGGATGGCGCCGACGATGCCGGGCAGGGCGGCCGGCAGCACGACGCGCTTGATGGTCTCCGAACGGGTGGCGCCGAGGCCGAGCGAGCCTTCGCGCATTGCCCGCGGCACGGCGGTGATGATGTCGTCGCTGAGCGAGGAGACGTAGGGGATGATCATGATGCCCATGACCACGCCGGCCGTCACCACGTTGTTGCCGGAGTTGCCGAGCCCGAGCGGCAAGGCGAGGTAGTCGCGGATCATCGGCCCGACGGTGACCAGGGCGAAGAAGCCGTAGACGATGGTCGGGATGCCGGCAAGGATTTCCAGCGTCGGCTTGGAGATGGCCCGCACCTTGGGCGAAGCATATTCGGCCATGTAGATGGCGCTGAGCAGGCCGATCGGCACGGCCACCAGCAGGGCGAACAGCGAGATGTAGGCCGTGCCCCAGGCCAGCGGCAGGATGCCGAACTGGCCGCTTTCGCTCGAACCGGCGGCGGCGAAGCGCGGATCCCAGACGGTGCCGAAGTAGAAGTTGATCGGCGACACCATCGAGAAGAACTGCAAGGCCTGGAACAGCAGGCTGAGCACGATGCCGACGGTGGTCAGAATGGCGACGGTCGAGGCGGCGATCAGCAGCGTCAACACCACGCGCTCGACGCTGTTGCGGGCCCTGAGGCGCGGCTTGATGCGGATGAAGGCGAGGAACAGGCCGAGGGCCAGCGCACCGACGACGGCGGTGGTGGTGGTCAGCGTGATCAGCCGTTCGGTGTCGTTGGCGGCGATGGCCGCCGTCAGCTGGTACGGGCTGACGTCGCCGCCGAGCGGGATGCCGTGGTCGGCGAAGATTCTGCGGGCCGAGACGACGCCGAGATGGATGTTCTCGTACTCATCCGGCGTCACCGCCTTGAGACCGTCGGCCACCTGTTCGACGCCGGAGATGGCCAGCGACACGTCGCCGCTCGTCACGATGTCGGATGGCAGATGGCTGCGGATGGTCTGATCGAGAATGAGCGGCCGGGCGATGACGAGCAGCGTCAGCACCACCAGCGCCGGCACGGCCGTCCACACCAGCACGAAGGAGCCGTAGTGGTTGGGCCGCGAATGCAGCGGCGCGCCGCTGCCGGCCATGGCGATGGACTTCCAGCGGCCGAGAAAGAAGCCGAAGAGCGACAGCCCCGCGATGAGGGCAATCAAGGTGAGCGGTCCCATGTGACCCCCGCGTTTCCGTCCGGCATCAGCCGGACCGGTCGTCGTTGCGAACACCCCTGTGGGTCCGCCCGGAAGGAGAAAGGGGCCCGCTCGGGCCCCTTTCGTTGGCGTCAGAGCGTCTTGCCGGCCTCGAAGGCGGCCAGGACGGCCTTGCGCTCGTCCTTGGGAGCGGGCACCAGGCCCTTCTCCACCGTCGGCGAGCGCGGGCCGATCATCTTGTCGTTGAGGAAGAACTCGACGTAGTCCTTGAGGCCCGGAACGACGCCGAGGTGCGCCTTCTTGACGTAGAAGAACAGCGGACGCGACACCGGGTACTCGCCCTTGGCGATGGTATCGACCGACGGGGCGATGGACGAGACCGTCGCCACCTTCAGCTTGTCCTTGTTGTTCTGGTAGTAGTCGAGGCCGAACACGCCGATACCGGTCTTGTTGCTGTCGATGCGGGCCAGCGTTTCGTTGTACTCGCCGTCGATGTCGACGGCCTTGCCGTCCTTGCGCACCTTGACGCAGGCCTTCTCGGCGTCGGCCTTGGCGAGGCCCGAGGCGATCAGGGCGTCATAGGCCTTGGTCTCCTTGCAACCGGCGAGCAGCAGCTTCTGCTCGAACACTTCGCGGGTACCGTGCTTCTCGCCGGGGATGTAGGCGGCGATCTCCCAGTCCGGGAAGCCCTTCTTGACGTCCGACCACTTGCCGTTCGGATTGTCGACGAGCTGGCCGTCCTTCAGCACCTTGGCGCCGATGGCGTTGAACCAGTCGGCCGGCACGAAGGCGAAGTCCGGGCCCTTGATGTCGGAGGCGAAGACGATGCCGTCGTAGCCGATGCGGATTTCCTGGATCTCGGTGACACCGGCGGCCTTGCAGGCGTCGATCTCGGAGGCGTTGATCGGGCGCGAGGAGTTGGCGATGTCGATGGTGTCGGCACCGGCGCCCTTGCAGAATTCCTTGAGGCCGGCACCCGAACCGCCGCCTTCGACGATCGGCGCCTTGAACGACGGGTTGGCCTCGGCGAAGGCCTCGGCAACGATGGTGGCGTAGGGCAGGACGGTCGACGAGCCGGCGATGTGGATCTGGTCGGCGGCGAGCGCGGCGGTGGCGAACGAGCCGGTGGCGGCGAGGACGAGGGCGCTGGCGGCGGTGGCGAATTTCACGGGGTGTGCTCCCAGTTCAGGAACCGGTCTCGACGATGGGGATGACGTTCATCCCCGACGAGCGGGTTCGGCAAAAGAGTCCGGCAACTGCCCGCCTCCAATGGGGAACGGGTAACGGCCAGGTCACAAGGGCCGATCGCACGTGGATGGATCGCCTTGCGAGCGCCGACCATATTGACCTTGCACTACCCTTCTATGACGGTTCCCATACAGAATTATGACAGTATAGTATATTGAAAACAAATATGAAAAGTCGCGTTGTGTCGACAGGGCGCGCGTGCGGCGCGGCCTTTGCGACGGCGGCCGCCGCCCCTCAGGCTTCCGGGGCGGCCGGCAGCCAGACGCTGACGACGGTGCCGGCGCCGAGTTCGGACCGGAATTGCAGCCGGCCGTCGTGGCGATTGACGATGTGCTTGACGATGGCGAGGCCGAGTCCGGTGCCCTTCTGCGCCCGGCTGCGGGCGGCATCGACGCGGTAGAAGCGTTCGGTGAGGCGTGGCAGGTGTTCGGGGGCGATGCCCGGGCCGTCGTCGCTGACGGTGACGAGCCAGCCGGCTTCGCCGCGATCGCTGGCTTCGGCGGCGATGGCCAGGTCGATGCGGCCGCCGTCGCGACCGTACTTGACGGCGTTCTCGATCAGATTGGAGAACACCTGCGTCAGCTCATCGCGGTCGCCGGTGACCGGCGCCGGTCCGTCGACGGCCACGACAAGGCTGGTCTGCCGCGTCTTGGCCACCGGTATCAGCAGGTCGGCGGCGAGCTGCAGCAGGGCGGCGAGATCGACCCGCTCGGTCGGCCGCACGTGCGCCTTCATCTCCAGCCGGGTCAGCGACAGCAGGTCGTCGACCAGCCGGCTCATGCGCTGGGCCTGTTCCAGCATGATCTTGAGGAAGCGCTCGCGGTTGGCCTCGTCGTTCTTGGCCGGACCGAGCAGCGTTTCCACAAAGCCGGTCAGCGAGGCGAGGGGCGTTCTGAGTTCGTGGCTGGCGTTGGCGATGAAGTCGCCGCGCATGCGGTCAAGGCGGACGATCTCGGTCTCGTCGCGCAGGCGGATGAGCAGGAAGTCTGCCCGCCCGTCCTGGTCGCGGCGCGGCAGCCGCACCGGTCCGCAATGGGCGACGAAGAAGCGTTCGATGGCGCCGCGCTCGGAAAAGCGCACCGGCTCGACGCTGTCGCCGGCGGCGACGCGATCGACCGCCGTCAGCACTTCCGGCACCCGCAGCTTGAACGACAGCGGATCGCCCAGCCGGGCGGTGCCGTAGCGGGCGGTGGCGGCGCTGTTCTGGTAGCGGACAATGCCGCGCAGGTCGGTGAGAAACACCGGCTCGTCGAGGGCGTCGAGCGCCGTCTTCATGCCGCTGTCGGGCCAGACGCGGCGACTGGCCCCCGAGACCTCCGGCGGCGGCAGGCGGCGGCGATCGTCGAACACGGCGTAAAGGGCGGAGGCGGTGGCGGCGACAAAGCCAATGATGGCCAACGTCCAGGGCGAACTGGCGAGGCTGCCGAGCACGCCCCACAGACAGAAGTTGGCGAAGACGACGGTCCGCAGGCGGCGGCTGGTCGCCGTCCTGGCGGTCGACTGGTCGGCGGGGGCTTCGTGGTCCGGCTGGCGCGAAGAGGTCTGCATGGATCACCGGTTGATCGACGGGACGCCCGCTGGCGTCCGTTGTGGCATTCCGCCCAGATAGCACGCCAACATGACAGTGTTTTCATAGAGACGAAAGTCGTACAACCGATTGTTTACAGAGGTCTGTTAGGTTGGCCGGCTAGGAGGTTCGCCCCGGAGGTTGTGGGCCGGACCGATGATCGATGGCCGGCCGGGCAGCGGGAAGGCCCACCGGACGCCGGCCATCGCGGGCGAGCGTCTCCGTTGCTTTGTTTCCGAGCTATTCCGGGGGTGGCCAATGGCCAAGAGCACCAAGAAGCCGACGAACTCGAACAAGCGCTGGACGTCGAACGTCGAGCTGATGGCCGCCCGCGAGGGCGCCGCCGTGCTGGCGACCCAGGCCCCCAACGCGCCGCCGATCACCTTCGGCAAGATGATTTTCGACCTCGACAATCCCTACCTGCCCGAGGAGATCGAGAAGAACGCCCTGTCGTCGGGTGACTACCCGTACGAAGGCGAGATGAAGGGCAAGGTCTATCTCGAGCAGTTGCGCCTGCTGCAGATCGAGCTCGTCAAGATGCAGAAGTGGTGCAACGACCAGGGCAAGCGCGTCGTCGTGCTGTTCGAAGGCCGCGACGCCGCTGGCAAGGGGGGGACCATCGGCACCTTCCTCGAATTCATGAATCCTCGTTCCGCCCGCCACGTCGCCCTGAGCAAGCCGTCGGACGTCGAGCGCGGTCAATGGTATTTCCAGCGCTACGCCAACGAGTTGCCCACCAAGGGCGAGATCGTGCTGTTCGACCGTTCCTGGTACAACCGCGGCGTCGTCGAGCCGGTGATGGGTTTCTGCACCGCCGACGAGGCCGACCTGTTCCTCTCCGAAGTGCCGAGCTTCGAGCGCATGCTGATCCACGAGGGCGTCGTGCTGGTCAAGATCTGGCTCGACATCGGCCGCGAGATGCAGCTCAAGCGTTTCCACGACCGCCGTCACGATCCGCTGCGCATCTGGAAGCTGTCGCCGGTCGATCTCAAGGCGCTCGGCATGTGGGACCAGTACACGCTGGCCCGCGACCGCATGCTGAAGGCCACCCACTCCGACCTCAGCCCGTGGATCATCGTCCGCTCCAACGACAAGAAGCGCGCCCGCCTCAACGCCATCCGCTACGTGCTCGGTTTGCTCGACTACGACCGCAAGAACCTGGCGGCCATCGGCGACATCGACGGCAAGATCCTCGGCAAGGGGCCGAAGTTCCTGAAAGACAAGGACTGACAGCGCCCGGCCGACCCTGTCCCTCTGGCTTCACCCGGCGGCGGGGCTCTGCCGTCGGGCCCGGCGTAGCCGGTCGACGGCAGAGCGCGTGCCGACGTAGAAGCCGACCCACACCACTGCCGCCAGCGGCAGGCCGCCGATCATCATCGTACGGAACACCGGCCACAGGCTGTCGACGCCCGACAGCAGGCTCTGCCGCTCCATCGTCTCGCCGAGCTGTTCCAGCACGGCGGCGTCGAGGAGTTCGCTGTGGCCGGTCAGCAGGTCGCCGAGCTGATAGGCGGCGCCGAAAAAGATGGGAAAGGTGATCGGGTTGCCCCAGGCCGTGCCGATGGCGGCGGCGATCATCGAGCCGCGCGTCAGGTAGGCCAGCACGAAGGCCAGGACGAAGTGGAGGCCGATGAGCGGCAGCATCGACACCGCCGCGCCGGCGGCGACGCCGGCCCCGATGGCGTGGGGCGTGGCCCTGAGCCGGCCGAGGCGGCGGACGAGGTAGCGGCCATAGCGCCTGAGCCCCATGCGGGGCCAGATGCAGTCAATGATCTTCGCCAGCCGTCGCGCCGCCATGCCACCTCCGGAGGTTGCCGGCCAGCGCCGGTGTCCGGGCCTTATCTGGGGACGGCCGGGCCAAAAGGCAAATCCGGCGCCTCAGGCGAGGCGCAGGTACCAGTGGATGTCGCGGTCGGTCACCTCGGCGAAGAAGCGGTCGCACTCGGCTTCCTTGATGGTGAGATAGATGTCCATGAAGCGTTCGCCGAGCCGGCGCCGCAGCACTTCGGAAGCCCGGGCGCGGCGCAGCGCCTCCGGCCAGAAGCGCGGCAGGCTGGGGGCGATCTGTTCATAACCGTTGCCGATGATCGGCTGGCTGGGTTCGAGGCGCTTGTCGATGCCCTCGATCATGCCGGCCAGCACGGCGGCCAGCGCCACGTAGGGGTTGGCGTCGGCGCCCGACACCCGCTGTTCGAGGTGGCGCGTCTTCGCCGGCCCGCCGGTGACGCGGATCGGCACCGAGCGGTTGTCCACCGCCCAGGCCGGGCCAAGCGGGGCGTAGGAATTGGCCTTGAAGCGGCGGTAACTGTTGGCGTTGGGGGCGAACAGCGCCATCGCTTCGTTCATGGTCGTCTCGAGACCGGCGATGGCCTGCCGCAACAGCGCGTTGCCCTCCGGCTCGCTGCCGGCGAACAGGTTGTTGCCGGCCGCGTCATTGAGGCTGACGTGGAAATGCGTGCCGGAACCGGCCAGTTCGGCGTAGGGCTTGGCCATGAAAGTGGCGACGTAGCCGTGCCGGGCCGCCACGCCCTTGACGAGGCGCTTCCACAGGATGGCGTCATCGGCGGCGCGCAGCACGTCGTCGCGGTGCTCCAGCACGATTTCCAGCTGGCCGGGCGAATATTCCGAGATCAGCGTGCGGGCCGGCAGGCCCATGACGGCGGCGGCCTTGAACACGTCGTCGAGGAAGGCGGAGAAGTCGTCGAGGTCCTGCACCAGATAGGCCTGCAGGTCGCTCTGGGCAAAGCCGTTGGGCGCCGTCGGCGGGGCAATGCGCCCGGCCGCTGCCGCCTGGCCGTCGAGCAGATAGAACTCCAGTTCCACCGCCGCCACCGGATGCAGGCCGAGGGCCAGCGCCTGATCGGCGACGCGGGCGAGGGCGTGGCGCGGATCGCTGGCCGAGCCGCTGCCGTCGGCCTCGAAGCTGGTCAGGATGAACTGCGCCGTCGGCGTGGTCTTCCACGGCGTCCGCGCCAGCGTGCCGGCCACCGGCCGACACATGCGGTCGCCATCGCCCTCCGTCCACAGCAGCCCGGTTTCCTCGACGTCGGCTCCCTTGATGTCGAGCGACAGCACCGAGCACGGCAGCGGCCGCCCGACCTTGTAGGCGCCGACGAGCTCGACCGGCCGCAGCACCTTGCCGCGCTGCACGCCGGAGCAGTCGGTGAGGAAACACTCGAACTGCTGCACGTCGGGATGGGCGGCGAGGAAGGCCTCGGCCTCGCTGACGTCGGCGATCTTGACGGAAGACATGGCGCGGCCCCTCGGTAGTTCCTCATACGGCTGCCGGCAACAAGCGCTGGTAGCGGCCCGAGACTTGCCATCATCGGCGGGACTTTGTCCATAGGGCAGGGGAATTGGCGCCCGAGCCATCTTGACGCCGGCCGCAAAGGGTGGTCGCGTGGCCGCCCAACGGCCTCCTCCCTGGCCGGATTGTCGACCGGGACATCTCGCCGATGCGTTTCACGTGGATCACCCTTGCCTTCGTCCTGACGCTGCTGGCCGCCTGCGCCAGCCGTCCGGAAGGCGGTGCCATCAAGGTCAGCACCGTCACGGCCCCCGGCGCGACGATGACCGACCTGCTGGTGGCCACGACGCGCCAGCGCGACAAGAAGGGCGTGGCCGGCTTCAATGGCGAGCGGGTCGACGGCGTCGATTTCGCCGCCGTGTCGCTGTCGGTGCCGCCAAACCACAAGACCGGCGCCATCGAATGGCCCGATCCGCTACCGGGCGATCCAGCCAAGTCCTTTGTCATACACAGTTTTTCCTATGTTGACGGCGATGGCGCCTTCGTGGCGCGGCTGAAGCAGCGCCTGGCCAGCCGGCCCAAGGGCAAGCGGTCGGTGGCGGTGTTCGTCCACGGCTACAACACCGACTTCGACGAAGGCGTGTTTCGGGCGGCGCAGGTGTTCCACGACATTGGCTTCGACGGCGAGGTGGTGCTGTTCACCTGGGCCTCGCGCGGTCGTCTCGTCGATTACGTCTATGATCGCGACAGCGCCACCATCGGCCGCGACGGGCTGGAGAGGACGCTGGAGCTGATCAGCGACAGCGGCGCCGACAACATCTTTCTGCTCGCCCATTCCATGGGCAATTGGGCCAGCATGGAGGCGCTGCGTCAGGCGTCGATCGCCGGTCACCCCGATTTCAACGGCCGACTGGCCGGCGTGGTCATGGCCTCGCCCGATATCGATGTCGACGTCTTCCGGTCGGAGATGCTGCGCATGGGTCGGCCGAAGATGCCGATCTTCCTGTTCACCTCCGCCGACGACAAGGCGTTGGCCTTCTCCAGCCTGATCGCCGGCGAGAAGCCGCGTCTCGGCGCCTATACGGAGGACAAGAAGGCGATCGCCGAGCTCGGTGTCGTCGTCGTCGACCTGTCGGGCGCCAGTACCGACGTCGATCCACTCAACCACTCGTCCTACGCCGTGGCCATGCCCGAACTCGTCCGCCGCCTCAACGACCGCTTCGCCGCCGGCGACAAGCTGACCGTCGATCGCCGTACGCTCGGCGATGTCGTCGGCGCCACCGGCGGTTCGCTCGGCAATCTGGTCGGCAGCGCCACCGGCAGCATCATCACGCTGCCGACCTATCTGCTGACCTTGCCGTTGCGGGCGATCGGGCGCTAGAGCATCCGCCGATCAGGTTGCACCGACCTGATCGATAAGCGGCTGCTCAAGCCTTTGAATCTGGCGCGATTTTTTATCGACCTGACGGTTCAGTCAGGTCGGAAAGCGCACTAGGCGGTTGCGCTAGCGCTTGTCGTCGAGCAGGCGGCGTAGGGCCGCGATGGTGTCGGCGTCGAGCGTGCCGATGCGTTCGGCCAACAGGTTGGCGAAGGCGGTGGCGGCGGCGTCGAGGCCGCTGGTGTCGATGACGACGCGCGGATGCGACAGGTCGGCCAGCCGCTCAAGCTCGTCGGCCTCGTCCCAGATGATGTTGAGGTGCTGGGTGATGCGCTGGATCAGCCACCAGCTCGGCCGGCCGCGCCGGCCGTGCTCCAGCGCCGACAGATAGGCCGGACTGACGCCGACGGCCCGGGCCATGTCCGTCAGGCTCATGCCGCGCTCGTCGCGGATCTGGCGCAGGCGGGCCCCGAACGGCGTCACGGTCATTTCCTCTTGCGGATGCGGACGTAGAGGGCGCCGCCGCCGCCATGGGCGAGATGGGCATCCTCGAAGCCGAGCACGTAGCGGCGGAACTCCGGCAGACTGAGCCACAGCGGCACGACGCGGCGCAGGATACCGCGTTCGGGGTCGTGCAAGTTATGAAAATCGCCGCCTGGCCGGCCCTTGCCGGTGATGACCAGCGTCAGCCGCCAGCCGGCCGCCTGGGCGTGGGCCAGGAAGCCGTTGAGGCGGGCGTGCGCTTCGTCCTGGCGATAGCCGTGCAGGTCGAGCCGGCCGTCGATGTCGCGGCTGCCGCGCACCAGTTCGCGCCGCTCGCGGCGGTCGAGGGGGTGCAGCGAGGGAATGGCCGGCTTGGCTGCCGGCATCGGCGCCGGCCGCGTCACCTTGACGGCCGTGGCCGTCGGCGCTTCCGGCGGCGCGGCGACCAGTGCCGCTGGTGGGCTGGCCGGTCTGGCCTCCGGGCGCAGCGGCGTCACCGACCGCTTGACCGTCGCCCATAGCTCTTCCTCTTCCGGATCGAGCGGCCGGCCGCGCCGCCGGCTCACGTCGGCGCTCCTTTCGGCACGAGCAGCGTGAAGCGGGCCGGATGGCGGACGCGGGCGGCGATGGCCCAGGCGGCCTCGCCGGTGCCGATGAACAGGTCGCCGCGCGCCGGTCCGACAATGGCCGAGCCGGTGTCCTGAGCGACCATCAGCCGGTGCCAGCGACCGGCGACGTCGCCGAGGTCGGCCTCGACGAAGATCGGCGCGTGAAAAGTGATGAGGCCACGATCGACGGCCAGCGACCGGCCGGGGGTGAGCGGTACGCCGGCGGCGGCCACGGGACCGAGGGCGGCGTCGTCGACCGGCGCCGGCCGGAAGAAGATGAACGAGCGGTTGCGGCCGAGCACGGCCCGGCGTTCGGCCTCGTCGAGGCCAAGGAGCCAGGCCTTGAGGCGATCGGCGGTGGCCTCGGCGGCGGTCATCAGGCCGCGCTCGACCATCAGCCGGCCGAGCGAGGAATAGGGGTGGCCGGACTTGCCGGCGAAGGTGATGCGTTTCACCGCCCCATCGGGCAGCACCAGCCGGGCGGAGCCCTGGATGTGGATGAACAGCGCTTCGACCCAGTTGGCGACGTAGGCCAGCACCGGCGCCTGACCGGCGATGGCGCCGTCCATGATGGCGCCGCGATCGGGAAACGCGCCGAGCCGGCCGTCGGCCAGCCGCCGCGCCCAGCTCAGGGCCGGATCGAGGCCGCCGCGATCGTCATCGGCAGCGATCTCGACGAGGTCGGCCGGCCGGCCGTAGATCGGCACCGGATAAGCCGCACTGGCTTCGAGGCTCGCCGCCACCTCCGGCTCGAAATAGGCGGTGACGAAACCGCGGCCCTCGGCAGGCTCGACGCGCACGGCAGTGAACTCGGCCTCGAAGAAGGCCCGCGCCGCCGCCTGGGTGGCGATGTCGCTCCGCAGCGCCGCTGCCGCCACCTGCCGCAGCCCGCTGGCGTCGGGACCGAGCGGCTTGGTGGTTGGCGGCGAGGCGAGGAGACGTTCGGCCGAGCGGCGGAAGGTCTGCCAGGCGGCAAGGTGATCGTCATCGCTCCAGCCGTCGATGTCGGCAAAGCCGACCGGCGTCAGGCGGACAGAAGGGGAAGCGGCCATGACCTCAGCCTTCGACCTCGGTGGCGATCAGCCGCCAGTTCGGATCGGGCGAGCGCACTTCGCGGGCGAACGTCCAGACGTCGCTGACCTCGCTGACCTTGGCCGGGTCGCCGTCGACGACGGTGCCGGCCTTGTCGCGGGTGACCGAGATGAGCTGCGACACGAAACGCACCGTGACCTGCGCCGCCCCGCCCACCAGCGCCGCCTCGACGATGTCGGCCTTGTCGATGCCGACGAACGTGAAGTCGACGGTCTCGCCCCGCTTGTCGCGCTCGGCGATGGCACCGACGAAACCGTCGTAGACCTCGCGCGCCAGCAGCGGCTTCAGCGTGTCGCGGTCGCCGGCGGCGTAGGCGGTGACGATCATCTCGTAGGCGGCGCGGGCGCCGGCGAGGAAGCCGTCGGTGTCGAAGTCGCGATCAGCGGCGACGATCGCCTTGAGGGCGCCGTTGAGAGAACTGCCGGCCGGGGCCACGGCGTCGATGCGCTCGGCGGTGGCGGCGGCCTCCTCATCGCTGGCGCGGTTGTTGCGCGGCAGCGTGATGACGTTGTCGCCGGTCGGCGGCGGCACTTCGGCCGGACGCTTGGCGAACGGGTCCACCGGCGGCTTCTCGTTGCCGGTCCGGGTTCCGAGCACGCTCCTCAGACGCCAGAAGATGACCACGGCGATCACGAGGAAGATCAGACTGGTGAGATCGAGAAAGACGTTCATGCCGGTCGACGATCCTGGTTCTTGGAGTGGTGCATGGCAACGCCGGTCAGTTTATGCGGCCGGCGGCGTCAGGGAAAGACTGAAGTCGACGATTTTCGATCCTCAGCCCGATCGGGCGAGGCGGCGGTCGACCGACCGGCAAATCCGTTTCCGTTTTCGGGCGATTTGCATTAGCTTTCCTCAAGTTCGAGCCCAAGGTGGCGGTGGCCTTCGGCCGGTTCAAGGCCTGAGCCGACATATTTCCGCCGCGCCGCAAGAGGAAGTCGCCACCATGCGCCCGTCGCTGATCGTTCCGTTGCTGCTCCTTGCCTGGCCGATTGGCGAGATCGCCATGTTTGCCTGGGTCGGCGGCCGCATCGGCGTCATCAATACCATTGGTCTGGTGCTGCTGGCCGGCTTTGCCGGCGTGGCACTGTTGCGCATCGAAGGCTTCAACCTGATGCGTCGCCTGCAGGCCGAGCTCGCCGCCGGCCGCATGCCGACCGGCGAGCTGCTCGAGGCCTCGTTCGTGCTGCTGGCCGCCTTCCTGCTGGTGCTGCCGGGCTTCCTCTCCGACATCCTGGCCTTTCTGCTGCTGTTCTCGCCGATCCGCCGCCTGCTGGTCCGCCTGCTCGGCGGCTACGTGCTGGTGCGCGGTGGCCGCGTCGACCGGCGCGAGGCGACCACGGACGGCGTCGTCGACCTCGATGCCGACGAGTACACCGCCCGCGATGCCGCCCGTCCCGGCGGCGAGGTGACGCTGCTGCCGCCCGGCGATGACCAGGGGCCGCATCGGCCTTGATATCGCCGGCCAAGCCTGATAGCGATCCAGCCGGTTATCGGGGTGAAAACTCGCCTGTTTCCGGGCGATTCCCACAACAGGCTCGTGTCGGCGCGGCGCCAGGCGCCGCCAACGCGGGCGGAGGAGTGATGAATGAGTACGGTTGAGCCGGAAGGCGAACAGGCGCTGCAGCCCGCCATGAGCGTCATCGCCCAGTACGTCAAGGATCTGTCGTTCGAAAACCCGCGCGCGCCGGAAAGCCTGCGCCCGCAGGAAACGGCGCCGCAGATCAGCGTCAGCGTCAATGTCAGCTCGCGCCAGCGTTCGGCCACCGAGTTCGAGGTCGACCTGCGCCTCGACGTCAACGCCAAGGTCGGCAGCGATGTGGTGTTCAACGTCGAACTGCTCTACGGCGGCCTGTTCACCGTCGAGCACGTGCCGCAGCAGCACCTGCACCCGTTCGTCAACATCGAATGCCCGCGCCTGCTGTTCCCGTTCGCCCGCCAGGTGGTGGCCGACGCCGTCATCCGTGGTGGCTTCCCGCCGCTGCTCATCGATCCCATCGATTTCGTGGCGCTGTACCAGCAGTACATCGCCCGCCTGCAGCAGCAGATGCAGCAGCAGCAGGCCGACGGCGCCGCCAACTGACGGTTGCGCCGGCCGTCACGGCCCCATCTCGCTCGACCCCGGTGCCACGGCGCCGGGGTTTTTTGTCCTGCCGCGAATGCATGGCTCCTGCGTTGCCGATCATTGCTTTGCCGGTTTGCGGGCGCCTTGCGGCTGGACTATGGTTGGCGCCGACAAGAACAGACGCCGCGTGAGCCGGCGCAGGCAAGAGGAAGCGGGAGCTTTCGATCTCGATCGGTCGGCCCGAGGGCGGCTTTGACCATCGGATGCGCTCCCGGTGAAAGATGACCAAGGCGGGGGCCATGGCTGAACTGCTTTTGAAACCGACGGGTGACCACGGTGTGGTGACGTCGGTAACGCCGGATAGTGCCGGCTGGACGTACCTCGGCTTCGAGGTGCTTCGTCTCCACGCTGGCGAGACGGAATTTGCCGAAACCGGTGATCGCGAGGCTTGCCTGGTGCTGATCTCCGGCAAGGCGCGGGTCGAGGCCGGCGACCGCGATTTCGGCGAGATCGGCGAGCGCATGAGCCCGTTCGAGGGCAAGCCGCACGCCGTCTACGTGCCTTCCGGCACCCGCTATCTCATCAAGGCCACCACCGAGCTCACCGTCGCCATCGCCACGGCGCCGGGTACGCGCGGCGCCCGCCCGCCCCGCTACATCGATCCCGACGGTCTCGAGGTCGAGACGCGCGGCAAGGGCAGCAACAGCCGCCAGGTCGTCGACATCCTGCCCGAGTGGAACCCGGCCGATTCGCTGCTGATCGTCGAGGTGATCACTCCGGCCGGCAACACCTCAAGCTATCCGCCGCACAAGCACGACGACGATTGCCCGCCGCACGAGGGCCAGCTCGAGGCGCTGTTCTACCACCGCCTCAATCCGGCCCAGGGCTGGGTGTTCCAGCGCGTCTACACCGCCGATCGTTCGCTCGACGTGTCGCTGTCGGCCGAGGACGGCGACACGGTGCTGGTGCCCAGGGGCTACCATCCGATCGCCACGCTCTATGGCTACGATTCCTACTATCTCGGCGTCATGGCCGGACCGCGCCGCACCTGGAAGTTCACCACGGCGCCCGAGCACGACTGGCTTTACAAGCTCTGATCCGGCTCAGACCAGGCGGGGCCGGCGCAGTTCGTACAGCATGATGCCGGTTGCGACCGCCAGATTGAGGCTGTCGGCCTGTCCCACCATGGGAATCTTGACGCGCACGGTCGAGGCCGCCGCCATCTCGTCGGTCATGCCGGCCTGCTCGTTGCCCATCACCAGCACCGTCGGCTGATCGCTGGCCACCTGCCGGTAATCGTCGGTGGCCTTGAGGTGGGTGCCGACGAGGCGCACCCGGCTGTGGCGCGCCCAGGCGATGAAGGCGTCGCGACCGGCGCGGACGAGCGGCACGTGGAACATCGAGCCCATGGTGGCCCGCACCGCCTCGAAGGAGAACGGGTCGCACGTCTCGCCCACCAGGATGACGCCCTTGGCCCCGACCGAATCGACGGTGCGGATGATGGTGCCGAGATTGCCGGGGTCGCGCACCTGTTCGAGCGCCACCCACACCTCGCCCGCGCCGACGACGACATCGGCGAGCGCCCTGAGCCGCTGGCGGAACACGCCCACCACCATCTGCGGATTGTCGCGCCGGGTGATCTTGGCGAGCACAGCCTCGCTCACCTCCAGCACCTCGCCGCCGCGCGCCCGCACGGTGGCCGCAGCCTTGGCCACGTGCGGCAGCTCGCGCACCGCCGGCGCGAAGGCGATGGTGTCGACCGGCCAATGTTCGTCGAGCGCGTCGGTGACCAGCTTCAACCCCTCGCCGAGGAACTGGCCGGTTTCATCGCGCGTCTTCTTCATCGACAGCGCCCGGATGTCCTTGACGCGCGGATTGGTCAGCGACGTGATCTGCCGGACGGTTCCGGCCGCGGCGCCCTCGGTCATGGCTCAGTTTCCTTCAAAGCGGGCGAACATCGAGGTGGAGAGCAGCCGGCCAGTGGTGTCCTCAAGGCCGGTTTCGCGCACCGCCAGCTCGCCCGACGTCAGCGTGCCCGGGCGGTGGCCGACGAGATCGGCCACCAGTTCGTGGATGGACAGGAACGAGGCGCGGATGGCGTAGGCGGTCAGCGTCATGAAGCTCGGACCGGGCTTCATGAGCTCGCGGACGAGGCCGACGAGATAGGGCAGATCCTCGGTGAGCGACCACACCTCGCCGTCCGGGCCGCGGCCGAAGCGCGGCGGATCGACCAGAATGCCGTCGTAAAGCCGGCCGCGCCGCGTCTCGCGCTCGGTGAACTTGACGGCGTCATCGACGATCCAGCGGATCGGGGCGGCTTCGAGCCCGGCCAGCGCCTGATTGTCGCGCCCCCAGGCCACCGACTTCTTCGAGGCGTCGACGTGTGTCACCTCGGCACCGGCGCGGGCGGCGATCAGCGAGGCGATGCCGGTGTAGCCGAACAGGTTGAGCAGGCGCGGCCGTTCGCCGCCGGCGGCGAGGCGGGCGGCGATGCGCTCGGCCATCCAGCGCCAGTGGACGATCTGCTCGGCGAAGATGCCGACGTGACGAAACGAGGTCAGCTGACAGGTGATGGGAATGTCCATGACGCTCATCTGCCAGGCGTCGCCGATGCCGTCGGCCTTGCGCCAGCGGCCGGGGCCTTCCTCGTCGGTGTCGCCGGTGAAGGCGGCGCCGGCGTCGGCCCAGACGGCGGCCGGCAGGCGGCGCGGCCCCATGGCCTGCGGTTCGGGCCGGGCAACGACGAGGTCGCCGTAGCGTTCGAGCTTTTCGCCCTCGCCCATGTCGAGGAGGCGGTAATCATCCCAGCCGTCGGTGACAAGCACGTTGCCGATGGCCTCGCTGGCCAGGCGCGGCCCGAGTGTCGGCGGCAGCGGCCGCTTGAGGGCCGGGGCGGCCGACGGGCGGGCCGGACCGGCATCATGGCGAGGGGCGGGCCGATCGGGGCGCCGGGGCGGCGCCTTGTGCGGTCGGTCGATGGGGCGGTTGGCCAAGGCGGCGGCTCTTTCGGCTCGATCATCCGCCCGGCAACGGGGTGGCGATCCCGACCGGCGGACGCGGAACAAACGGGGCGGGAGCGGCGGCCGCGCCGTCGCCGGCCGGTTTCTGTTCCCGTGGTCGGCTCCTTATACACGCTCGCCGGCCCGATTGAAGCGCCGGGGCCGAGAAATCGACCGCTTCGCCCCTTTACGCGCCTTCCCGGCACAGTCTACAAGTCGCCGGATCAGCGTAGTGGAACGAATTTGACATTTGAGTCCCCCCCGACATCAAGCTCCGGTTCAAATGTCAAATTCAGAAGTTCCACTCGAGTCATTCGTTTGCTCGTGGTTCCAATGACTCCGACATTTGCGCCGAGGGCGGTATCAGGCGGAGGCAAATGTCGGAGTCGAACCAAGGGCGACTTGCGGAGAACATGATGCGTCCGTCCCGACGAGCCCCCAATCAATTGCGTGCCGTATCCCTGGAACGCCACGTCTCACGCCATGCCGAGGGTTCCTGCCTGGTAAAGTTCGGCGACACCCACGTGCTGGTCACCGCCTCGGTCGACGAGAAGGTGCCGCCTTGGCTGCGCGGCGGCGGCAAGGGCTGGGTCACCGCCGAGTACGGCATGCTGCCGCGCGCCACCGGCGAACGCATGCGTCGCGAGGCGGCGGCCGGTAAGCAGTCGGGCCGCACCCAGGAAATCCAGCGGCTGATCGGCCGCAGCTTGCGCGCCGTCGTCGATCTCATTGCCCTCGGCGAACGCCAGATCGTCATCGACTGCGACGTGCTGCAGGCCGACGGCGGCACGCGCACCGCCTCGATCACCGGCGCCTTCGTGGCGCTCTACGACTGCATCGAGTGGATGCGCAAGCGCAACATGATCCCGGCCGGCGCCAAGGTGCTGCGCGATCACGTCGCCGCCATCTCCTGCGGCATCTCCAACGGCGCCGCCGTTCTCGATCTCGACTACGACGAGGATTCCAACGCCGAGACCGACGCCAACTTCGTGCTGACCGGTTCGGGTGGCATCGTCGAGATCCAGGGTACCGCCGAAGGCGAGCCGTTCAGCGAGGCCCAGCTGGCCGAGCTGATGGCGCTGGCCAAATCCGGCATTGCCGAACTCATTGACAAGCAGCGCCAGGTGCTGGCCGGCTGAGCGGTCAGGGCGACAACGGAAGGACGAACCGATGAGCGAACAACGTCGTCTCGACAGCCGGAAACTGATCGTCGCCACCCATAACCAGGGCAAGGTGCGGGAGTTCCGCTTCCTGCTCGGCGACGTCGAGCTCGATCTCGTCACCGCCGGCGAGCTCGGCCTGCCGGTGCCCGAGGAGACCGGCACCACCTTCGTCGAGAACGCCCGCATCAAGGCGCTGGCCGCCGCCACCGCCTCGGGCGAAGTGGCGCTTGCCGACGACTCCGGCCTGATGGTCGAAGCGCTCGATGGTCGCCCCGGCGTCTACACCGCCGACTGGGCCGGTCCCAACCGCGACTGGTCGATGGCCATGCGCCTGGTCGAGGAAGAGCTGTTCAAGGTCGGCGCCGTCCGGCCGGAACAGCGGCGCGCCCGCTTCGTGTCGCTGCTCTGCCTGGCCTGGCCCGACGGCCACACCCAGGAATATCTCGGCGAGCGCGAGGGCACGCTGGTCTGGCCGCCGCGTTCGGGCGGTCACGGTCACGGCTACGACCCGGTATTCATGCCCGACGGCGAAAGCCGCACCTTCGGCGAAATGACCGAAGCGGAAAAGCACGGTTCCATCCACGGCGCGCCGGGGGCCTTGTCGCACCGTTCGCGCTCGCTCAAGCAACTGGTCGAGGCGGTGCTGCCGGCCGAATTCGGCCCATGACCGGTACGCCCGGCGATCTCCTGGCCACCATCGCGCCGGCTGCGGCGGGCACGCCGGACATCGGCTTTGGCGTCTACGTCCATTGGCCGTTCTGTGCCCGCAAGTGCCCGTACTGCGACTTCAACAGTCACGTCCGGCCCCGTGGCATCGACGAGGACGGCTATCTCGACGCCTTCCGGCGCGAACTGGCCGCCAACGCCGCCCTGACGCCGGGCCGCACCGTCACCTCGGTGTTCCTCGGCGGCGGCACGCCGTCGCTGATGCGGCCGCAGGCGGTCGCGACGGTGCTCGAGGCCATCGCCGGTCATTGGACCGTCGCCGCCGACGCGGAAATCACCCTTGAGGCCAATCCGTCCTCGGCCGATGCCGGTCGCTTCCGCGGCTATCGCGCCGCCGGCGTCAACCGGCTGTCGCTCGGCGTGCAGGCCCTCGACGACGCGGCGCTGAAGTTCCTCGGCCGCCTGCACAACGTCGAGGAGGCGCTGGCCGCCGTCGAGATGGCGCGCGCCACCTTCCCGCGCCTGTCCTTCGACCTCATCTATGCCCGACCGGACCAGACCGCCGCCGCCTGGGAGGCGGAGCTGAGGCGCGCCATCGGCTTTGCCGCCGACCACCTGTCGCTCTATCAGCTGACCATCGAGCCGGACACCGCCTTCGCCCGCCTGCGCGACGCCGGCAAGCTCATCGTGCCCGACGTCGACGCCGCCGCCGATCTCTACGACCTGACGCGCGCCATCACTGCCGCCGCCGGTCTGCCGGCCTACGAGATTTCCAACCACGCCGCGCCCGGTGGCGAGAGCCGGCACAATCTGCTCTACTGGCGCTACGGCGAATACGTCGGTGTCGGCCCCGGCGCCCACGGTCGCATCGTGCTCGACGACGCCACGGCCCGGCTCGCCACCGCCACCGAACGTCAGCCGGAACGCTGGATGGAGCGCGTCGCCGCCTGCGGCAACGGCGTCATCGAGACCGAGACGATCTTCGGCGAATCGGCGGGGGATGAAATGCTGCTGATGGGCTTGCGCCTCGTCGAGGGCATCGACGTCGGCCGTTACGAGGCCATCGCCGGCCGCCGTTTCGACGAGCGGCGCGTCGCCGATCTTCTCAGCCACGGCATGATCGAGGTGCTGGCCGATGGCCGCATCCGCACGACGCCGGCCGGTGCGTCGGTATTGGACGCCGTCGTGGCCGATCTCGCCGCCTGAGGCGGCGAGACGAGCCAGACCGGTCAGCGACCGGTGGACAGGATGTGGGCGATGGCCGCCGCCCAGCGGTCGAGATGGCCCTGACGCGTCGCCGCGTCGATGGCGGGCGTGAACACCCGCTGCGCCGCCGCGCCGCCGCGATCGCCGAGCCCGAGGCCGATGCCGGCGATGGCCGCCGCTCCCACCGCCGACAGTTCGGCCACCGAGCCGCGCTGGACCGGCTTGCCGATGATGTCGGCCTGGAACTGCATCAGCAGATCGTTGCGCGAGGCGCCGCCGTCCACCGACAGGCCGGCGAGCGGCGCGCCGATGTCGGCCTCGATGGCGGCGAGCACGTCGGCCACCTGGAAGGCGATGGCTTCGATGGCGGCGCGGGCGACGTGGGCCGGCTTGGTGCCGAGGGCGAGACCGGTGATCTCGCCGCGCACGTCGTTGCGCCACCAGGGGGCGCCGAGCCCGACCAGGGCCGGCACGAAGACGACGCTGTGGCTGTCGGGCACCGAGGCGGCGAGGTCGCCGAGCGCACTGGCGTCGGCGACGCCGAGCAGTTCGGCCATGAAGGCGGCGGTCTGGCCCGATACCGAGATGTTGCCCTCGATGGCATAGCTGACCTTGCCGCCGAGCGACCAGGCGATGGTGCCGGAGAGGCCGTGGCCGGAGCGGATCGGCGTCGGCACCAGCGACATCAGCGACGTGCCGGTACCGTAGGTGGCCTTGACGAAGCCGGGCGTGCGCACGCCGTGGCCGAACAGGGCGGCGTGGGAATCGCCGACCATGGCGTGGATGGGAATACCGGCCGGCAGGGCGGTGGCGCCGGCGGCGGTTACGCCGAAGCGGCTGT
The DNA here is from genome assembly GCA_937868725.1 of uncultured Pleomorphomonas sp. Classification (GTDB taxonomy): domain Bacteria; phylum Pseudomonadota; class Alphaproteobacteria; order Rhizobiales; family Pleomorphomonadaceae; genus Pleomorphomonas. The sequence continues at coordinate 84,174 of CALMMQ010000046.1, forward strand.
CGGACGAACCCACCGCCGGCAGCAGCGATGGCGGCACGCCGAACAGGTCCAGCAGTTCGTCGCTCCAGGCGAGACGGCGGGTGTCGAACAGTTGCGTGCGTGCGGCGTTGGAATGGTCGGTGGCGTGGACGGCGCCACCGGTGAGGTTCCACAGCAGCCAGCTGTCGACGGTGCCAGCCGCCAGTCGTCCGGCCGCCGCGGCGGCGCGGCCGCCGGGGGCGCGGTCGAGCAGCCAGGCGATCTTGCTGGCCGGGAACAGCGGGTTGATGGCGAGGCCGGTGGTCCTCTCGACGAGGTCGTTGTGACCGGCGGCGATCAGCGCTTCGCAGGCCGCCGAGGTGCGGCGGCACTGCCAGATGACGCAGGGACCGACGGGCGCGCCGGTGGCCCGGTCCCAGACGATCACCGATTCGCGCTGGTTGGAGATGGCCAGCGCGGCGATGCGTCCGGCCTCGGGGTGGACGGCGAGCTGGTTGATCACCGTTCGCACGCTCTGCCAGAGATCGGTGGCCGATTGCTCGGCCCAGCCCGACTGCGGATAGCTGACTGTCATCGGCGCCGAGGCGCTGGCGATCACCGCGCCGTCGGCGGTCACTAGCAGCGCCTTGGTGTTGGTGGTGCCCTGGTCGATGGCCAGGATGAGCGGCGCGCTCACGACCGCACCTTGCGGCCGATCGCCTTGCGGGCGGCGGCGGCGATGCCGTCGGCGCTGAGGCCGTAGCGATCGAACAGGAACTTGACGCTGCCGGTCGGGCAGAAGTCCGGAAAACCGAGGATTTCCATCGGCACCGGCCGGTTGAGGGCCAGCACCTCGGCCACGGCGCCGCCGAGACCGCCGCGCACCGAGGCCTCCTCGACGGTGACCACGGCGCCGGTGGCGGCGGCGGCCAGGATGGCGTCCTGATCGAGCGGGTTCATCCAGCTCATGTTGACGACGCGGGCGGCCACGCCCTCGGCGGCCAGTTGGTCGGCGGCGGCCAGCGCCAGGTGCACCATGACGCCGTTGGCGAGAATGGCGACGTCCTCGCCCGATCGCAGCATCTCGGCCTTGCCGGGGGCGAACGTCGGCTGGGCGCGGTCCAGCGCCGGCACCGGGAAGCGCGATACGCGGATGAACACCGGTCCGTCGTGGGCGGCGGCCCAGCGCATCGCCTCGGCCGTTTCCCACGGATCGGCCGGCACGATGACCTTGAGCTCACGGAACAGCCGCAGCCAGGCCAGATCCTCGATCGAGTGGTGCGTCGGGCCGAGTTCGCCGTAGCCGATGCCGGGCGACTGGCCGCACAGCTTGACGTTGACGTTGGAGTAGGCGATGTCGGCCTTGATCTGCTCGAGGGCGCGGCCGGTCAGGAAGCAGGCGGCGGCCGAGACGAACGGCACCAGACCGCCGTTGGCAAGGCCGGCGCCGACGCCGACCATGTTCTGTTCGGCGATGCCGACGTTGACCGTGCGGTCCGGCCAGCGCTTCTTGAAGGCGCCGAGCTTGGACGAGCCGACGCTGTCGTTGACGACGGTGACGATGCGGCTATCGGCCTCGGCCAGTTCCTCGAGGGTGCGGGCAAAGGCGTCGCGGCAGTCGAAACGGCCGGCGGCGGTGCTGGGGGCGGCGCTCATCAGATCAGCTCCTTCATGGCCTGGGCGAACTGTTCGGGGTTCGGCACGCCGTGATGCCAGGACACATTGTCTTCCATGAACGATACGCCCTTGCCCTTGACGGTGTTGGCAATGACGCAGAGCGGCTTGTCGCGGCCGGCCGGATCGGCTCCGAGCACGGCGAGCAGGGCACCGACGTCGTGGCCATCGATCATCTCGACGTGGAAGCCGAAGGCGCGGAACTTGTCGTCGAGCGGGTCGAGCCCCGCCGTTTCCTCGGTGCGGGCCCCCTGCTGCAGCCGGTTGCGGTCGACGATCAGCGTCAGCCGGTTGAGCTTGCGGTGGCCGGCGGTCATCGCCGCTTCCCAGTTGGAGCCTTCCTGCAGTTCGCCGTCGCCGGTCAGCACGAAGGTGCGGTGATCGCTGCCGGTGAGCTGGCCGGCGATGGCGATGCCGACGCCCACCGGGAAGCCATGGCCGAGCGGACCGGTGTTGGTCTCGATGCCCGGCAGGTAGTTGCGGTTGGGGTGGCCGGCCAGCCGCGTCAGCGGCCGCATGTAGGTCGCAAGCTCGGCCTCGGGGAAATAGCCGGCGGCGCAAAGACAGGCGTAGATGGCGCCGGTGCAATGGCCCTTGCTCATGATGAAGCGGTCACGGCCGGGGGCGCGCGGTACCGCGGGGTCGTAACGCATGACGCCGAAATACAGCGTCGCCAGAATGTCGGCGGCCGAGAAGTCGCCGCCGGGGTGGCCGAGCTGGGCGTCGAATACCATCTTGAAGGCGTGGCGGCGAATCCAGAGCGCCTTGTCGCGTATCAATGCGATCCGGTCGCCGGTGCCGGCGGGCACCGAGGCGGTGAGTGTAGACATCATGTTTCTCCGAAGCCGGGTTTCCCGCCGTCCGTTGGCGACGGGAAACGTCGGGCCTGTCCTGATCGGCGTCAGCGGTAGTCGAACGTCGGCAGCGGCTCGCTGTTGTGCAGGTAGAGTGGCAGGTCGAGATAGCGGCCGACGGCTTCGCCGACCACCTCGCCCCAGTGGCCGCGCACCATGGCGACATGGTGCTCGAAGCCGTGCTGCGTCACCACCTTGAGCAGGCGGCGCAGGCGCTTGACCTCGATGACGGCGATGCCGCCATCCATGCCGTAGGGGTCGTCGGTGAAGGCGCCCTCGCCGGCGTAGGCCTTGATGGTGGCGGCGCCGTCATCGGACGAGAAGCGCAGGAACGTCGCCGGGCCGGCGGCGACCTTGCCCTTGACGGCGCCGAAGCACTTGTCGCGGCCGATGGTTTCGCCGAGCACGTCGAGCTCGCCGATGTTGGGCGTCACGCCGAGGAAGCTCTTGGGATAGTTGCCGCAATGGGTGCCGACGCACTTGTCGGCGTCGTAGCCGTAGTTGTTGTTCCAGTCGAGAATGGCGGCCGGCTGGCCGGCGGCCAGCGTCAGCGCGTACATCGACAGCGTGCCGAGCACGTCGACCTCGCAGGCGCTCGGCATCAGCTTCTCGCCCATCATCGACATCGACAGGCAGGTGGCGCAGCCGAAGTTGTCCTGCAGCGACCGCCAGCACTGGATGGCCGAGGCGTCGCAGTCGTTCTCGGCGATCCATTCGTCGACGGCGATCGACCACTTGGCCTGACGGACGATCTGCTCGGGGCGGACATGGCCGTCGATGCGGCCGTAGGCGCCGATCGCCGTAAGCTTGTCCTTGACGGCCGCGGCCTGATCGTCGAGTGCCTTGGCCCGGCCGATGATCTCCGAGAGGTCGACGGGGATGACGGTGACGCCGAGCTTCTGCAGCAGCTTTTCCGAATAGCGCATGGTCTGGAACGGCGCCGTGCGGGCGCCGATGGCGCCGATGCGGGCGTGGCGCAGGCCGCGCACCGTGCGGGCCACGCGGGCGAAGCGGTCGAGATCGGCGGCGAATTCGGCGCCGTCGAGGTCGGAGGTATGGCTGGTCGTCTCGCTGAACGGCACGCCGTACTGGAAGAAGTTGTTGGCCACCGAGATCTTGCCGCAGAAGGCGTCGCGGCGGTTCTTGACGTCGACCTTGTCGAAGGTGTCGTTGCAGGCCTGCAGCAGGATCGGCACGTTGAGGCCAGCGGCGCGCACCAGCTCGATGACGGCGATCTCGTCGCCGAAGTTGGCCAGCGACACCACCAGACCGTCGATCTCGTCACGATGGTCGGCGAAATAGCGGGCGTAGAGCTCGGCGTCGGCGCGCGTCTGCACGGCGCCATTGACGGTGGCCTCGATCGGCGGGATGAAGCCGCGGGCGCCGATGGCGGCCACCTGCGCCTCCAGCTGCTGACGGGCCAGAATGCAGGGGGCGCCGTTGAAGAACTGCCGGCTGCCGATGACCAGGCCGAGGCCGGTCGGACGGCTCAATACACCGTTCATGTCATTTCCTCCCGATGGCGCCGCTGCGCGGGCGCCTAAGCCAAAAGTCGCGATTTGCGATTTCTATCGAATTTTTCTGTTTGATGATGTTTGCTTGCGCTATCTTTGTCAATAGGTTTCCTGGGGCAAGGCGACCATCGGCGCGGCCAACGGTGGGAATCGTCGGCCCGTCCCTTGCATCGTGGCGCCGGCGTCGGGCAAAAGCACTGGCGCGGTTGAGGCAATCGGCTATAAACGGCAGCAGACACAGCGAAGGCGGCATTGGTCACCATGGCATCGAAAACGGAAGAATCGGCGACCGCCAGCGCCGCGCGCCGGCCGGTTTCCGAACAGGCGCCGACGCTGACCGGCTTGCTTGCCGAACCGCGCCGGATGAAGATTCTCGAATGGCTGCAAGAGGAAGGCAGTGCGCGGGTGCGCGAGCTGTCGACCGCCTTCCGCGTTTCCGAGGCAACCATCCGTCAGGATCTCGAGCGCCTCGAACAGGATGGCTACGTGCTGCGCGAGCACGGCGGCGCCTACCTCAAGACGGTGCAGCAGCAGGTTGGCGCCATGTCGCTGCAGCACGTCGAGAACATGGACAAGAAGCGCAAGATCGGCGCGGCGGCGGCGGCGCTGGTGCGCACTGGCGAGACGATCATCCTCGACGCCGGCTCGACCACCACCGAGATCGCCCATCGCCTGGTGACGCGCGAAGCGCTGACCGTCATCACCAACGCCCTCAACATTGCCATCATCCTCGGCGCCATTCCCGGCTACGCCGTGCACATGCCCGGCGGCCAGTTCAAGGCGCCGACGTTGTCGCTCAGCGGCGACAAGTCCGTTGAATATTTCCGTAACATCTTCGCCTCGAAGGTGTTTCTGGCCACCGCCGGCGTGTCGCTCGACGCCGGGCTGACCTATCCGTCGTTCGCCGACCTGCAGCTCAAGGAAGCGATGATCAAGGCGGCCGCCCACGTCTACCTGGTGGCCGATTCGACCAAGATCAACCGCACCTCGTTCACCCGCCTCAGCAACCTCGACGTCATCCATTCCTTCATCACCGACGACGGCATTTCCGATTCGGATGCCAAGGAATTCGAGCGCCGCGGCATCGAGCTGATCGTCGCCGTCTGACCGCCAAAATCCCTGCCGCAACGCCCGCTGGGCGCCGCTGCCGCATTGCTGCGTCGATTCGACCGCGGCGATGACAGCTGCGCGATTGCTACGCGATCACTTTTGATTTTTTGCGACTAAAGACTATTTCTTGGCAGGCGTTGGCAACAGACCGCAGCGGCACTGGCCGAAAGTTCATTGCCATTCCAAACAGCCGGGAATCTGGGCAAATTCAACGCAATAGAACGGCAGTGAACGGGGTGCACGACCGGCATCTGCCGTGATGGCCTTCAACATCGTTGACAAATGCGAGAAAACGAAAATAATCGAAAGAAGGATGAGGTCTGGCGGGTGGAAGCCTGCCAAGGGAGGAAAGCATGACCGCACGACACTTGCCGCGCCGGCTGCCGGCCGGAACGGATGGCGCTGTCTCGCCGGCTGCCGGGCCGTCCCGTCGCCGCGTACTGGCCGTACTGGCCGCCGCCGCGCTGGCCGGCTGCAAGATCCTGCCGATCGCCCGTGAGGGCGAGGGCACGGAGCACAAGTTCAACGGCAAGGATGTCGTCGACAAGTTCTGGTCCAGCGACGTGCTGCCGGTGCTGCGCGACAAGGCCGTGCCCATCGAGACGGTGCTCGACGCCGTCGCCGCCGATCTCAACGCCGCCGGCGCCAAGCTCGGCCACCGCCCGGCCGAGGAAGGCAGCCCCTGGAGCTTCATCGTCAAGGGCCACGCCGTCGTCAAGGAGAAGAACACCGCCTCGCGCGCCGGTACCGTCGTTGTCGACATCGCCACCGCCAAGGGGCCGGTGCCGGTCACCATCCAGATCGGACCGGTGCTCAAGGGCAATGCCCTGCGCGACGCCATGCCGTTCATCAACTTCCAGAACTTCACCAACCAGATCGACTTCGCCGAGGTCGGCCGCGCCTTCAACGCCCGCGCCCTCGCCGAATTCACCGCCGCCGCCGAGGCCATCGCCGTCGGTCAGGACATCGCCTTCACCGGCGCCTTCTCGCTCAACACCGCCACCGACAAGGTGCAGGTGACGCCGGTCCTGCTCGGGCCGGCAGGAGGCGCCTGATGAGCGCGGTCCAGGCCAGTTCCTCCCCCGCGATCGTGCTGCGGGCCGAGAAGATCACCCGCGTCTTCCCCGGCACCGTGGCGCTGGAAGACGTCGACTTCGAGGTCTACGACAGCTCCGTCAACGTGCTGATCGGCGAGAACGGCGCCGGCAAGTCGACGCTGATGCGCATCCTCGCCGGCGTTGATCAGCCGACGTCGGGCCGCATTGTCATGGGCGGCGACGTCGTGTCGTTCTCCTCGGTGCTCGACGCCGCCTCCAAGGGCATTGGCATCGTCTTCCAGGAACTCAACCTCTGCCCCAACCTGTCGGTGACCGAGAACATCTTCCTCGGCCGCGACATCACCCGCGCCGGGCTGCACATCGACATGCCGCGCCAGCGCCAGCGGGCGCGCGAGCTGCTCGCCCGCCTCGAGCACGACATCGACCCCGACACGCTGGTCGGCGATCTCCGCATCGGCGAGCAGCAGATCGTCGAGATCGCCAAGGCGCTGGCCGAAGACGCCCGCGTGCTGATCATGGACGAGCCGACGTCGGCGCTGAGCGCCTCGGAGGTCGAGGTGCTGTTCCGGGTCATCGGCGAGCTCAAGCGCTCGGGCGTGGCCATCATCTACATCTCGCACCGCCTCGAGGAACTGATCCGCATCGGCGACTATTTCACCGTGCTGCGCGACGGCCGTCTGCAGGCCACCGCCCCCAAGGGCGAGGCGTCGATCCCCTGGATCATCCGCCAGATGCTCGGCACCTCCGACTTCGCCAAGCGTCAGGCCCGCGACGTCAAGGTCGGCGACACCGTGCTGTCGGTGGCCGGCTTCAAGCTGCCGCGCGTCGGCGGCGGCTATCTCGTCGACGACGTCACCATCGATTTCCGGGCCGGCGAAATCGTCGGCATCTACGGCCTGCTGGGCGCTGGCCGGTCGGAACTATTCGAGAGCCTGTTCGGCCTCCGGCCCGAGGCGCGCGGTCGGGCCTCGCTGGCCGGCCGCGACATCCAGGACCTGTCGGTGGCTGCCCGCATCGCCGCCGGCCTGTTCCTGGTGCCCGAGGATCGCCAGCGCGACGGTCTGGTGCAGAACCTCACCGTCGGCCGCAATCTCAGCCTCGCCAGCCTCGCCAAGGTGACGAAGTTCTACACCGTGCAGAACCGGCCGGAACGTCAGGCCATCGACGTTCTGTTCCGTTCGCTGCGCATCAAGGCGCCGTCGCCGGATACCGCCATCACCTCGCTGTCGGGTGGCAACCAGCAGAAGGTGGTGATCGGCAAGAGTCTGATGACCGAGCCCAAGGTGCTGCTGCTCGACGAGCCGACGCGCGGCATCGACATCGGCGCCAAGGAAGAGGTGTTCCGCACCATGCGCGAGCTGGCCGATCAGGGCCTCGCGGTGGTGTTCGCCACCTCCGATCTCAAGGAAATCCACGCCGTCGCCGATCGCGTGCTGGTCATGTCGCAAGGGCGGATCACCGCCGACATCGACGGCAACGACGCCAGCGACGAGACCATCGTCAGAGCATCAACGAAGGGGCACGGCGCGGCAGCCGACCTGTCCCACGACCAGCATTCCGGGGAGAAGTGACCATGGCCGAAACCACCACCGCCGTTGCGGCCAAGCCCGCCGGAGGGCAGTCCGCGGCGCTGCTCCTCATTCTCAAGCTCCGGACGTTCATCGCCCTGATCGCCGTTGTCGTCTTCTTCTGCCTGATGGCGCCCAACTTCGTATCGGTGGGCAACGCCGTCATCGTCTCCAAGCACGTGGCCATCAACGCCTTCCTGGCCATCGGCATGACCTTCGTCATCCTGACCGGCGGCATCGACCTTTCCGTCGGCGCCATCGTCGGCCTGGTCGGCATGGTGGCCGGCGCGCTGGTGCTCTACGGCATTCCCATCGAACTCCTCGGCATCGTCATCTATCCCAATGTCTGGGAGATCATCGGCATCGCCCTGCTGGTCGGTACCTTCGTCGGTCTGGTCAATGGCCTCTTGGTGACGCAGCTGCAGGTGGCGCCGTTCATCGCCACGCTCGGCATGCTCTACGTCGCCCGCGGCACGGCGCTGCTGATGTCCGGTGGCGCCACCTTCCCCAACCTGGTCGGCAAGGCCGATCTCGGCAACGAAGGTTTCCCGACGCTGGGCGCCGGCACCATCCTCGGCATTCCCTTGTCGATCTGGCTGCTGCTGGTGCTGGCGCTGATCGCCGCCTACGTCGCCCTCAAGACGCCGTTCGGCCGCCAGATCTACGCCGTCGGCGGCAATGAGCGCGCCGCCACGCTGTCGGGTGTCAACGTCAACCGCGTCAAGCTGGTCGTATACATGGTGTCGGGTCTCTGTGCCGCCGTCGCCGGTCTGGTCGTCTCCTCGCAGCTCGTCGCCTCGCATCCGGCGTCCGGCGAAACCTTCGAGATGAACGCCATCGCCGCCGCCGTGCTGGGCGGCACCTCGCTGTCCGGCGGTCGCGGCACCATCGGCGGCACCATCGTCGGCGCCTTCGTCATCGGCGTGCTCAGCGACGGTCTCGTCATGATGGGCGTGTCCGAGTTCTGGCAGATGGTCATCAAGGGTGTCGTCATCGTCGGCGCCGTGGTGCTCGACCAGATGCAGCGGCGCATCGCCCGCAACGCCCGTCTCGGGTGAACTGAGGTCCCCGGTGGCGGGCTCCGCCACCGGCGTTCGGCCGGCGT